>CAZNUZ010000027.1:8797-30769 GCA_964576725.1 uncultured Phycisphaeraceae bacterium
GGCTCACGATGTGGAAGCTGAGGATCCGGCGGATCTCGTACTGGGCCGCAGCCCCGAGCACGCCCGTGACCATGGTCGCGCCGGCGATCCAGACGATGAGGTTGTGCGTGAAGCCCATCTCGGTCCCGAAGACGAGCGTGAACGTGCGCACGAGCGCGTAGACGCCGACCTTCGTGAGCAGGCCCGCGAAGAGGGCCGAGACGATGGTGGGGGGTGTGTGGTAGCTCGCGGGCAGCCAGAAGAAGAAGGGGAAGGCGGCCGCCTTGATGCCGAAGCTCACGAGGAAGAGCAGGCCCACCGCGGTAACGATCGTCTGGTCGCCCTTGTCGAGCGCAGCGATCTTGACCGAGAGATCGGCCATGTTGAGCGTGCCCATCAGGCCGTACAAGAGGCCGACGCCCGCGAGGAAGATGCCCGATGAGAGCAGGTTGAGCGCGACGTACTTCACAGCGCCTTCGAGCTGGGCGCGCTCGCCGCCGAGGCATAGCAGCACGAACGACGACAGCAGCATGACCTCGAACCAGACGAACATGTTGAAGATGTCGCCGGTGAGGAAGGCGCCCGAGACGGCGCAGAGCACGCCGTGGAAGAGCGCGTGGAATCCGTAGGACTCGCGGCGTTTGTCGAGCCCGCCCAGCGCGTAGACCGCGGTGGCGGCGCCGATCATGCCGTTGAGCAGGACCATAATCGCAGCGAAACGGTCTGCGACGAAGGAGATGCCGAAGGGCGCCGCCCAGTTGCCGAGCTGGACCGCCGCGACGCCGTCGAGCCCCGGGTCGGTATCGATGCGCATGAGGAGGACGATCGACGAAGCGAGCAGCGCGAAGGCGCCGACCAGGCTGACCGCCCGCTGGGCCTTGGGCACCGTCCAGAGGGCGATGCAGAGGATGGCGGTGCACATAGGTATGAGCACCGGTGCGAGGACGATGGTGTTCATGCGTCGGTGCTCCGCATCTCTTCGAGGTCGTCGGTGCCGATCTCCTGGTGCGCACGCTTCACGAGGACAGCGGTAAAGGCGAGGATGGCGAACCCGATGACGATGGCCGTCAGCACGAGCGCGCCGGGGATGGGGTCGGCGTAATCAACCGCGGGCACGCCGGTGAGGTACTTCACTTCGGGGTCGGTGTCGATCAACGGTGGGCGGCCCTTCACGACCCGGCCCGACGTGATGATGAGCAGGTTGGCCGCGTGCCCGAAGAGGGCCAGGCCGATGATCATCTTCACGATCGAACGCCGGAGGATCAGGAACAGGCTCGTCGAGTAGATGACGCCGATCAGGATGGCGAGGATGACTTCCATGGGTTAACGCTCCGCCAGACTGACAAACATCAGCGTGACCACGCCGATGACGACGGCGTACACGCCCAGGTCGAAGAAGACGGGGGTGCCGATTTTGATAATCGCGTCGTCGAGTTGCGGGATGGGCCCGAACTCGGTCCACATGCCCTGCATGAAGGGGCCGCCCACGAACATGCTGGGCAGCCCGCTGAGGAAGGCCACCAGAAGCCCGCAACCGATCAGTGTCTGCAGGTTGATGGGCACGAGCCTCTTGAGCTGCTCGGGGCCGAAGGCCATGCCGTAGAGGCACAGCGACGAGGCGACCATGAGCCCGCCCACGAACCCGCCGCCCGGGACGTTGTGCCCGCGGAGCAGGATGACGACGGAGAAGAGCAGCATCACCGGCATGATGAGCCGGGTCGCGCTCTGGAAGATCAGTGAATTCACAGGAACTCCCCCTCGTTACGACGCTCGAAGAACGGACGCGTCTTCGTGACGGTGTCGGCGCGGGTGCACCGCAGCGCGAGCAGTGTGTAGACGCCGATCGCAGCCATGCCCAGGACGACGATCTCGCCCAGCGTGTCGAAGCCGCGGAAGTCGACGAGGATGACGTTGACGATGTTTTTGCCCTTGCCGCCCGTGTAGCTCTCCTGCGCGAAGTACTGGCTGATGGGCGCCGCGAACTGCTCGTCGACCGCGATCAGCGTGAATGCGGTCATCATCGCGCCGAAGGCGATCGCGACGACGTAATCCCAGAAGCGGCGGACGCTCGTCGTGTACTTCGAGAACGCGGGCAGGTGCCACACCACAAGGACGAGTATCACCGCGGTTAGCGTCTCGACAGCGAACTGTGTCATGGCGACGTCGGGCTGGCCGTAGATCAGGAAGACGACCGCGAGGAGCAGGCCGGTGATACCCATCGAGACCACAGCAGCGAGGCGGGACTTCATGCGCGTCGCTGCGATCGCCCCGCACATAGAGAGCAGCGCGAGCACCGTCTCGAAGACACCCACGGGCGCCGTCTCTTCGGGCAGCGTGAAGAAGTCGCGCCCGGTGCGGATGATGCCCGCCACGCCCAGGCCGATCGCTGCGAGCAGGATCGTCCGCACGTAGCTCGAGAGCGAGCCGTTCTGCAGGAGCTTGGTCTGCCAGGCAGCGGTCGTTGTGACGCCCTTCATGATGCGCGAGTAGTTCGCCTGCGGGCCGATGGGTTCTGCGGCGTACATCAGCGGAGCGGTGATGCTCCGCCACTTGTCACGCACGAAGTAGAGGCCGGTGCCCAGCACCACCGCGAGCAGCGAGAGGGCGAGCACGATGGAGGGGTGCGTCAGGTAGTAGACAACGCCGAGGCCCTTGCCGGACTTCTTGCTGTCGCCGTAACCGCCGCCCCTATCGCCCGCGTGATCGCCCGCGAGCGAAGCGTCACCCGCCGGGGCGTCGGCCACGAGCACGATCGCCGGCTCGATGCTCGACTGCGGCGAGTAGATCGCAGCGGGCGGGGCGACGGCGTCGCGCGCAGCGTTCACGATCGGGTCGCCGAAGAGGCCCGGCATAAACGCCGCGACCACGCCGAGTGTCCCGAGCAGCACCGGGCCCGCGAGCAGCGAAGCGGGCGCTTCGTGGGGTTTCTTGGGGAGCGGGTTCGTCTCTTCGTCCCACGCCTTGGTGCCGAAGTAGGGGCGGATGCCCACCGTCCACGCGACCATCACCATCAGAACACCGCCGAGCACCGTGGCTGCAACCACGACGGCGGGCATGATGGGCGAGTCGAACGAGGCGTAGATCATCAGCTCTTTGGCAGCAAAGCCCACCATCGGCGGAGCGCCGGCCATCGAGATCGCTGCGAGCAGCGAGGCCCCCGCTGAGATCGGCATGTACTTGCGCAGCCCGCCGAGTTGCTCGACGTCCTTCACGCCCGTCTCGTGGTCCGCGATGCCCGCGAGCATGAAGAGCGCGCCCTTGAAGAGCGCGTGGCAGAAGAGATACGCGACCGCAGCATGCGCGCCCGCCTCGCCCATGCCGATGAGCATCACCATCGTCGCGAGGGAGCTGACCGTCGAGTAGGCGAGCAGGCGCTTGAAGATGGTCTGCCGCGAAGCGAGGAAGATCGCCGCGAGCATCGTGAAGCCGCCGAAGCCGATGAGCGCCCACTCCCACTGGGGCGTGCCGCCCATGGCCGGCTGGAGGCGTGCGAGCAGGAAGACGCCCGCCTTCACCATGGTGGACGAGTGCAGGTACGCCGAGACGGGCGTCGGTGCAGCCATCGCGCCGGGGAGCCAGAAGTGGAAGGGGAAGATCGCAGACTTGGTGAAACAGCCCAGCAGGATGAGGCAGAGCGCTGGGGTGTAGAGCGTGCTCTCTTGGATGCCGGTGGGGTCAGCAATGAGCTCGGAGAGGCGCCATGTGCCCCCCTCGAGACCGAGGAGCAGGAGCCCCGCGAGGAGCGCCATGCCGCCGAGGCCTGTGACGAGCAGCGCCTGCAACGCCGACCGGCGGGAGTCCTCTTTATGGTGATCGAAGCCGATCAGGAGGTACGAGGTGATGCTCGTGAGCTCCCAGAAGATAAAGAGGCTCATGATGTCATCGGAGAGGACGACGCCGAGCATCGAGGCCATGAACGCGAGGAGGTAGCCGAAGAAGCGGCCGTGGTGGCGGTGCCCGTGCAGGTAGTTCCCGCCGTAGACCACGATGCACGCACCGATGCCGGTGATGAGCAGCGCCATGAGCAGCGAGAGGCCGTCGAGGCGGAGCGCGAGCTCGATGTTCAGCGCCGGGACCCAGGAGAAGACCTCTTGGGCCATCGTGCCCGCGAGTGAGCCTTCGGGGACGCTGGCACCGGGAGCCCCGATGAACCCGCAGAAGTAGGCGAACCAGCCCGCGGGCAGCAGCGCGAAGACCGGGCCGGCGAACCGTCCCAGCACGCGGTGCAGCGTCGGGGCGAGGAACGCCAACGCGAAGATTGAGAGGACTGCTGGCAACAGCACGGGCATCTCCTGGTCGTGCGCGCGTGTACAGGATCGCGGAGCCGATCCACGTCGGGCGGCTATCGGAACTTCAAGCGCGGACAATAAGTAGATCGGCCCGAACAGACCTGTGACATGCGACACACCCCACGCGAACCCATTGCAATAGGGGGATGCTGACATGACCCGCCCCCCTCAAGGACTGCGTGGGAGCGCGCCCGCGGAGGGTGAATCTCGATCAGATTCGCTCATCGGTACCGCAAACTGGATGTCGCAACACACACCCAAATAGGGCATTCCGGATGCGATTATCCGGAAATATCTCTATGTAAAGACAGGTAAACGCCAATAGACCCCTTGCGGCCGGGCCGATCGCAAGGCACGATTCCTCCGTTGTGGTCCGGTAGTCGGGCCCCGGGTGCGTTCGCCAACCCCGAGCGTCTCCTTTCCTATTTATGTGTCGTCGGGCGCTTTGTCGGCCCGGCAGGAGAAAGGCGCGCTCACGCGCGAAGGGCTTACCGGCCCTGAGGTTCAATATGTTGCCGACGTCTCGCACCCCGTCGCGCTCGTCCCTTGGCGCCGCAAGTCTGGCCCTGCTGCTCGCAACCGCCGGAGCCGGCGCGCTCGCTGTCGCA
Source organism: uncultured Phycisphaeraceae bacterium (assembly GCA_964576725.1). GTDB lineage: Bacteria > Planctomycetota > Phycisphaerae > Phycisphaerales > UBA1924 > OFTM391. The sequence continues at coordinate 13,674 of CAZNUZ010000027.1, forward strand.
GCGGTCCGCACCGCCGACGAACCCAAAGAGGACCCCAGCGCGCTCCTCTCCGCCCAAGAAGAAGAGAGCCTGCTTCTCGAGGGCGACGAGGATCTCCTCCTCGGCTCGGACGACGATCTCCTCCTCGGGGGGGACGACGGCGATCTGCTCTTCGGCGACGATGATGATCTGCTCTTCGGTTCCGACAGCGACTCCGAAGCGTCGGTCGAAGACGTGGTCGTGGCGGCCGCCGCTGCGCAGGCCCACGCCGATCTCTTCTCCGAAGACCGCTACCCCTCCGCGACCACCTGCCGCACGTGCCACCCCGATCACTTCCGGGAGTGGTCCGTCAGCCAGCACGCCTACGCCCAGCTCTCTCCCGTCTTCAACGCGATGCACGGCACGATCGTCAAGCTGACCAACGGCACCAACGGCGACTTCTGCATCCGCTGCCACACGCCCATCGGCATGAACATCGGCGAGTCCGTCTTCATGTCCAACATGGACCGCACCCCCGCCTCGCGCGAGGGCATCACCTGCATCGTCTGCCACCGCGTGAACAAGGCCTACGGCAAGCTCTCGGGCCGCCTCTCCATCGTCGAGGGCGATCTGCTCGAGCCCGTCTTCGGTTCGCTGGGCGGCTCCGAGCTCGAGCGCGTGCTCGAGAACCCCGAGGAGTACCGCGTTGTCACCGACGCGGAGAAGCCCGGCCGCAAGATCCACACCGAGGCCGTCAAGTTCTTCCAGCTCACCGAGTCCGGCTTCTGCGGCACGTGCCACGACGTGACCCTCGTCAACGGCTTCCGTCTCGAAGAGGCCTTCAGCCACTACAAGGGCTCGCCCGCGGCGCTCCGCGGCGAGTCGTGCCAGGACTGCCACATGGGCGTCGAGCAGGGCGTGGCCTCGGGGTACGCCATCGCGCCCGCCGCCATCGTGGGTGATGTGCCCACCGTCCCGCGCAAGCGCACCAACCACTACTTCGCCGGCCCCGACTACCCCATCATCCACCCCGGGCTCTTCCCCCACAACGACAAGGCCCAGGCGCTCGCAACCATGCGCCAGTGGATCGAGTTCGACTGGAAGGCCGGCTGGGGCACCGACGAGTTCGAGGACGAGGCCTGGGACAAGCGCGGCACGCCCGAAGAGATCGTCTTCCCCGAGTCGTGGCAGTCCGTCGATGACCGCTACACCGCACGCGAGATCATCGAAGAGAACCTCGAGCTCCTCGAGTGGGCACGCGGCCAGCGCCTCGAAGTCCTTCGCAACGGGTACGGCATCGGTGACATCGAAACCATCAAGGATGACGATTCGGGCATCGGCTTCCGCGTCCAGGTCCGCAACCTGACCGACGGGCACTCGGTGCCCACCGGCTTCGATGCCGAACGACTCACCTGGCTCTTCGTCCAGGTCCGCGACGCAGACGGCAACCTCGTCATGGAGTCGGGCGACCTCGACCCCAACGGCGACGTGCGCGACCTGCACTCGCTCTATGTCCACGCCGGCGAGCTCCCCCTCGACGAGCAGCTCTTCAGCCTCCAAGGCAAGTTCGTCACCCGCAACAACCGCGGCGGTGAGCGCGAGCAGATCCTCGCGGTCAACTACAGCCCCTCGCCCCTCCCCTTCCTCCGCAAGGCCACGCGCTCGACCGTCCTCACCGGCAGCCCGGGCGGCGCACGCAAGCACCGCTACAGCATCGAGCCCGACGGGCACCGCTGGGCCGACTACGAAGTGAAGGCCAAGGATCTCACGGGCAACGGCCCGTACACCGCGGTCATCGAGCTCAAGGCCGCGATGATCCCCGTGAACCTGCTCTCCGAGATCATGCACGTGGGCCTGGACTACAACATGACCCCGCGCGAGATCGCCGACGGCGTGCGCGAGGGTCACGAGGTGCTCTGGACGCGTGAGGTCGTCTTCGATCCGCACGACAACAACATCGCCGTGAGCATCGAGCCTTCGATCACTGTCGACTAAACCTTCTCCTCTTGTTGAAGCCCGCCGAGCGATCGGCGGGCTTCGTTTGCTACGACTCGTCGCGCGTCCGCACCCGCGCGAGCGAACCCGTCTACACCACTCGCCTGCCCCACAAACGCTCGGGCGCAGGCGCGGCGCAATCGGGCCTCTACCCCGGGCAGGTGCACCCGCGGATAGGCCGCTAGGGTGATTCAGTATGAATATGCGTGATAGCTTGCTGTGCCTCTCCGCGCTCTCGCTCGCGTGCGCTCCCGCGCTCGCCGCACCCTCGGGCGACGGCGATGGCGGCGGCGGTGCCGCACGCTTCCCCGACGAGCCCATGCCACTCATCGAAGACTTCCCCGAGCGCCCCGCTCCGCTCATCGAGATCGGGCCGGGCTTCCTCGATACGGGCGTGCTCGATCCCGGCTTCGAGCTCCCCACCGGCGCCGTGTGGCAGCCGCAGTTCATGGTCTTCGGCACGGCGCGCAGCGCGATCCAGACCTTCCACGACGGCCGCACCGACACAACCTTCACCGAGTGGGCCAACAGGCTCGACCTCTTCGGCAACCTCCAGCTCTCGGGAACCGAGCGCATCCTCATTGGCATGCGCCCGCTCGATCGCGGCACGCGCTTCAGCGGCTACTACTTCAACCCAGACGACGCCGACATCAACGAGGGTTGGCACGGCGAGGTCAACGCCGAGATCACCACCCTCTTCTTCGAAGGCGACTTCGGCGAGATCTTCCCCAACCTCGACCCCGACGACTCGGGCCGAACCGACATCGGCTTCTCCATCGGCCGCCAGCCCCTCTTCTACCAAGAGGGCATCCTGATCAACGACACGATCGACGCCATCGGCATCACCAAGAACAACATCCAGGCGCCCGGTTTCAGCAACCTCCAGCTGACCTTCCTCTACGGCTGGGCCAACATCAACCGCGACGACAACGACCGCAAGTCCGACCAGCACCTCTTCGGGTTCTTCACCGAAGCCGACTACGGCGGGAGCACGTACAACCTCGACCTCGTCTACGTCTACGACGCCGAGGACGACCCGCGCGTGGACCAGAGCTCCTTCCACTGGGGCGCCAGCGCGGTGCAACGCATCGGCGAGATGAACAGCGCCTTCCGACTCTTCGGCTCGTACACCGCCGACGAGGACTCGCCCGCCGCGAGCGAGGGCCACCTCTTCTTCACCGAGCTCTCGTGGGTGCCCCACGGCACCAAAGACAACATGTACGTCAACGGCTTCGTAGGCTTCGACGAGTACTCGTCGGCGGCCCGCGCCGAAGAGACGGGCGGGCCCCTCGGCCGCGTCGGCGTTCTCTTCGCCGCCGTTGGTGTCGGGCGGTACGGCGCGCCCCTGGGCAACAGCGCCGACGACTCCTACGGAGCAGCCATCGGCTACCAGAAGTTCTTCGGGACCTTCAAGCGCACCCAACTCGTGCTCGAGGCCGGGTTCCGCAACGGCATCTCCGAAGACGAGCCATTCTCCGCAGCGGTGGGGGCCTCGTTCCAGCAGGCGCTCGGCCAGCGCTCGGTCTTCCGGGTCGACACCTTCATCGCGGGCGGCGAAGAGCGGGGGCCCTCCTACGGCATCCGCGCCGAGATGCTCTTCCAGTTCTGATCCGCACACCCATTTGGGGTGTATCCTATTGAGACTGGGTATCACCCTAATTCTTGTGGGGATCGTGCTAATTTGACGATCTGATTGCCCGCGTGCCGCGAGGCGCAGTTGGAGAAGGTCCGCCCGCATGAGTGAGTTCATAACACCTCAGAACGCAGCCGTCGCGCTGGGTGGTGTGCTGATCGCCGCGACGACGATCCGGCTCGGGCTCTCTCTCGTGAGCGGTGCGCGTCGCCTCGCGCGGGAGGAGCGTCTCGCCGAGCTCGAGCTGCAGCTCTTCGAGGAGCGCATCGAGAAGTCGCGCCTCATCCGCGCCAAGAAAGAGTCTGAGCAGGACGCCTGGAACGGCCTGCGGAAGTTCGAAGTCGCGCAGAAGCGCTACGAAGGCGGGGACATCTGTTCCTTCTTCCTGAAGCCGCACGACGGGCGACCGCTCCCGGGGTTCAAGCCCGGCCAGTACCTCACCTTCCAGCTGCGCGTCCCCGGGCACGACAAGCCGGTGATCCGCTGTTACTCGCTGAGTGACGGCCCGACGCCCAACCACTACCGCGTATCGATCAAGCGTTGCCCCCCGCCGCGCGACAAGCCCGAACTGCCGCCCGGGGTGAGCTCCAACTACTTCCACGACAAGGTGCAAGAGGGCGACATCCTCGACGTGCGCGCGCCGTCGGGCGGCTTCTACTGCGAGCCGACGGGCGATAACGAGGTGCCCGTGGTCCTCATCGGCGGCGGCATCGGCCTCACGCCCGTGCTCTCGATGGCCAAAGCGATCGCCGATTCGGGATCCAAGCGCGAGACGTGGCTCTTCTACGGCGTGCGCAACAACGCCGAGCGCGTCCTCCACGAAGAACTCGAGCGCCTCGAGCGCGAGAACGACAACATCCGTGTCCGCTACGTGCACTCTTCTCCCGGCGACGATGAATCGCTGGGCAAGGACTACCACCACACCGGCTACATCGGCGCCGACCTCTTCAAGGAAGCGCTGCCCTCGAACAACTACATCTTCCACATCTGCGGCCCACCGCCGATGATGTCCTCTCTCGTCGAGCAGCTCGAAGAGTGGGGCGTCCCCGAAGAGCACATCCGTTTCGAGGCCTTCGGCCCCGCGACGGTCAAGCGCAAGAAGAAGGCAGAGCCCGCCGCCGACGCGCCCGCGGGCGAAGCCAAGACCTACCAGGTGACGTTCGAGCGGTCGGATAAGAAGGCCGCGTGGCCCGACGATGCTGACTCGCTCCTCGACTTCGGCGAAGACCTCGGCGTGGCGCTCGACTCGGGCTGCCGGGCGGGCAACTGCGGCTCGTGCCTCGTTGCCATCAAGTCGGGCGAGGTCGCCTACGACACCGAGCCGGGCGCGGCACCCGAAGCAGGCAGCTGCCTGCTCTGCGTGTGCCGGCCCAAGACAGATCTCGTACTAGATGCCTGACCCGCGCGCGATCGCGCTGCATTCCTTGTGATACCCAGAGAAAGAGAACGAGCATGAACGACAACACGAGCGAACAACGCGGCGTCGGGTCCATCGGCGTACTCGCCATCCTCGCGGGCGGCGTGATCGCTGCTGCGACGGGCGGCGTCATCGTCGCCGGTGTGCAAGAGGGCGGCCTGCCCCTCTACGCGTCGGGCGACCAGCCGGAGAAGATCCAGGGCTCCGACAAGTGCGCCGAGTGCCACCCCAAGGAGGCCGTCGCGTGGAAGGCGACCCACCACCACACGACCTTCAACGACATGCCCCGCTCGCCCAAGGCGCGCGAGATCGCCGACAAGCTCGGCATCCGGCGCATCAAGAACGAGTCGGACTGCCTCTCGTGCCACTTCACGATGCAGGGCCCCCCCGCGTCGATGACCGACATCTCGGGCATCTCCTGCGAGTCGTGCCACGGCGCCGGCGAAGACTGGATCGACATCCACTCGACCTACGCCGACGGCGTGACACGCGAGACCGAGACCGCCGAGCAGAAGGCCGCCCGCATCGAGGCCGCCGTCGCAGCGGGCATGCTCTCGCCCACCGACCTCTACGCGGTCGCGGAGAACTGCTTCCAGTGCCACACCGCGCCGAACGAGCGCCTCGTGAACGTGGGCGGGCACCCCGCCGGCTCCGACTTCGAGCTCGTCAGCTGGTCGCAGGGCGAGGTGCGCCACAACTTCAACCGCACCGACAACGCCCACAACGCCATGTCCTCCGCGGAGAACATCCGCGTGCTCTACGTCGTGGGCAAGGCCCTCGACCTCGAGTACGGCCTGCGCGGGCTCGCTCGCGCGACCGAGGGCAAGCTCTACGCCAAGGCCATGGCGCAGCGGTCCGCGCGTGCGCTCCAGCATCTGGGCCAGATCCAGGAGGCCGTCGCGACGGATGAGGTGGGCGCCATGCTCGCGTCCGTCGGTCGCTCGGATCTCAAGCTCAACAACGCCGACAAGCTCAACGCCGCAGCCGATGCCATCAAGCAGGCCGCCAAGGACTTCGCCGCCAACCACGACGGCTCGGGCCTCGCGGGCCTCGACGGGCTGATCCCCGGCGAAGCCGACTGGAAGGGCACCGCCTCCGCCGGCGAGTGATGGACTGACCGAAGCGTGCGCAGGGGCGACCCGCCCGTGCGCACGATTGAATACCGGCCGCGTGTGTACCCGCGCGGAGACTTGGAGAGGATCCGCGTTCATGCCCGAGGCGACGCCGCGACCGACGCGCATCGGAGCCCCCCAGCGATGGGACGTTCCCTTCGGCACGATGTCCGAAGAGGATGTCGCGCGCGTGCTGGGCGTGGAGCCCTTCTCCTCGCTCGACGAATCGGGCTTCCCGCGCGCCATGCCCCTCGCGGGCCTGATCGCCAACGACACACGCCTCGCCACGCTCGCCAAGGGCGAAATCGTCTGCCGCGAGGGCGACTACTCCAACAGCGCGTACTTCGTTCTGTCCGGCGGGGTCCGCGTGGTGCTCGAGAGCCTGCCCCCCGAGACCCTCGGGCGCAAGCGCGCCTCCACGAGCAAACTCGGGCACACGATCGCCCGCCTGTGGCAGCGCACCAAGGCACCCGAGCAACGCGACATCGATTCCTACGGTGCGCAGCAGGGCGTGCAACACGGCGCTACCGGCGTGCGCGTCTTCCTGCAGGACATCCCCGGCGTGCTGGGCGGGGCGCGCAGCGTCCGCATCGGTGCGGGCGAGTTCTTCGGTGAGATCGCCGCACTCGGCCGTACCCCCCGCACCGCGACGATCGTCGCCGACGAAGACACCGAGATCCTCGAGATCCGCTGGCAGGGCCTGCGCGATATCCGCCGCAGGTCCGACGCGATCCGAGAGCACACCGACCGCCTGTACCGCGAGCGTTCTCTGCTCGTTCACCTCCGCGAGACTCCCATCCTCGCGCACCTCGACGACGAGGCGCTGCAGAAGGTCGCCGACGCGACGGTGTTCGAGTCCTACGGCGAGTTCGATTGGCACGTCTCGTACAAGAAGCTCGCCGCCAAGGGCACCGCCGGCCGCTTCTCGAACGAACCGGCGATCGCCGAAGCGGGCCACTACCCCAACGGGCTGATCCTCGTGCGCGCGGGCTTCGCCAGGCTCTCCGAGCCCTTCGCCTCGGGCGAGCGCACCGTCAGCTACCTGGGTCGCGGCGGCGTATTCGGCCTGCGCGAGACCTACCACAACTGGACCACGGGCGGCTCGGCTCCGCTCCAGCGCACCCTCCGCGCGCTCGGCTATGTCGACACCCTCCGCATCCCGACGCGCACCGTCGAGGAGCTCATCCTCCCCGGCATGCCCGAGCGCCACCGCCCGCGCGCCGTCACGGTGAGCACCCCGGGCGAAGAGAGCCTCTGGGTGCAGGAAGAAGAAGAGCGCCAGGCCCGGCTCGATACATCCTTCCTCGAATTCCTCGTCGAGAAGCGCCACGTCAACGGCACGCAGACGATGATCATCGACACCGACCGCTGCACACGCTGCGACGACTGCGTGCGCGCGTGCGCTTCGACGCACGACGGCAACCCGCGCTTCGTCCGGCACGGCCCGCAGCACGATCACTTCATGATCACCAACGCGTGCATGCACTGCGCCGACCCCGTCTGCATGATCGGCTGCCCCACGGGAGCCATCAGCCGCGACGCCGAGTCGGGCAGCGTGGTCATCAACGACCGCACCTGCATCGGCTGCGCGACCTGCGCGAACAGCTGCCCCTACCACAACATCCGCATGGTCGAGATCCGCGACCGCTCGGGCGACCCCGTAGTGGATCAGGACACGCACCTGCCCATCCTCAAGGCGACGAAGTGCGACCTGTGCGCCGACAACGTCGGCGGGCCCGCCTGCCAGCGCGCTTGCCCGCACGACGCCTTGAAGCGCGTCGACATGCGCCAGCTCACACGCCTCGCAGAGTGGACGAAGCGATGAGCGCGGTCGCATTCTCGAAACGCCGTGCGATCGGGATCTTTGTCCTCGTCCTTGCGTCAACGGCCGCGGTCCTACTGTGGCTGGCCGCCGAGACGGCGCTCGTGCGCGATGTCGCCGTCGGTTCGGGCATCGCGCTGCTCAGCGTCTGCCTGCTGCTGACCCTCTTCAACGCCCGCAAGAAAGTCCCCTTCTTGCCCGTTCTCTCCGGCGCCGCGTGGCTGCAGTTTCACATCTACGCCGGGCTCTTCTCGGGCGTGCTCTTCCTGGTGCACATCTGCTTCCGGCTGCCCACGGGCTACTTCGAGTGGGCGCTCGCGCTCGTCTTTGTCGGGGTATTCGCTTCGGGCCTTGTGGGGCTTTGGCTGACGAGGCGGCTTCCCAGGCGGCTCACACGCCGGGGCGAGCAGGTCATCTTCGAGCGGATCCCGGCCCTGCGCCTCGAACTGATGCACCGCGCCGAGGCCGTCGTCGAGCGCGGGGTCGAAGAGTCGGGCGCGCGCAGCGTCGCGGACTTCTACGAGCGCGAGCTCAGGCCCTTCTTCCTCGGCACACGCAACTTCCTCGAGCATTGCCTGCACTCCAACGCGCCGCGGCACCGGGTGCTCAGCGCGATGTCGGCCTTCGAGCGCTACGTCGGCTCGAGTGAGCGCGAAGTCATGAACGAACTCCGCGCACTCGTCGAGCAGAAAGACGACCTCGACTACCAGCACGCCGGTCAGACCATCCTCAAGATGTGGCTCTTCGTGCACATCCCGCTGACCTTCTCGCTGCTCGTGCTCGCGGGCGTGCATGTCGTGCTCGTGGCGATCTTCCAGATGAGGTGGCTCGGATGACGCGCACGCCGCTCCAGCAATTCCAGCACGATCAGAGCCGGTACGAGCGCCCCAACAGCGAGTGGCAGTGCGGGCGCGCCGGGTGCGGGCGGCCCTGCAACATCGGCCCCGATCACAAGGGCCGATGCCACACGACCGCCGAGTGCCTCCCCACGCGCAACGGGGATCGCTGGGTCTGCACGCGCAGCGGCACGAGCGGGGGCAATTGCGGTTCCGGCCCGCTCCCTGACGGCTCGTGCTGCAACCCGATCGTTCCCTGCTCGCCCGTGCGCAGCCTGCGCTCGGTCCGCGGGACCGTCGTCCGCTGGGCCGCTGCGCTGACCGCCGGCGTCACGCTCCTCCTTCTCGGGCTCCCCGCGAACGAGAAGGTGTTCACGCCCGGGCCCCTCTCGACGGCGCACGGGCACCTCGTCACCGAAGCCATCGCCGACGGCGCGAGCCAGTGCTCGGCGTGCCACGGCGAGTCGGAGTCGGCCGTCGCCCAGATACTCGGCGCGAACAACGTCTCGGGGGTCGGGCCCGTCTCGAGCGACAAGTGCCTCGTCTGCCACGACAACCTGGGCGCCTACGCCAAAGGCCCCCACGCACTCTCCCCCGATGCGCTCGCGCGGCTCACCGATCAGCAAGACGCCGCCAGCGATAACCCGCCCCTCGCTGTGCGCATCGCGCGATCGATGCCCGGCGGCGTGCACGACCAGGCTGTGATCGATTGCGTCAGCTGCCACACCGAGCACCACGGGCGCACGAACGACATCACCGCCATCACCGACGCCCAGTGCCAGTCGTGCCACTCGGCCTCGTTCCCCTCGTTCACAGAGGGCCACCCCGAGTTCAACGGCTACCCCTACGACACACCCCAGCGGATCAAGTTCGATCACGTCTCGCACATCCGCACGCACTTCCCCGCCTCCCGCGCGACACTCGAATCGGGCGTAGACATCCCGACGTCCTGCACCACATGCCACATGCCCGATCAGCAGGCCGCGAGCATCCTCGTTCGCGGCTACGAGCAGTCGTGCGCGAGCTGCCACAGCGACCAGATCGCCGGCGTCGGTAAGAGCGGCCTGCAGGGCGTCGCGTTCTTCCGGTTGCCCGCGATCGACACACGCTCCCTCGAAGAGCGCGGCGTGTGGATCGGCGCCTGGCCCGCCGACAGCGCGATCTACGACGACGGCCTCACCCCGTACATGCGCCTGCTGCTCTCGGGCGACGAGCGCGTACAGGCCGCCCTCGAGCGCACATCGGAGCGTGATCTCCTCGACCTCTACGAAGCCGAAGAGGCCGCCCTCGAGGACGCCCAGACGATCGCCTGGGCGGTGAAGGAACTGGTCTACGACGTCATCGCGGGCGGCCAGTCGGCCGTACGCGAGCGCTTGGAGGCCGCGATGGGCCGTCCGCTCACCTCCGACGAATCCCGCAGGATGCTGGCGGGCCTGCCCGTCGACACCATGCTCGCGGTGCGCGAGCGCTGGTTCCCCGCCCTTCATGTCGAGGTCGCCATGCACCGGGCGGGCCTCCAGCCCGAACCCGAATCCGAACCCGAAACCGAGTCACAAAGCGAGGGCGCGGACGGCGCGCAGTCCGATCCCGGCGGCGAAGCGAGCGACGACCTCTTCGCCGACGACGTGCTGGGCGCCGAGGGCGACGAAGAACTCGACCTCTTCGCCGATGACGTGCTCGGGGGCGATGAAGAGGAGATCGATCTCTTCGCAGACGATGTCCTCAGCGAAGAGGAACCGGCCGCCGAAGAAGAGATCGACCTCTTTGCGGACGATGTGCTCGAGGGCGACGATAACAGCAGCGACAACGACCTCTTCGCAGACGACGTGCTGGGCTCCGAGGATGACGAAGAACTCGACCTCTTCGCGGACGACGTGCTCTCGGAAGACGATGGCCTGCTCTCCGACGATCTGCTTTCAGACGACCTCTTCGCCGACGATGTCCTTGGCAGCGACTCCGACGACGCGCCGGCGCCGGCATTCGAGGCGCCCGAGCTCGTGGTCAACGACGTGCAAGCCTGGGTCGAGCACGGCGGTTGGTTCATCTCCGAAGAGACCGCCTCGGTCGTCTACCGCCCAACGGGTCACGCCGACACCTTCCTGCAGACCTGGATCGATCTCGTCTCGCCGCGAGCTTCGATCGGGCCCGCGCCCGCCTTGAGCTTCACCGGGCAGGCTGCGCAAGACGTCTACGCCCAGCTCTCCGACCCCGCGGCCCCGGGCGTCTGCATGAAGTGTCACGCCGAGGAGCCACTCCCGATGGGTGGGGTGCGTGTGCACTGGCTGGGCGTCGGCGGCGAGCCCGACGTCACCCCCGCGACGCGGTTCCCCCACCGCCCGCACCTCACGGACATGGGCGAGAACGCCTGCATCGTCTGCCACACCGTCTCGGATCTGACACCCGGATCCGCTCCGAGCGGGATGCGCTCCACGTGCTTCCAGCCCATGCAGGTCTCGATGTGCCAGGAGTGCCACAAGCCCGGCGAGGTGGGCGACTCGTGCACCACATGCCACAACTACCACGTGGGCGTGCCCAACGTGCGCGCGTGGGGCGGCTCGCTCGAGCGCGTGCTGCGCGACAGCGAGACGCAGGCCGACGCGATGCCCGCGTGGCAACGCGCGATTCGCTGATCCCCGCCCCGCGACATCCAACAGCCTGATCCAGCGCCGATTTCCGCCAGAATCGGACCCGAATCCGACGGCTCGCGCGGGAAAACACCCCAGTTTCACCTATGCTTGAAACAAGGCGCTTGCTATCAGTAGTGAGCCAGCGCCGCACACGTTCGCTCCATCACGATCGGAATGCGTTCATGACCGAGGACCAGACCTTCGCCGAGTCCCACGCCGTTACTGCTCCCAGAAAGGGCACCTCGCGGGGGTTCTTCGGCTGGCTGCTCGATGAGCTCAGCGGTTTCAAGCTGTGCGTCTTCCTGCTGACGGCGCTCTTCGTGTACTCGTCGATCGGGTCGGCGGGCATGCTCTACCCCACGAGCCTCAACGTCCTGAGCGCCGACAACTGGGTGCACATGTACCCGCGTCAGCTCCCGATGTTCGAGATGACCGAGTTCGAGTGGTTCCACACGTGGGCCTTCTACGGTATGTGCGCACTCCTGTGCATCAACATGGCCTTCGCCACCGTCCGCCGCATCCCCTTCAACCTCGTCCGTATGGGCGCGTGGATGATCCACGGCGGCATCATCATCATGACCATCGGGTGCGTGATTTACTTCGGCACCAAGATCGAAGGCGACACGCCCGTGTTCCGCCGGACCGTGATGGTGAGCGTCCCCGGCGCTCCGGGCGCAACGCTCCCCGCGATCGAGGGCCGGCGCATCAACGTGAACACGACGGAGGGGCAGTACGCCTTCCAGGTCGTGCAGGTGAACCCGCGCTGGCCCATGCTCACGGGCGAGTCCGCGGGCGAGCGCGTCTACTCCGTCTCGGTCGAGGTCACCACGCCCGAGCAGACCTTCGTGCGCCAGATGCTCGCGGGCTACCCCGAGCTGACCGAGGACATCATCCCGGGCCAAGGCCGGGCCGTGAACGCGCCGGGCTTCGGCACGAAGATCGTCGATCCCGAGGTCAAGCTCTCGCTCGCCTACAACCCGCAAGACCGCTTCTGGATCATGCACAGCTCCGCGCTGCACGTGCGCGAGTCGGGCGCCGCCTCTTGGAACCAGCGCCCGGTTCCGAAGATGCCGCGGTACAACAACTACCTGCCCTCCGCGGACGAGGTCTTCCTCCCACTCCGCGACGAGGTGCGGGCCGAGATGGTCCGCACCCTCGACCGCCCCGCGGTTCCCGAAGAGGGCGACACCCTCCCCGAGGTGGATCTCCGCGTCGTGGGCTATCTCTCGTACGCCGAGATCCAGACCGAGTTCATCCCCGGCTCGGGCAACGACCTCAACCCCGTCGCCCAGCTGATGATCACCTCCGCCGACGGCCAGGGCAGCGACTACGAGCTGATCGCCTTCGACGACGCGCGATCCGTCGGCCCCGGCGGGGCGGTGAGCTTCTCGTGGGTCGAGAGCCCCGCCCTCATCAACGCCATCAAAGCCGGCAACCACGCCGTCCTCACGATCGATGTCCCCGAGTTCGGTGCCTCGGTCGAGGTGCCCTTCCGCGTGGGCGAGAACGGAGACCCGAATGGTGACTTCACGCCCATCGAGGGCACGCCGCACGCCTACCGCGTGACGAGCGTCATGCCGCGCTTCCCCCTCGGCAACGGGCGGACGGTCGCGATGGCGATCGTGGAGTTCGACACCCCGACCGGCCGCTTCGCCCGCTGGGTGACGGACGACCCCAGCATCTCGCGCGACCTCGACGACGCCGCACACAGCCCGATGGGCGCGGGCGAGACGAGGCCCATGGACGAGCGATTCGTCACGACCTTCGCCGCCACCCGCCTCACCACCGTCACGCTCATCGCCGGCCCGAAGGAGACCATCACGCCCCACGTGGTCGTCCTGAACCCCTCGGGCTCGGGCACCGCGATCGCCAAGGAGCTCGAAGTGGGCGCCCCGCCCGTCGAGCTCTTCCAGGACCTCTCCATCGCGGTCACGAGCCTGACCGAGCGCGCAACACGCGTCACCAAGCCGCGCGTGGTGCCCTACCACATGCGCGACAAGGACCTCAACTCCTCGCGGCTCATGGCGCTCGCGCTCGTCGAAGTCGAGCACGAGGGGCAGTCCCAGCGCGCCTGGGTGCCCTACCACCGCTACTCCTTCGATCGCTCCTTGTACTTCGGCGGCTCGATGGGCCCGTACAGGCCCGTCATGTTCCCCCTCGCCGACGGGCGCATCCTCGAGGTCATCTTCTCCCGCGAGTCGATGCCGCTGCCCAACCCCGTCGTGCTCAACGATTTCGAGCTCGTGACCCGCACCGGCGGCTTCGACGGCTCGACCGCCTCCATCCGGGACTGGGCCAGCAGCCTGCGCTTCCTCCAGGCCGACGCCACCTACTCCGAAGTCAAAGAGATCAAGACCAACAAGCCCACCGGCTTCGGCGGCCTGTGGTTCTTCCAAGCCTCCTGGGACCCGCCCCGCGCGCCGACCAACCCCGACGGCACCGGCGGCTCCATGGGCCTCAACCACACCGGGCTCGGCGTCGGCAACCGCGAGGGCATGTGGACCATGCTCAACGGCACGATCCTCTCCGTCATCGGCATGATGTGGGCCTTCTATGTCAAGCCCTTCATCAAACGCCGCAGGCGCGACGCCGCCATCAAGCTCGCCGAAGCCAAGGCCAGCGATCGCGGCAGCGGCGCGGTCCCCGAAACGCCGCTCGCCCGCACCGAAAAGCCAGAGGCCGCAGCAGGCCCCAGGCCCTCGCGCGGCGCATTCGTCGCCTGGTTCGTGCTCGGCGTCTTGGTCACGCTGGGCATCAGCGGCCTCGCCGTCTCCTCGCTCATGCGCTCGGCCGACGGCGCCCCCGGCACCTTCGCCGGCGAGGTCGATCTCACGCCCCTCGATCGTTCGGCGGTCTACACCTCGGGCCGCACCAAGTCCTTCGACTCCTTCGCCAACGAGATCAACAAGTACATCGCCGGCCCCAACCGGATCAACGATCAGGCCAAGGACTTCACCTACATCGACATGATGCTCGTCCCCGAGCTCTACGCCGAGCGTCCGACGGTCTACGTCAAGAAGAAGCCCATCCGCCAGCAGATCGAGATGCGCGCCCGCGAATCGCTGGGCATGCTGAGCCTCGAAGACCGCGAGCGGATCGAGGGCGAGCTCGATCAGTTCATGGAGACGGGCCTGCTCTCGCCGGGCGTCTTCTCGCTCGACCCCGTCCGCGCGCTCCTCGGGAACATGCGCCAAGACGTGGTGCGCACCGCGAAGTTTGTCGAAGCCATCGACACCTCCATCACCCTCCAACAGCCCGAGACGCTCGCCCGCATCCTGCGCGTGATCCCGCCCCCCTCCGGCAGCGATCAGGAGCAGTGGCTCTCCATCGAAGACCTCTTCGCCGAGGTCCTCGACCAGAACACGCCCGGCGCCGCCGCCATCGCCCAGCTCGACCCCGAGCTCCGTCGCAATCTGCGCAACGCGTTCGCCGCCCTCGGCCAGTCCTGGCGCGACGCCCGCCTTGCTCAGGACCCCACGAGCGAGCAGATCGACGAGGTCAACAGGGCGATCGTTCAGTTCGCCAACCTGCTGCCCCTCGTCTCGCCCGAGCTCTACCCCCAAACGGGCACGCTCGAGCGTGAGAGCTGGTACTTCAAGCTCAAGGGCGCGACGTGGATCTGGATCGTCTACCTCCTCGCGGTCCTCGTGCTCCTCATGGGCGTTGTTTACGGATGGCGCGGCGCGTACGCGATGGGTATGGGCCTCTTCTACGGCTCGTTCACCCTGCACACCGTCGCACTCGCGTGGCGGTGGGAGGTCTCGGGCAGGTGGCCCAACTCGAACATGTTCGAGGCGGTCACGACCTCGGTGTGGCTCGGCACGCTCTGCGTGATCCTGCTCGAGGTCTTTGCGCGCAAGACGCCGATGCGCGGGCTCTTCGCGCTCGGCGCCGCCGGGGCGAGCATGTTCGCCATGATGAGCGCCCACTACCTGCCCCAGCTCGACCCCAACATCGGCAACATGATGCCGATCCTGCACGACCTGTGGCTCTACATCCACACCAACGTCATCATCGCGAGCTACGCCCTCATCGCCATGGGCGCCGTCACCGGCTTCCTCTACCTCGGCTGGCGCTCGCTCGGCAACACCCCCGACCACGCCACCATCTCCGGCACCGACATGCTGATGCGTGTCGCGCCGGGCGGCACGGGCCTCCGCAAGAAGGCCAGCGCCGGCGCGGTCTTCGACGGCGCGACGATGATCATCCTCGAGCTCGCCTTTGTTCTCCTGTGGGCGGGCCTCGTGATGGGCGCGATCTGGGCCGACCACTCCTGGGGCCGCCCGTGGGGCTGGGACCCCAAGGAGGTCTTCGCGCTCAACACCTTCCTCGTCTACCTCGTGCTCATCCACGTCCGCCTGTCGTCGAAAGACAAGGGCCTGTGGACCGCCCTGCTCGCCATCGTGGGCTGCGGCGTGATGCTCTTCAACTGGATCATCGTGAACTTTGTCATATCGGGCCTGCACTCCTACGCCTGACCCGACCGGCTGGGAACACATCCCGGGTTCGACGCGAATAGCGGGGGGCGACAATCGCCTCCCGCTTTGCATTTATGACGAACCCGCTTAACAACCAGGGGCACAAAGGCCGAGAGCACTCGGGGCCACCCAGTGCCGCATTGACACCCCCGGGCGGCCACCCTAGCTTGCGCTACGGGGGCGAGGATTCGCTCCCACTACCTATGGCGGATTCTGACACCAACAACCCGGCTCCCAAGGGCTCGAGCGACGACACGCGTCTGCCCATGCCCGAGGACCCGAGCGACGGCACGCGCCTCGCCATGCCGGGCGATACCCGCGCAGGCGGTGAAGACACCGGCGAAGCGCTGCCCATGCCCGCCGACACCCTCGAGATCCTCACCGGCAACCGCGAACAGGCGCAGCCCACCCCGAACGCATCCGAGTCGCCCGGCGCACAGAGCGGCGCACCCGCAGGCGACACCAGCAGCACCTCCGGGAGCAAATCGGGCAGCAAGTCCGGAACCAACGTCGACACCATCATCGGCAAGCTCGTCGTTGATCAGGGCCTCGCCACCGATGAAGAGGTGGACGGCCTGCGCAAAGAGATGCTCGAGACCGGCGCCGAGATCAACCAGGCCTCGCTCGCCCAGGCGCTCGTCGACCGCGAGTACGTCACCCGCCGCCAGCTCGACCGCCTGCGCAACCAGGCCGAGGCCGAGCGCAAAAGCCAGCAGATCCCCGGGTACCACATCATCGGCAAGGTCGGCGCGGGAGCCATGGCAGCCGTCTTCAAAGCGCGCCAGATCAGCCTCGACCGCACGGTAGCGATCAAGGTGCTCCCGCGGAAGTACTCGACCAACAAGCAGTTCATCGAGCGCTTTTACGCCGAGGGCCGCGCCGCCGCCCAGCTCAACCACCCCAACGTCGTGCAGGCCTTCGACGTCGGTCAGGCCGGCGAATTCCACTACTTCGTGATGGAGTACGTCGAGGGGCTCACCGTCCACGACGTCATCGTGGAGCGCAAGCGGTACGAAGAGGCCGACGCGATCGACATCATCCTGAACGTCGCCGACGCGCTCAAGCACGCCCACGCCAAGGGGCTGATCCACCGCGACGTGAAGCCCAAGAACATCATCCTGACCGACGCGGGCATCGCCAAGCTCGCCGACCTGGGCCTCGCCCGCGCCATCGACGACAAAGAGGCCGCCCTCGCAGAAGCGGGCAAGGCCTACGGCA
>CAZNUZ010000028.1:0-30111 GCA_964576725.1 uncultured Phycisphaeraceae bacterium
CCGTCATGTGCGGGTAGAGGGCGTAGTTCTGGAAGACCATCGCGATGTCGCGGTCCTTCGGGTGGACGTCGTTGACGACGCGCTCGCCGATGGTGATGGTGCCCTCGGTGATCGCCTCGAGGCCCGCGACCATGCGGAGGGTGGTGGACTTGCCGCAACCCGAGGGCCCGACGAGGACGACGAACTCGCCGTCGGTGATCTCGACGTTGACGTCGTCGACCGCGCGGACCTTGCCGTCGTAGACCTTGGCGACCTTGGAGATGGAGACGCTTGCCATAGTTGGATTAGCCCTTCACGGCGCCGAGCTGGATGCCCTTGACGAGGTACTTCTGGAGGACGATGAACAGGATGATGGGCGGGAGCATCGCCATGAGCGAGGCCGCCATGATGAGGTTGGTCTCGGGCCCGTAGGTGGAGTCGAACTGCAGCAGGCCGAGCGGCAGCGTGCGCAGGTTGTCGTCCTTGGTGAGGATGAGGGGCCAGAAGAAGCTGTTGTAGTTGAAGAGGAAGGCGAAGATCGCCAGGACGATCAGGCCCGGGCGCGAGAGCGGGAGCATGATCTGCGTGAAGACGCGCCAGTGCCCGGCCCCGTCGATCGCGGCGGCCTCGTCGAGCGACATCGGAACGGTCAGCATGAACTGGCGGAGGAGGAACGTGCCGTAGGCGCTGAAGGCCGCGGGGATGATGAGGCCCGAGTAGTCGTTGAACATACCCAGGCCGAGCACGACGGCGAAGTTGGGGACCATGAGCACCACGCCGGGCACCATCAGGGTGCCGAGGTACATCAGGAAGACCTTGTCGCGCCCGGGCCAGGAGATGCGGCTGAAGGCGTAGGCCGCCATCGAGCAGGTGATGACCTGCAGGATCGTCGCCCACCCCGCGACGAAGAGGGAGTTGAAGAAGTACTTCCCGAACTCGACGCGCTCGAAGACCTTCAGGTAGTTGCCCGGGTCGAGCGAAGGGGGCATGCCCGTGCGGGTGAGGGTGTCGACCTCCGAGGGGTTCTCGGTGAGCGAGATGAGCACCTGCCACACGAAGGGGACGACAAAGGTCATGCCCAGCGCGACGAGCCCGACGAAGACAAGCGTGCGCGTCAGGACGCTCGACGCCTCGACGGGCGAGACGTCGGGCGCGGGCTTCGCCGGCGGCTTGGTCAGCCGGTCCGGGCGGAGGGGCGCGCCGGCGACGGGTTGTGTGGAGGCCGGCTTAGTCATTGGTCATCCGTGATCCGTAGCGGAAGTTGAAGGCCGTCATCGCGAAGATGATGGCGAACATGATCCAGGCGACGGCGGAGGCGAGGCCCAGCTGGAAGTCGCCCGTGAAGGCGAGGTTGTAGAGGTAGTACGTCAGCACGATGGTGTCGGCCTTGCCCTCGGTCATAACGAGTGCCTGCTCGAAGCCGCCCTGCAGCCCGCCGATCGTCGACATGATGACGATGAAGAACGTCGTCGGCGCGAGCTGGGGCCACGTCACGTGCAGGAAGCGCTGCCAGCCGGAGGCACCGTCGATCGCGGCGGCCTCGTACAGCTCGGGGGCGATGTTGGAGAGACCCGCGAGGTAGAGGAGCATGTTGCCCCCGCCTACGCCGAGCCAGACACCCATGACGATGAGCGCGGTCTTGGCCCACGCTGCGTCGATGAGCCACGCGGGGGCACGCAGCGCGTCGTTCGCGACGGCCTCGGGCAGGCCGACGGTCGCCATGCCGACCCACCACATCACAAGCGCGATGGTGGCGAAGACGACGAAGCGGCAGATCAGCCAGACCACACCCGCCTCGCCCCCTTGCAGGTTGGTCACGCCCTTGTACACCCCGCGAACGAAGAGCCCGAGGCCCGTTAATACGGTGAACCACCCGAGTCCGACCCAGAGGAAGTCGGGCGTGCGGGCGACGAGCCAGCCGAGCGCGTCGAGCATGGGGTCGAGGACGGCGTTGATCATGCCGCCCCGGGGCCGGTAAAGCGTCTTCCAGAGGAGGAACATCGCCACACCCGCGAGGAGCGTCGGCAGGTAGAAGATCGTGCGAAAAAATACCTGCCCGACCGCGAGCCCGATGGCCACAACGCCCGTGAGCACCGCGGTGATCAGCACCGCGAAGCTGGTGCGCAGGTCGTGCACCCGCTCCTGCTCCAGGTCGCCCAGGCCCACCTCGGTGGACATCACGCCCGGCTCGGCGGAACTCGTCGCGCCCATGAGTACCCAGACGCCCAGACACGCGACGGCGCCGACGGCGATCGCGATCAACGCGCCCTTTGCGCGGCCCGACGCCTTGGCGGGGCCCGCCTTCGCGTGCAGCATCACCGCAAGCGCGAGCGAGCCCGCGATGCCGATGGGGATGCCCGCCATCAGGATCACCGTGTTCCAGAAGTAGTCCCAGAACAGGTGCGACTCGTCGCCCGTGAGCAGGCGCTCGTAGTTCTCGAAGCCGACGAACGAGATCTGCTCGTCGGAGAACTGGTTGTGCTCGGTGAGCGCCCAGTCGGTGAAGCTCATACCGATCGAAAAGAGCACCGGGCCGGCGGTGAACATCAAGAAGCCGATGAGGTTCGGCAACAAGAAGCACAGCGCGATGAGCAGGCGTTTGCGCGAAGAACCGATCACGAGAGGTCTCCTGCGTCTTCGATCTGCTCGCGCAGCGGTGTGTCGGGGTCGAACGTGAGGCCGGTCTGCTCTTCCCACATCGCACGCAGCTTCTCGCTGCGGGTGATGTTGGCGCGCATCTGTACATCGAGCCGCTCTTCGACCTGGGCCGCGGCCTCTTCCGCGGTGAGGTCGCCGTTGGTCAGGCGTTCGATGATGGGCCCGGCGAGCGCGCCGAGGCGCCCGCGATCGATGTAGGGCGAGAGCTGGTCGGGGTGGCCGTAGATCTCGACCGCGTCGACGAAGACCTGCGAGTCCATCGCCTCGAGGCCCGGCAGCGCGCGGGGCGGGCCCGAGATGCCGTCCTCGTCGCGGCAGAACCGGGGCACGCCGCAGATCGAGTCGAACGTCTGGTTGATCTGCTCGTTGTACGCCTCGGAGGAGAGGAATCGCAGGAATCGGACGGCGTACTCACGATTGGGCGAAGCACGGTTGGCGATGGCGAAGCGAGCACCGACGGTGTAGCGCGGGGTGCCCGTCACGGTGGGCACGTGCGTCACGCCGAGGTTGATCATCGCTGCGCGGTCTTCGTCGGTGAGCACGCCCACGACGGCCTGGTGCTGATCCTCCGAGAGCGGGATGAGCACGTCCTCGTTGAGCGAGTCCATCGCGGCCTGGAGGAGGGCACGCCTGGGATCGCTCTCGGCCAACGCTGCGATGGCGCGCTCGACGGCGGGCTCGATCACGCGGTCGCGGTTGCGCGCAGCGAGCTGGGCGTATTCCCATCGGCCCCCGACGTACATCGCGCTGACCTTGGCTGCGAAGAGCGAGGAGGCGCTCGCCGACTCTTGCGAGGCGTTCATCGCTGCGCCGCCCGAGGTCGACATGCTCGCGGCCTCTTCGGGCGAGGGCATGATCTTCGTCGCCTCGTTGTAGGTCAGATCAAGCAGGGCTTGGAAGCCGGCGATCGTCTCGGGCGAGTTGTAGACGCAGGCGGTGCCGTCGTCGTTGAAGAACCGGCCGCCCGAGCCGAGCGCCATGTCCCACGCGCCGAGGTTCATCAGGCCCTGGCGCAGGGTGTTCTGCTCGGCGGCGTGCGCGATCAGCGCCAGGCCCTTGGCCCGCGCTTCATCGAGGGTCCAGGGCCCCGAAGGCTCGGGGACACCCGCGGCCTCGAAGAGATCGCGGTGATAAAAGAGCACGGTGTAGCCGACGTTGCAGGGGTAGGCGTACTGCCGGCCCTCGTAGGAGAGCGAGCTGATGATCGACTGGAAGACGGTGTCGGTGCTGAACCCGCCCTCGATGGCGGCGTCGGTGATGTCCATCGCGACGCCTGCGCGGACAAAGGGGCGGAGCTGGTCGGGCCCGTAGCCCTCGATGAGATCGGGACCCGCGCCGGCGACGCACTGAACGACGGTCTTGGTGATGTCGCGGTTGGAGGGGTCGGAGAGGATGTCGACGGGCTCGCCGTAATTGATGAGGTGCCAGGCGCGGAAGAGCCGGAGCTGGCTTCGGCGCGCGGGGTTATCGTCGGTGGACCAGACGAGCGTGGGCGCGGCATCGAGATCGACGAGTGCCTGCTCGCGG
The DNA here is from genome assembly GCA_964576725.1 of uncultured Phycisphaeraceae bacterium. GTDB lineage: Bacteria > Planctomycetota > Phycisphaerae > Phycisphaerales > UBA1924 > OFTM391. The sequence goes on from CAZNUZ010000028.1 coordinate 4,165, forward strand.
ACGAACCGGGTGAAACGGTTTACGTAGGGCTCACGCGCAGCCGGGGCGAGGCCCGCGATACCCGCAAGCCCGCCCGCGGGCAGTTCCATGCCGGCGCCGGACTCGAAGGCGCTCAGCACGCGCTGCACCTCATCGGGGAGCTGCACGCCCGTCCGCTGCGCTTCGGCGGCGGCATCGAAGTACGCGAGTGCGAGGCTCGTCCGCTCGCGCGATTCCGGCAAAACGAAGGTGTAGGCCACCGCCGTCAGCAGGCTCCACGCCACCACGAGCCCGAGGATGATCCAACGCATCGTCGCTCCGTATCCGGGGTTCGGCGGGGGCATCCCGCCGTCGCAAGGGGGTCGAGCATACCGCACGCCCGCCAGAGAGCCAATACATCCGGCACAAACGGACCCTAACCCGTTCTGGGCATGCCCAACCGCCCCGCGGGCCTCCACAAGGCCGGGCCTTCCTCCGATAGCGACGGTACAACGCATGGAGGCTTGTGATATGGCTCAGTCAGGGGAAGCATTCAACCAGGTCCGCGATATCCTCGCGAAGCTCGACCGCTCGATCGATCGGGCCCGCGCCAAGCGCATCTCGGGTGATAACGCAGAGGACCAAGAGGGCCAAACGCCCACCGCCGGGCCCGGCGGAACACTCCGCGCCCGCCCCCTCCGCCGCCCGGAGACCGATGACAACGACCCCGGCGGCAAGTGGATCGGCCGCTCCGACGCCTAACTCGCCTCCCCGCGGGTTGATCGCTGCCGAGCCGCCTCCCTACACTCCCCGCCCGGCATCCGCCGCGATCACACCCAGGGGATTGGTGTAATTGGCAGCACGAATGATTCTGGTTCATTTAGTACAGGTTCGAGTCCTGTATCCCCTGCTTTCCCGAGGCCGCTCTTCGCGGCCTTTTTTCTTTTTGCGCCCCTAACCTCCCCCCACGATGACGAGGCAGCCCTCGAACATCCCCGCACCGTCCACACTCGTGTTGCTGGCCCTCCTCGCAACGGCGCTGTTCGCGATCCGGGTTACCGGACCGTCGGACCTCATGGACAACGACCAACTCAAGCCCGCCCACTACGTGCACGACGCGGTGCTCAACGGGAATTGGATCGTCCAGCGGGACGTCTCGGGCGACATCGCGAGCAAGCCCCCCTTGCAGGTGTGGCTGGCTGCGCTCGTGAGCATCCCCTTGGGCCGGGCGCACTGGTTCACGCTCGCGCTCCCGTCGCTGGTGGGTGTGTGCATGACGGCGTACGCGAGCGCGTGGTTCGCGGGGAGACTGAGGCCGCGAGACAGTCTCGCGCCGCTCGTGGCCGGCATGCTGGTGCTCGTAAGCATGATGGGAACGAAGCAGGTCGCGCTCGTGCGCACCGACGCGCTCTTCGGCGGGCTCATTGCGCTCACCGCGATGTACGGCTACCGGGCGAGTCGGAGCGAGTGCTCCTGGGTCTTCTTCTGGATCGGGGCGGCGCTGGCCACGCTCACCAAGGGGCCGCTCGGGCTCCTCGTGCCGGCGCTTGGCCTCGTTGCCCGCCCTTGGCGTGATCCGGGCGGTCGGCGGGGGTCTATCCGTGCGCACGCGGCCGGTGCGATGTGTTACATCCTTCTTGCGGGCGGGTGGTTCGCCCTCGCGTGGATGACCGCGGGCGAGCCATTTATCGAGAAGGTGATCGGCCGCGAACTCGTCGGGCACGCGGTCGAATCGGGCAAGGGTGCGCCCCCGGTCGTGCATGCGTACAAGACCTGGGGGTACTACCTCTGGTGGTACGCGCCGGCGGCGCCGCTCGCGCTCCTCGCGCTCCTGATGCGAGACCGCTGGCTGCCTGCGCCGGATGGGGATACGGGCGAGGCTTCGGAGCACACGCGGCTGGTGCGCACGCTCGCCTGGTGGATGCTGGGCGGGGTGGTGCTCTTCTCGCTCTTCCCGCACCAGCGCGCCGACCTGCTCACGCCGGTGTGGGCTCCGACCGCGGCGATCGCGAGCTGCGCCCTGCTGCACGCGCTCGGGGCAGCCTGCCGGACCCGGCTGCGTGTGGCCCTCGCGCTCGCGGGGGTCGGGCTTTGCGTGCTGACCGCGTACCACCGCCATGTTGTCGTCGAGGGCTCGTGGTACGTGCGCAACGCGCGGGCGATCGAGGCGCTCGCGGATCGCCAGCCCCCAGCGACGACGCGTGCGTACACCGGCCACTCCTACTTCGATTACGTGCAGGGCAAGATGGACCTGCGCCTCACCGACGAAGAGGCCCGGGAATGGCTCCGCTCTGCTCCGGATGCGCGCATCACGGTGAACACAAACGCAAAGCCTCCCTTCCCGACGCGGGTGGTCGACCGCGTCCGAGAGGGAGGCTTTGTGCTCGAGTTGCACGCTGCGCCCTGACGGGGCAGCGGCGATCGGTTGTCAGCCCTGAGCGATGTCCCAGGTCAGTCGCGGCTTGCGATCGCTTCCCACCACGTCGATCCGCCGGACGACGGTATCGCGCGGGGCCTGCTTCATGCCCTGGGCGTCCGATTCGATCTCCGAAGCGATCGCGTGCATGACGTCCACGAAGCGGTCGAGCACGCTCTTGGGCTCGGTCTCGGTGGGTTCGACCATGAGGCAGTTGCGGACCGGCCAGTGCATGGTCGGGGCGTGGATGCCGTAGTCGAGCAGGCGTTTGGCGATGTCATCGAGGCTGACGCCGTGATCGAGGAGTCGCTGGGGGACGGTGACGAACTCGTGGGCGGCGAACTGTCCCTTCTCGGGGTTGAAGAAGGGCATCTCGTAGCGATCGCGGAGGCGAGCGGCGAGGTAGTTGGCGTTGAGCACAGCCGTCTCGGCGACGTTGCGGAGGCCGTCGGGCCCGCAGGAGCTGATGTAGGTCCAGCAGCGGACCATGATCCCGAACTGGGTGACGAAGGAGCGGACTTTGCCGATCGACTTGGGCCGGTCGGTGTCGAGGAAGTAGGTGCCGTCTTCCGCGCGTTCGACCTGGGGCGTGGGCAGGTAGGGTGCGAGGAAGTCGCGGACGACGATGGGCCCGCCGCCCGGGCCGCCGCACCCGTGGGGCGTGGAGAAGGTCTTGTGCACGTTGTAGTGCATCATGTCGGCGCCGAACATGCCGGGCTTGGTCTTGCCGAGGACGGCGTTCATGTTTGCGCCGTCGAGGTAGACGAGCCCGCCCACGGAGTGGATGAGGTCGGCGGTCTCTTGCACGGTGGTGTCGAAGAGGCCGGCGGTGTTGGGGTTGGTGATCATGAGGCCCGCGATGTGGTCGGGGCCGTGGTGCTCGATGAGGCGCTTGAGGTCGTCGAGGTCGGTGTAGCCGTCCTTGGTCTTGACGGAGACCGCGCCGGCGCCGCACATCGCGCAGGAGGCGGGGTTGGTGCCGTGGGCGTTGTCGGGCGCGAAGACGACGGTGCGGTTGGCCTGCCCGTTGTCGCGGTAGTAGGCGCGCATGGTCTTGAGCGCGGTGTACTCCCCGTGCGCGCCGGCGGCGGGCTGGAGGCACGCCTCATCAAGACCCGCGACCTCCTGCAGCATCAGGCGCGTCTCGTAGAGCAGCTCGAGGGCGCCCTGGATGTCGTCGTCTTCCTGCATCGGGTGCAGGGTCGCGAAGCCCGGCTGGGCCGCGGCGTGCTCGTTGATGCGCGGGTTGTACTTCATCGTGCACGAGCCGAGGGGGTAGAACTCGCCGTCGATGGAGAAGTTCTTCTGGCTTATGCGCGTGTAGTGGCGCACGACCTGGAGCTGGCCCAGCTCGGGGAGGTCGGGCGTCTCGCCGAGGAGGTGCTCGGGGACGATCGTCTCTTCGACGTCGAGCGCGGGGAGGGTGACGGCCTGGGCTCCCGGCGCGTCTTTCTCGAAGATCGTGGGCTCGATGGGCCGCTCGCCCCGCGTCTGGACGGCGTGGGCGACGGGCTTGTGCTCGATGTTCTCAGCGGGTGTTGAGGTCATGGTCGTCATCAGTTGGCTCCCTTCACGCTGGAGAGGGCAGCGATGAGGGCGTCTATCTCGCCCGCGGAACGCTTCTCGGTGACGGCGACGAGGAGCTCGCGCTCGTCTCCCGCACCGCCGAGGCGGGCATGGTTGAGGGGGACGCCCGCGAGGACGCCCAGCGACTTGGCGTGGTCGATGACCTCTTGTGCGGGCACCGGGCAGCGGACGACGAACTCGTGGAAGAAGTCGCCGCTGGGATCGGCCAGCTCGTACCCGTCGGTGGCGGCGATGCGCTTGGCGGCGGCGTGGGCCTTGTGCCAGCACTGCTGGGCCGCCTCGCGCAGGCCGGTGCGGCCCATGGCGGTCATGTACATCGTCGCGCGGAGGGCAAGGAGACCCTGGTTGGTGCAGACGTTGCTCGTGGCCTTCGCGCCGCGGATGTGCTGCTCGCGCGTCTGGAGGCTCAGGCAGAAGGCTCGGCGGCCTTCGGCGTCGTTGGTCATGCCCACGAGTCGCCCGGGCATCTTGCGCAGGAATTCGTGTCGGGCTGCGAAGAGCCCGAGGTACGGGCCGCCGAAGCTGAGGGGGATGCCCATCGGCTGCCCCTCACCCACCGCGACGTCGGCGCCGCACGCTCCGGGGTTCTTGAGCAGCGCACACGCCATGGGGTTACAGACCGCGATGGCGACGGGCGCCTTGCCCGATGTGGAACCGGACTTGAGCGCCGCGAAGCAGCCGGACCAGTCTTCGATGAGGCCGCGGAGGTTGGGCGACTGCAACACGAGGCAGGCGACGTTGTCACCTGCGTGCTGCTTCACAGCATCGGGCGAGACGGTGCCGCCCGAACCCGCCTCGACGACGCGGATCTCGACGGGCAGATCGGAGAGGACCGTCTCGAGCACCGTGCGGTAGTCCGGGTGCAGCGAGGAGGCGGCGAGCACGGTGGTCTTGTCCGTCGCGTTGACCGCCATGAGCACCGCTTCGGCGGCGGCGGACGCGCCCTCATAGAGCGAGGCGTTGGCGATGTCCATGCCGGTGAGGCGTGTGATCTGCGTCTGGAATTCGAAGAACGCCTGGAGGCTGCCCTGGCTCGCCTCGCCCTGGTAGGGCGTGTAGGCGGTGAGGAACTCGCCGCGCGAGATCATCTGATCGATGAACGTCGGCACGAAGTGGTCGTACGCCCCTGCGCCCGCGAAGCAGGCGAGGTCGCCTGCAGCGGTGTTCTTGCGGGCGAGTCGCCCGAGCTCCCGCTGGAGCTCGAGTTCGCTCATGGCGGGCGGAAGGTCCAGATCCCCCACCACGCGGGCGCTCGCGGGGATGCACTCGAAGAGGGTATCGACGCTGGCGACGCCGATGGCGTCGAGCATCTCCTGGCGCTGGTCGGGGGAGACCGACGTGTAATCCATGCGGGCACTCCTCGCATCGGTGGGTGCGTGAGGGGCGATCGAATCGACGTACGGGCCGGTCGCATCGAGCCGGTGGGCCGGCGTGGGCTGCGTTCCGGGTGCCGAGACATCAACTCTATGCGCGCGGTGCGGGCGCAGCCTTCTCGGGCACCTCTCTGCGGGGTGATTCCCGAAGGTCCAAGCCCCGCTATCCTGTAGGCATCATGCTTCGTACCGCCATTAGCAATACGTCGTTCCCCGATTGGACGCTTGACCGCCTCTGCCGCTCGGCGGCGGAATGGGGGTGCGCGGGCCTCGACCTTCGCTCCTTCGGCACGGGGGGGACGCTCATCGCCTCCGACCCCGCGCTGACGGACCCCGCGAAGGTCAACCGCCTGCTCGCCAACGCGGGCCTCGCCTTGTGCGCGATCTCGACCGGCGTGCGGTTCGATAAGCCCGTCTTCCCGCCGGTGCTCGGGCACATACTCACAAGCCGGGACGCTTCGATCTACGAGGGCCGCCGGGCCGTCGACCTCGCCCGCCTGACCGGCGCTCACGGCACCCGCGTCTACGCCTACCAGGGGCACGGCAACGAACGTTACACCACGCTCGTCGACCGCATCGCCTCCCGGCTCCGCCTCGTGTGCGACGGTGCCCGGCATGATCGCGCCCCCGTCCTTCTCGAGAACGGCGGCAGCTTCCCCGCTGCCGAGGACCTGCTCGACCTGGTCGGCGCGGTCGATCACCCGCAGCTCGCGCTGGCGTACGACGTCCGCGCCGGTCTGTCGGCGGGGGATGACCCCGCAGAAGCGATCACGCTCCTCAAGGACTTCGTGCGACTCGTGCGCGTGCGGGGGGATATCGAATTGGGCGTGCTCGAGTCGATCGTGGGTGCGCTTGCTTCGGAGCCGGCGACATCGGAGTGCTGGGTGAGCATCGACTGGCCGACGATGTGGGACGACGCGCTCGCGCCCGCGGAGCAGGTGCTGCCGGAGGCGATCCGCCGGGTGGCATCGGCTGCGGGAGCGGCGGCGTCGGGCGCCCGGGTCGCCTGAAGTTCACCGTGGATACCGCCCCGTGACGGGCCCGAGTGAGAAGTACGCCGACCAGCCGGAGCGCAAGGCCGAGAAGATCGTTGCGCGCTGCAGGGAGCTTGGCTTCGCGCTCGCGGGCGTAGTACCTCTGGCCCCGACGTCCCGGGCGGATGAGCTGGAAGAGTGGCTCCGCGCCGGCATGCACGGGACGATGGACTACCTCGCCCGCAACACCGAGATCCGGAAGAACCCCGCCAAGCTGCTCGAGGGCGCACGTTCGATCATCGTGGTCGCCGACCAGTACGCCTCGCGGAACGATCCCGGCCCCGACCGGGCCCCCGCCGGCCTCGGGACGATCGCCCGCTACGCGCGCGGCCGGGACTACCACAAGGTCATGAAGAAGCGCTTGCACGCGCTGAGCGACGAACTATCGCTCACGCACGCGGGGGAGGCCTTCCGCGCGTGTGTGGATACAGCGCCGATCCTCGAACGCGAGCAGGCCGAGCGCGCCGGGCTCGGGTGGACGGGCAAGCACACCCTGCTGATCCATCCCCGCCGGGGCTCGTACCTCTTCCTCGGCGCGGTGCTGACGACGCTCGAGCTCGCGCCCCCGCGCGTGCAGAGGCGGGTGCCCGACCGGTGCGGCAGCTGCACGCGCTGCATCGACGCCTGCCCCACCGACGCGATCACCCCCTACCGCGTGAACGCCTCGCGGTGCATCAGCTACCTGACGATCGAACGGCGGGCGCCGATCCCGACAGCGTTGCACGACGCGATGGGCGGGCTCGTCTTCGGGTGCGACATCTGCCAGGAGGTCTGCCCGCACAACAGCCAGCGACGCAGGGCGCCGACGGGCACCGCGCACGCTGCGTACGAGCCCGTGCGCAGCGGCTTCGACCTGCTGGAAGTTCTGGGCTGGGACGAGGAAGATCGCCGCGCCGCTTTCGAGCGCACCGCGCTCAAGCGCGCGACGCTCGGCATGTTCAAGCGCAACGCGATCATCGCGCTGCGCAACACCATGCGCACCAACGCGGACGCACGATCAAGGGTCGAAGCGATGCTCGATGACGAGGACGAGCTCGTGCGCACAACGGCGCGGGACGTGCTCGCCCGCTGGGACGAGGGAACGGGTTAGGCCGTCGCCCGGCGGTACAGCTCGCCCACGAAGTCCCAGTCGACGATGTTCCACCACGCGTTGACGTAATCGCCCCTGCGGTTCTGGTAGTTCAGGTAGTAGGCGTGCTCCCAGACGTCTACGCCGAGGAGCGGGACGCAGCCGCTGACGACCATGTTCTGCTGCTTCTCGCCCTGCAACACGAGCAGGTTGCCCGAAGAGGGCTCGAGCACGAGCCAGCCCCACCCCGAGCCCTCGACGGCCTTGGCTGCGGCTCCGAAGTGCATCTGCAGCTTCTCGAAACTGCCGAAGCTCTTAGTGACCGCCTCGCCCAGAGCGCCGCGCGGGATACGGCGCATCTTCTCGCGCAGTGGCTTCATGGTGCGCCAGAAGAGCGCGTGGTTCGCGTGGCCCGCGCCGTGGAAGGAGGCTTCGCGCGACCAGTGCTTGATGAGCCCCGCGTCGCCCGTGCCCGCGCGGATCTCTTCGAGGCGATCCAGGGCACGGTTGAGCCCGCGCACGTACCCGGCGTGGTGCTTGGAGTGGTGGATCTCCATCGTCTGCGCGTCGATGATCGGCTCGAGGTCGGCGTAGTCGTAGAGCAGATCGGGGAGGACGTAGCGCCCCGTCTCGGGGTTGTACCCGAGCTCTTCGGCGGTGAGCCAGGTGGCCCCCTTGTTGAGCTGGGCCTGGGTTTGGATCACAGGCTGGGCCATCGCCTGGGCGGCCCCCATACCCACCGCCCCCATCGCCATCGCGCCGAGTGCGGTTCGTCTTCCGATCGCTTCGCCCGAGTTCCGTTCCATGCTTGGCCGTCCTCTTCTGCGCCGCGGCGCGGTGTATGGGTGCTCCATATCAGTCTACCCGGCGGGTGGGTGCTCCCGTTGCGGGAGCGCGAGAGAGCGGTGCAATCACGGGTGCTTACCGGCGTTGGCACTTGTATGAACCGATGCACCCCACTCTCACTCGCCCTGCTCCATCTGCTCGCGCTCCCTGTGCTGACCGCTCTGCCCGCCCGGGCGTCGGACGAGCCCGAGTCACCACCCGCCGATCTGCTCGGCGGTCCCGCTGTGAGCGAGCCCGACGACGGGGCGCCGTCGATCGTCGAACGCACGTTCGACGGGACGCTCATCCGCGTCGAAGGCACGCCCGAAGAGGCCGCCTTGTTGGCGCTCGGGCTCAGCGATGCCGAGCGAGAAGCGGTGGACGATGTGCTCGCGGAGCGGGTCGCGGCGGTCGACGCGGTGCTGGAATCCAACCTCGATCTCTTCTTCTCGTTTATGAACATGCAGCGGGGCCAGCAGGCCCAGCGCTCGACCGAAGAACGCCGGGCCCGGTTCGATCAGCTCAGGCGGCTGCGCTCGGTGCTCGCGCCGCTCCTCGAGGCGGGCACGCTCCGCGAACTGCTTGCCGATGCGCTGCCCGACGAAGACCGCCCTGCGTTTCTCTCGATGATCGAGGCGTACGAAGAGGCGCTCGCGGACGAAGAGCAGGCCGTGGGCTCAGGAGATGATGGCGCGATGCAGCAGCGCCGGCTCCGGGGCGGTCGTGTAGATCAAAGCGAAGAGGCCGCTCGGTTCCGGGCGGTGCTCGCCGAGTTTCGGGGCTCGTACGAGCGGGTCATCGGCCAGCGCGTTCAGCAATACCAACAGACGCTCGACCAATTAGACATCGATCCCGAGACGCGGGCCGTCATCGAAGCGAAGGTGCAGGGTGCGCTCTCCGAGCTCGGTACAGAGGGGTACGACGAGGAGGCGGCCAACCGGGCACGCTTCCGCGCGATCATGGCGGAGCTGACCCCCGACCAGCAGCGCGAGCTGATCGAGGCGCTTCGAGAAGTCCGCGGCGAATAGCACCGCACTCGGGGCACGGCGCGTCGGCCTCGATCCCCTCAAGGTCGTAGCCGCACGCGACGCAGTGGCCGGCCGATCGGCGTCGATCGTGGAGGAGGGGCACGCGCGCGTCCCACTCCAAAGCGGCGTACATCAGCACGTTCCACAGCACGATGGGGATGAGAAACGACCCGATCCCATCGCTATCCACGCCAAAATGACCGAGCGCCCACACCGCCCCCGCGTAGATCAGCCAGGCGCAGGCGAGCGCGGTGAGGGGCGCAAGGAGGACGATCTTGCGCCGGGCCGCCGAGCCGAGCACGACCGTGGTAATCACCGCCGGCAGCACACCGAAGGTAAGGTTGCAGGGGGGGATGATCGAAAACACGAGGTAGACCATGCCCCAGGTTGCCAGCGCGAAGGAGGCGTCGGTGCCTATGCGCGTGACGCGCGCGTACTGCGGCGCGTAGAGCAGGAAGAGCACGCCCCCCAACGGGCAAACCAGGAAGATGAAGAACTCCTGGAAGTCCAGGGCTCCGGCGGCGAACACAAAGACCAATGCCGTGACGACGACGGTGGCGAATACACGCGGCCGACCGATCGTCATCACAGTGTTGCCCCCCTTCTGCTCGCGCTTACTCGGCGAGCGCCCACTCCTTGCCATTGCGCTGCACGCGCCGGTAGAGCGTGTCGCGTTCGACGGGGGTGAAGCCCGCTTCGCGGATGGCCTTGCAGAGCTCCCAGGTGGTGACCTCTTGGTGGGTGCTGCTGCCGCCGACCTTGGTGATGTCGTACCAGACCACGGTGCCGTCGATGTCGTCGGCGCCGGACTGCATCATGAGCTGGGCCATGGCGAGTGTCTGCATGATCCAGAAGGCTTTGACGTGGGGGAAGTTGTCGAGCATGAGCCGCGCAACGGCGAGGGTGCGCAGGTTCTCGAGCCCCGAGGGCCCGGCGAGGTGTTCGAGCTCGCTGCCGTCGGGGAAGAAGGGCAGCGGGATGATGGTCTGGAAGTAGCCGCCGCCCGCGCCGCCGTTCATGCCCGGGGTGGGGAGGGTGGCGCCCGCGCCGTGAAGAGAGATCTCGCCGATCCATGAGGGGTCGACTTCGCCCTCCCACTCGGTCTGGTCTTCGCCTTCAGCCCGCGCACGCGTGGGCTCGTAACCAAGGCGCGCAAGGGCGAGGTCCTGAGCACGGCGGAGCATGTCCATGTGCACCAATCGCTCGCGACGCTGCTCGATGTGGCCGTAGAGGATGGTGCAGTTGGAGTTGAGGCCGAGCTCGTGCGCAACGGTGTGCACATCGAGCCACGCGTCGGAGCGGATCTTGCCCTTGTAGGCCTCGTCGTGCACGCGGTCGTCGAAGACCTCGGCGCCGCCGCCCGGGAGCGAGCCGAGGCCCGCCTCCTTCAACTCGCTGAGCACCCAGCGGATGCCGGCCCTGCGGTCGTCTTTCTTGGACTTCTTGTCGATCTTTGCGAGGTGGACGACCTCGACGGCGGTGAAGGCCTTGAGGTGCAGGCCGGGCGCGACGGCGTGGATGTCGCGCAGCATCTGGGGGTAGTGCTCCCAGGGCAGGTAGGGGTGCAGACCGCCCACGATGTGCATCTCGGTCGCGCCGTTCTCGACGGCGCTGCGGGCCTCGCGCTGGATCTCTTCGGTGCCTTTGGTGTACGCGCCCTCGTCGCCCTTCTTGCGGTAGAACTCGCAGAACTTGCAGCTGAGCGCACAGATGTTGCTGTAGTTGAGGTGGCGGTTAATGTTGTAGTAGGCGACCTCGCCGTGCATACGCCGGCGGACGGAGTCGGCGAGTTCGCAGACGCCCCAGATGTCGGGCGTCTCGTAGAGGACCATGCCATCGGCGAGGGTCAGACGCTCGCCGGCGCGGACCTTGGCGCGGATGGGCTCGAGGGCTTGATCGGGCCAGACGGGGCCGGCGGGCCGACGGGCGCTGGGTGCCTTGGATGTAGAGGGAGCGGTGGTCAGCATGGTATTTTCAATCTCGGCTGAAAGTTCGCCCGAACTCTAGCCGTTCGGCCTGCGTGCTTCCAGCTTTGGGGTATGAGATGCGTGCAATGCGATGGCAGGATCGCCCACTCGATCGCCCAGATGGGGTATCGGACGCGCGCGTGCCTGCCTAAACGGCACCTGCGACCCCCTTGTTCCAGGCAATGCAGATCGGGGGGCAAGCACGCTGGGGCGAGAGCCCGTCGTTTCCGATGGTCCCTCTCGATGCGCCCGTGGCGCTCGGGAGGAGTGAGCATGTTCGGACGATCCAACCGCCCAAGCGACGACCAGCCCCCGCACGAATCGGAAGAGGGCCTCAGCGCGGGCTCCCGCACAGACGAGCCGGCTGCTCCGGGCCCGCTTCAGACGAGCGGCTCAGAGCCGGCGGCCTCGGAGACAGCGCCCCAAGGCGATGCAGAAGTGGCTCCGCGCTCCGGGCCGGCCCCGGTGGAGCTCATCGCGCACATCGAGGATGAGCTGGCCCGGCTGCGCGAGGCGGCTCGCGGGCAAGCCGAAGCGGACCGCCTCGCCCACGAGCGCGTAGCCGAGGCGCAGGCGTTCGCGGAGGAGGCGAAGCGATCTCTCGAAGCGGAGCAGCGCGCGCACGAGCAGACGCGCAGCGAGAGCGCGGGCACGATCGAATCGTTGACCGGTTCGATCTCGGCGCTCGAGGCGCGGACCCACGAGCTGGAGGAGCGCGCGGGTGCGCTCGAAGCGGAGCGGGACGCGCTGCGTGAAGAACGCAACGCTGAGCCCGCGGGCGATGATCCGGGAACGGCGGAGCGCATCGCGGAGTTGGAATCGCGCGAGCAGGAGCTGAGCAGCGAGCTCGCGCGGGCGCGGCGGTCGCTGGTCGAGGCGGGTGCGCACATCACCCAGCTCAAGCACGCCTGCGCCGAGGCCCAGCGGACGAGGCAGGAGCACGCGGGCGCGGACGGCTTCAATGCGCTCCGGCGCAGGCGGCTCGCGGGCGTGCGCAACGCGCTGCAGGCTCGCGGCCAACAGATGCTCCAGGTCAAGCACGCGCTCGAACGCAAGGCCGAGCAGCTCAAGGAAGCGGATACGGCGCGATCGCAGGCGGAGCAGTTGCTCTTCGAAGCGCGGGAGCGGCGCAACGCTGCGGAGCGTGTCTATCAGGGTCTTGCGGAGCAGAAGGCCCGGAGCGGGACGGGTGTCTTCGTCGGGAGTGTGGCGATCGCGTGGGCGGTGTTGGTGTGCGGGGCGTGGTTCGGTGTTGATCGGAATGCGCCGACGACGCACGAGGCCGCGATCGCGCTGGAGGCCGACGCGCGTGGGACCGCCGATCCGGACGAGGCGTCGGCCATGTGGAGCGCCTTCGCAACGGGCCTGCCCGAGGACCCGCAGTTCCTCGAGTTCGCTGCGCGGCGGCTCAAGGCGCGCTCGTACGAGGCGCTTGCGACCCCCGGCTCGCTGCGCACGGCGCTGGCGGAGCGGTCCGAGTGGCAGTCGAACGCGCCGGGTCAACTGACGATCCTCATGAACGAGGTGGGCGAGGAGCGCAGCGCTCGCGTACTCGATGCGCTGGGGACGGCGGTCGTGGCGTACGCCAACGACACCCGCAACCGAAGGGCCGACGGTCTGCCGGCGGCGATCGTGGTGCCCGCGGAGGCCGACCCGACGCCCATCGACGACACCCGGACGGCGCTCTTCGGCGCGATCGCGGGCGCTCTGACCGCGGTGCTCCTTGCGTTTGCTGTCTTCGCCTGGCGCGGCATGCGCAAGACGATCATGGAATCGACGCGGGAGGCGTTCGTGCACGCCGACGCGGCGCAGAACAACGCCCTCGGGCACGAGCGCGAGGGCGTGTGAGGAGAGATCAGGTTCGACGCCGGGCCGGAGTCGGGAGCGGCGCGGGCTGATTAGATGTAGCCGATTAGACGTCGCCGACTTCGAGGATGGTCTGGCTCACGCCGCCCGGCTGGAGCGGGCCCGTGATGGCGAACGAGCCGAGGTCTTCCTTGCGGACGTCTTCGAGGTGGACGGGCACGAGGCCGCCGGTCGCGGAGAAGTCTTCGAAGATCTCTTCGGAGTCGGCGGAGCGGACGACGAGCTTGTAGTTGCCGTCGGCGACGGGGAGCCCATCACAGAGGAGCAGCGCCTCGCCCGTGACGGGGTCGAAGAGGAGCTGGGCGCGAAGGCCGGTGCTGTCGGCAGCAGCGGGCGCGAAGTTCACGGGCATGAGCTGCTCGCTCAGCAGGATCTCCTGCGAGCGGGGACCGAGCTGCTGGAGTTGGAGCGCGATGGCGTTGGACTGGGCGAGCGAGCCCTGCTGATCGACCTGGCTGACGACGGAGAGGTAGAGCCCGCCGAGCACGACGGCGGCGGTGGCGCAGCCGATGGACATCATGCGCCAGAAGGGCCCGGTGTTGCGTGGTGCGACGCCGCCGGCGACGGAGGCGAGCACGCCGGTGTCTTCGTGAGCGACCATGGCCATCGCTTCGCGGACTTTGGCGATGACGCGGGCGCGGAGGCCCGCGGGCGGCTCGACGTTGGGCAGCAGATGCTCGGCGACGGCGAAGCGCGCTTGCTCTTTGCGGATGTGCGCCTGCACTTCGGGGGCCGCTTGCTGGAACGCGGCTTCGAAGCTCTCGCGTTCGTGCTCGTCGAGCAGGCCGAGGGCGTCGAGTGCGGAGAGTTCCATGAGTTCACGAGTGTTCATGCTGTGCGTTCCTCGCTGCTTGTGCGTTCCCGGAGTCGGACAAGCGCCCGAGAGAGTGCGGATTTGATCGTGCCGAGGGGCACGTCGAGTTCGATACCGATTTGTTTGAGGGTCTGCCCGCCGAGATAGGCGCGCTTGATAACGGTTTGCTGGAGCTCGGGGAGCTTTTCGACGCGTTCGAGCAACGCTGCGAAGCGTTCGTCCTGGAGGGCACCCGTCTCGGGTGAGGCCTCGTCCGAGGGGGGGGACCAGCCCTCGTCGAGCATGACGGGCTTGACCTTGCTGCGGAGCCGGCGGAGGCGGTCGACCATGTGGCGACGCGAGATAAGCATCACCCAGGTCACGAGTGCGGCCCGCTTGGGATCGAAGCGGCCGGCGGTCCGCCACAGGCGAACGAAGACCTCTTGCACCACGTCGTCGGCGTCGGAGCGGGAGGGCATGGTCTGGTAGGCCATGCGATACACAAGCGAGCCGAAGCGGTCGTAGAGCTCCTCGATCGCGCCCTGATCGTCCGCAGCGATGCGTTGCATCAGCTCGTAGTCGGATTGGCGGTCGGCGGTGGGCATGATTCGAGGGCGAGGGCGATACGTCGGGTAAGTGCTTGCGTACGGGAGATGAAGACGCCTCAGCAGCGTCGTTCCGTCATTGCCGATACGCAATCGGCCGAGTTCGGATGCATCGGGGGAGCCTCGTCGAGCCGGAAACCGGCCAGCGCCATCGTTATCGACGATTCCCCGTGACGATCCGAACGATTGCGTGTTATTCGGACGATATCCGGGTACTCGGGAATGCTCGCGGATGGTTGCGAGTTTTCTTGGATGAGGCCCGAATTGCTCTATACTTTTACGGAACAGAGGTGACGGATTCGTGCGGAAGCAGCATCACATCTCACGGACCCCAGCGCGGGGCTTCACCCTAGTCGACCTACTCGTGTCGATGGGTGTGATTGTGTTGCTGATCGCGGCGAGTCTCCCCTCGGTGAGTCGCGTGCAGGAAGCGGGCCGCCGCACCGTCTCGGCGTCGAACATCCGGCAGTCCGGTCTTGCGTTGCAGATGTACGCCTATGACCTCCTGGGCAAAATGCCCCGCTCACTCTTCGACGACGAGCAGGATGAAAACGACGCCCCGGAGCAGATGGTCTTCCTGCGTGTTTCCCCTGAGACGTTCTCGAAGATCGCCGGTTCCCGTGGGAATGCGCTGACTCGTGATAAATGGGACGGCCTCGGCTTGCTCTTCAAGGGCGAGTACGCCGGCCACCCGGACATCTTCTTCAACCCCTCGCACCGGGCCCAGTACACCCGGGAGGCTCAAGCGCACCTCTTTGAGAACAACAGCGGCGAGATCGTCTCCAACTACCACTACCGGATGCCTGGGCGGACGCAGCGCATCTCAGCGCTCTCCCCGCAGACTGCCCTGATCGCCGATTCGATGCGCAGCCAGCCGGAATACAACCACCGCGTTGGCAACAACATGCTCAAGGCAGACATGAGCATCCAGTGGTTCAACGACAGCCAGGGCAGGCTCTTCCAGTCGCTCGCCGAGTTCGAGCCGACCCTCGAAGCCATGAACACCGACAAGGCTCGCCGGGCGGTCAAAGACGGCTGGACGATCCTCGATGACTCCAAGCTCGGGCAAAACACAACCTCGTCTTCCGAGGCTCATGGCTTGGTCGGCGCTTTCTTCGGCCAATAATTCTTTGGCGAAGAACTCCGCGCCCTGCCGGCACGGGTGATGCTCATCTACGTCCTACCCTGTCCGGTGATGAAGCGGCCGCAACAAATCGTCTTGCTCTTAATGGCGCTGAGCGTGGCCGCGCTATGCCCTGCATCACTCTCTGCGCGTGAATCCAGTGCAAGCGATGCCTCATGGACGCTGCGGCCGGAGCACCTCTATACGGGTTTGCTGCGGCCGCTGATGATCGAACTCGGTTCTCCGGGCGCCGAGCGGGTGGCATCGGTGCTGGCTGCGGAGTTGGAGTTGATCGATCCGACGCGGAACGACGTTGTAGGCCGGGTGCCGATTTCGCCCCGCGCGCAGCGACTCGATCTGACTGAGCTCTTCCCGGTAATCTGGACGGCCCGCGCGCCGGGCGTGCTGTACTGCCAGTTGCACATCGACAACGAACCTGCGGGCACGCCGCTCGTGATCGAACCGCTGCTCGCGGTACAAGAGGCGCCCGCGGACGAGCTGACCGCGTTGCTGCTGCGGGCGTACGAGGACAACGACCGCGTGGAGATCGAGCGTTTGCTCGCGCTGTCGCCCGCGGAGCGTGCGGGGCTTCGGGCTCTCCCGCCAGATGCGGGCGATGCCCCCCCGCTCTTGACGGGGGTGCGCGTGTACCCGCTGGTGCGCGTTTCGTTCGAGACGACGCACGGCCCCCTGGTCGTGGAGCCGCGGCCTGACGCTGCCCCGCGGACGGCGCACCGGTTCATCGAGCTCGCATCGGACGGCTACTACAACGATGTGGCCTTTCACCGCATCATCCGGAGGGATGCGCGCGGCAGGCGGGCGTTCGTACAAACGGGTGATCCGACGGGCACGGGCCTCGGGGCGCCGGGCGAGTTCTTCGACTTCGAGCCGAGTGCGCTTCGGCACGGGTACGGCGTCGTCTCGATGGCGCGTGACCCACAGCGGCCGAACACCAACGGGGGCCAGTTTTTCGTGGTCCTGGGGGACGCGGTGGGCCCCGACTTCGACGGGCTGTACAGCGCTTTCGGTGTGGTGATCGAGGGCGCAGAGACGCTCGAAGCGATCTCGCGCGTGCCGGTGGGCCGGGCGGACCCGGACGACCCCGCCTCGCCGCGCGAGCGGCCGCTGGAGCTCGTTGCGATTCTCAGCACTGAGATTGTTCCCGCGCCGGCCTACGACACCGAGCGGGGTGAGACGGCGCCCATCTCGCCCGACGACCGCGCTCCGGTCGTGCGCTGAGCCGGAGCCCGAGCGGGCGCCTGAGTTTGGGCGACGCGTGCGCGGTTACGCGCCGGCGGCGACGCCCTTGCCGAAGAAGGCGGGCGGCGCTTCGAGCGTAAAGACCTTGGTCTCGGCCTCGATAGCGTCGCGCAAGTGCTTGGGCGTGTGCGCCACAGCGAGCAGGCCCTCGCCGTCGAGGCAGCGCAGGGCGGCCTTGCCCTCGGCGCCCAGGTGCTCGGCGAGCATGGCGTCGATCTTTACTGCGTCGAGCGGCAGGGCGAAGGGGGTATCGGAGGCGACGACGTAGCTCCACGGGTTGGCGTAGCCCGGGACCGCGGAGTGCATGCTGCGGGCGTGATCGAAGATCGTTTCGACTGTGGTGCGCACGGCGGGGTGGAGGCTTGTGCCGTAGGGCTCGACGGATCCGGACTGGATGACGAGCACCCCGTCGCCCGCGAGGACGTCTTTCATTTTGGCGTAGAACTCTTTGGTGAAGAGCTCGAAGCTGGGCCCGTCTTCGATGGGATCGGAGAGGTCGGAGATGATGACGTCCCACCCGCCGTCGGGGTGGACGCCCGGATCATCGAGGTAGGCCTTGGCATCGCCGATGACGAGGTCGGTGCGCGGGTCGTCGAAGGCGCCTTGGTGCATCTCGGGGAGGTGCTTCTTGCAGGCCTCGACCACTTCGCCGTCGATGTCGACCATGGCGACGCGCTGGACGGAGTTCCATCGGAGCGCCTCGCGGACGGTGGCGCCCTCGCCGCCGCCGAGGATGAGCACGTTCTTCGGGGCGCGCCCGCGTGAGGCGAGCTCGAGGCAGGCGGGGTGGACGAGGGGCTCGTGGTACATGAACTCGTCGCCGGTGCACGACTGCCACTTGGCGTCGAGGACGAGCGCCTTTCCGAGCCGCCCCGATTCGACCACCATCATGTCCTGGTAGGCGGTCTGCTGGGCGGCGAGGACGCGCGTGACGCCGTGGGAGTAGATGTCCCACGGGCTCATGACCTCGTTGACCCATAGATCTGCTTGGAGTTCGGCGCCGGCCATATCACGCTCCTCGCGCTTGGTGTGTGTGGTCGTGTTTGGATCGAGCTGGGGCCCGGGATAAATCAGCCGAGGGGCTCGAGGACGAGCTCTTCGACCTCGCGGCGGGCGGCCTTGGTCCCTGTGCGGCGGTCGCAGGGGGTGAATCGGGCTTCGTCGTCGGCGGTGAGCTCGCTCGCGCGGTCGACGGTGAGCATCTTGGAGCGCTGGGCGCCGAGTCGCTGGCCGAGGTGGACGCACGCCTTTTCGGGGACGGTGGTATCGCCGCAGGTGAAGCAATCGACCGCTGCGTAGCCGGACTCGGGCCAGGTGTGGATGGAGATGTGGCTCTCGGAGAGGAGGCCGAGCGCGGTCACGCCCTGGGGCGCGAACTTGTGGAAGGTCTCGGAGAGCAGGGTCGCGCCCGCGAGGTGAACGCCCTCGCGCAGCGCGTCGCGGATGAGCTCGAGATCGTCGAGCGCCTCGCGGGAACAGCCGTACAACTCGCAGATGCAGTGGGTGCCAACGGCGGTCATCACCGGGCTCCTTCCTTCAGAGGCCGGCGCATCGGTGTGAGCGGCGGCGGCGTGTGAACGATGGGCCAATGTGGACCGGGGCGCACGCCCGAGTGGTCCGGCCAGAGTGGGATCGACTTGCAGGGTGCCCGGCGGTTGCGTGACCGGGCGGGGCCGCCCTCGGATCTGAGCGGCCGGGATGATAGCGCTCAATCCGGGCGAGTCACTTGCCCGGCACGCCTGCTGATGCACCCCGAGCGGGGAAGAGGTGGCGGTCGAGGAAGTCGTCGGTCGACCAGCAGTAGCGCTGGAGGGCGGTCTCGCGGGCGATCCGGCCCATGCGGGCCCGCTCTGCGGGGTCGGAGGCGAGTCGCTCCATCGCGCGGGCGATCTTCTCGGGCTCGTCGGCGAGGATGCCCCCGCCTGTGTCCATCTTCTCGGTGTAGACGGGGATGCGGGTGGCGATGACGGGCAGCGCCGTCAGCATCCCCTGGACGATCGCCTGCGAGAAAGTTTCGTTGGTGGAGAGGGCGAGGAGGACGTCCATCTGCCGGAGTAGGCCTGGGATTTCGCCGGCGGGGAGCCAGGGGTGGCAGACGACGCCGGGCACATTCGCGACGCGCGGGGGGGGCTCATCGATGAACGAGACGAGATGCAGGCGGCAGCGCTCGCGGACCTCGGCGGGGAGCATGGTGAAGGCTTCGACGGCCTTGGCGTCGCCCTTGGAGACGCTGGGCAGGCGAGCGATGAGCGCGAAGTGGCAGAGGCCGTCGTCCGCGCGGGGGGTGTCTTCGGCGGGTTCGGGCGGGTGGAATGCGGCGTGGTTGGGCAGGCCGTACATCACATCGACGCGGCCCGGCGTGTTGCCCCGGTACTTGCGGGCGACCTCTTCGGAGACGCAGAGGGTGTCGAAGGAGAGGGCTTGCACCATGTCGAGGAAGCGGTGCTCGCCTCGGCGGTGGGCGAAGACGAGCCGGCGGGCGGACTCGTGCCCGAAGCAGGCGGTGTACATCGCGGGAACGAGGCCCTTGCGGGGGTTGCCCATAAGTACGGCGTCGTACTCGTCGCCGACGGTGGAGACGGCGGCGGTGATCCCGTTGAGGGCGACGCCCAGCACGTTGGGCACGAATACGGCCCGCAGGTTGGGGTGCTCCATCGGGAGGTAATCGTCGAAGGCGGATTCCCACGAGCGCGCGGCGCAGACGGTGACGCGCACCCCGCGCTCGAGCATCTGCCGGACGAGATACAGGCGGAAGAGCTCGACGCCGTGAATCGGCTTGCCGCGGCGGTCTTTCAGGAGTCCCTGATCGAGGATGAGGACGCTCTTTCCTGCGTGGGGCGTGCTCGGGCTGGTGGTGTGGCCTTGGGGTTGCATGGGGGGCGGGGATCGTACCGCGCGGAGTGCGGGGCGCTTGGGCGTACACTTGGCCCATGACGACGAACGGAGAGACTCAGCGGCCGGCGCGTTCCTTGGAGATCCTTGTCGACGGGCTCGTGGACTACGCGGGGCTCTTCCCGCCCGCTGCGCTGCCTATGGAGCAGGCGGTCCGCAACCACGGGGCGTACACCGCGTGCGACGACCGCTGGATGCTGGGGCGGTTCATCGTGCCCGTTGCGCGGCTCGCGGACTTCGAGGAGCAGGCGTCGGAGCACCTTCCGCGGGGCGAAGCGGACGAGCCCTGGCGCATCAGCGCCCTCGTCGGCGGGGATGCAGACGCGGACATCGAGACGATCTTCGCCTTCAACCGTGCGCACGCGGAGGACCCCAGCGCGGGCCTCGCGGTGATCGACGCGATCGAGGTGCGTGAGGCCGACCCGTTTCGGATCGACGACCTGATGCGCACGATCCCCGAACAGCTGACGCCGTACTTCGAGCTGCCCGTCGCCAGCGACGTGCGCCCGGCGCTGACGGCGCTGGCGGGGACGGGCGGCCGTGCGAAGGTGCGCTGCGGCGGGGTGACGCCGGACCTGATCCCGGAGGCGGCGGACGTTGCGCGGTTTGTCTGTCACTGCTCGGCTGCGGACGTGCCCTTCAAGGCGACGGCGGGCCTCCACCACCCGCTGCGCGCCGAGTACGCGCTTACGTACGAAGACGACGCGCCGCGCAGCACCATGCACGGGTTCCTCAACGTGTTTCTCGCTGCTGCCTTTGTGCGCAAGGCGCGGTGCTCCGAGGAGGAGGCGCTTGCGATCATGACGGAGACGGACGCGAGCGCGTTCCGTTTCGGGCCCGAGGGCGTGCGGTGGCGTGAGCGCAGCCTCGACAACGCGCGCATCGCTGCTGCGCGTGAGTCCTTCGCCATCAGTTACGGCAGCTGCTCGTTTACCGAGCCGGCGGAGGATCTCCGGTCGCTTGGTTTGCTCTGACATCGAGCGGCCTCCCGAGGGCGCGCCACTTGCGCAGCGCCTCGGCCTCGCGCGGGTAGAGGGGCGCGAGCGCCTCGGGCGAGAGCGGCTCGAGGCTCCGGGCGAGACGAGCAACTGCGCGCGCACCGAAGACGGGCGTGCGGACGGCTGCGGGCGGCTCGAGGCCCATCGCGCGGAGCTGGTCGATGAGTCGCGGCTCGGCGATGAGCACGCCTGCGCCCACGCGCTGGCCGAGCGATGAGATGGGCACGACCGAGCCCTCGCCGTCGGGGTGCTGCCCGGTGTACGAACGCACCCAGACGTCCTCGCGCTTCCACGCGAGGGCGACGAGTGCACGCTCTGCCTCCGGCGCGGTCGCCCGCAGGACGGCGTCGGCTGTGGGGACGCCTACGAGTTCGGCGCCCGTGGCGAGGGCGATCATTTTGGCAGCGGCGGCTGCGATGCGGATCGCGGTGTAGCCCCCGGGCCCGATGCTGACCGCGATACGTCCGATATCTCGCGGGCGTTGCCCCCCAGCGGTGCAGGCTGCTTCGATCGCGGGGAGGAGCGCGTCGTCGTGGCGGCTGACGGGGCGCAGGGGCTCGTGCGCGAGGAGAGCGCCCTCGGGATCGAGCAGGGCGACGCCGGGACCGTCTGACGCTCCGGGCACCTCGGGGGCGCTGGGGTTGGACGTCTCGATGGCAAGGTGGGTTGTGTGCGGGGCGTTTGGTGGCATCGGGGGGGGCTGGGCTGCGGGGTTGGGGCTTGGTAGGGCGCGTTGGGGGTCGTGTGGGACACGACGCACGCAATTGGCCCCTGTATCCTCCGAACATATACGAGAGAGGCGGATGAAGCCTCTGCGAGAATGAGACGCCCTGAAATCGGATCCTGAGATGAACGACGCCGCCCCCACGCCCCAGACACCTCCCACGGACCGCCCGACCCAGATGGGTCTGCCGGCGGACTGGGGCGAAGAGGCGCACGTGCTCACGGTCCGCCCGGCGCTCTTCCGGGCCAACCCGTTTACGGCCGCCCCGCTGCTGCTCGCGCCGATCGCGCTGCCGATCGTGCTGTTCTTTGCGACGAACCTGGACCTCACGAGCCGGGGGTGGCTCATCGGCCTGGGCGTCTTTGCGCTTGCATTGTGGGGGTGGCTCGGGGTGTGGTGGGTGCGTTCGACGATGTCCTCCTCGCTGTACATCACCAACAAGCGGACGGTGGAGCGCCGGGGGCTGTTAAGCCGGTCCTCGGACGAAGTCCTGCACGACCACGTGCGGAACATCAACGTGCGCCAGACGTTCCTCGAGCGGATTTTCAACGTCGGGAGCATCGGCATCTCGAGCGCGGGGCAGAGCGACACCGAGATCCAGATCAGCAAGCTGCCGGACCCCGACCGGATCAAAGAGGTCATCGACGCCTACCGCGATGTTCTGGGCGAACGCGACAGCGGGGCGGCTCCCGCCACCGACGACGGCGAATGACCCCCGGATAGGCCGAACTGCTCCCGGCGATCGGGAACCGCGGCGGCGGAATCGGGCTACAGTCTGTGGGTACGATTCCCCGATGGGGGAATGAGACTCTGTGACCAGCGGGCTGCTTTGACCAAACTCCACCCCAACACACGACTGATCACCGACACGGCCCTCTTCCAGAAGGGGTGGACGTGGCTTGCGAAGCTGCGCCTGCGTGCAGCAGTCGCGGTGATCGGCATCCCGCTGGCGTGCTTCGGCATCTTCTCGGTGGGGCTCGGCTGGGTTGTGCTGCCCGTTGTGGGTGTTGCGGTGGCGGCTGTCTCGGTGACGATGAACAAGCTCGGCCAGCGCTTCGATCATGTGACGTGCTGGACGTGCGGTGAGGATCTCACCGAGGAGCCCGCGGGCGTGCATGGGGTGATCTGCCCCTGCTGCGGCGCTTTGAACCAGCACAACCCGCGCATGTTCGCGCTGGGCGATCAGGTCGACGAGTCCGAACTCGAAGCCTGACTTACACACACGCCTCTCACTCTTCCCGAACGGCGGGCGCTCTGAAGAGCGGCTGGGGCTTGAGGTACGTGATGGAGCGCCACGCCCACTCGGCCGGCCCGAAGCGGAAGACGCGCAGCCAGATCGCGGTGAGGATCGTCTGACCGACCCAAATGGCGGCGACGATGGCCAGGAGGTGCGCCTCTTCGAATCGCCCGATGAGGCCGAGCCCGCCCAAGCCGCCGTAGAAGATCCACACGCAGACAACGGACTGGAGCAGGTAGTTGGAGAGGGCTGTTCGGCCGACACCGGCGAGGCCCTTGATAACCGGGAAGCGTGGGAATTGCCGCGCCGCCTCCATGACCAGGACGGCGTAGGTGAGTGAGAGGAAGGGCGCGAGGCCGAGGTTGGCGTAGGCCCAGGCGATCGTGATGCTGCCGCGCTGGGTGAGGGTGGTGTGCGCGAGGAAGAGGACGGGCAGCGCGATCAGGAAGCCGAGTGTGAGGAGGCGTGCGTAGGAGCGGTACCGCCACTGGTTGCGAAAGAAGCCCGACTTGGCGAGGGCCATGCCGATGAGGATGAGCCCGGTGTTAAACCACGCGGAGAAGATGGCGAAGATGATCGTCTGGTAGTAGAGGGCGATGAGGGCGTATTCGGCGATGCGCTCACCGAAGGAGCCTCGAGCGGCCGCGAGCTCGCGGGCGCGGTCCCCCCACTCGCCCGAGTCGAACGCGAAGATCCAGCCGAACGCGCCGAGGCCGATGACAAAGATCGAGCCGCCGATGAGCGCGAGCCACTTGGCGTCGAGCCCTCTGATCCAGAAGGCGGCGCAGGCGATGAGCGCGTAGGTGAAGAGGATGTCGCCGTACCAGAGCAGGTAGGCGTGTGCGAACCCGAGCAGGAGCATCGCGATGGTGCGCCGGTAGAAGCGGCCCGTCCATTGGGGCCGGCCGCGGGCGATCGCTGCCTGGTCCATCATCACGATGCCGGCCCCGAAGAGGAGCGAGAAGAGCGTGATGAACTTGCTCTCGAAGAGGACGTGAACCACGCCCTTTGCGAGGTCGTCGGCTGCGCTCCCGATGACGCCGGCCTGATCGACGCCGATCCCGAAGTAGAGGATGTTGACGGGGAGGATGCCAAGTATGGCGAAGCCGCGGAGGACATCGATGGCGTTGTTGCGCTCGCGCTTGGTGACCGGGGCGGCGCGCTGGTTCTCGTGCGCAGCGGGCTCGCGCGCCGGCGCCCCGATCGGATCAGCCATGGCCTTGCGTCCTTTTGAAGATGACGAGGCAGCGATCGTCGGAGCGCTCGGTGTTGGCAGCGAAGCGATCTACCGCTGAAACCAGGGCATCACAGATCTCGCCCGGCGTGCACTCGGGTGAGAGCCCGGCGAGGGCCTCGTCCACACGCTCGTAGCCGAAGAGATCGCCCGCTGGGTCGAACGTCTCGTTGATCCCGTCGGTAAAGACGATGATGCTGTCGCCCGGGTCGAGTCGGAGGGTGCCCAGCTCGGGCTCGAAGCTCTCGAGTATGCCAAGGGGCGGGCAGCCCCCTCCCGCGACAGGCTCGACGAGGCCCGAGGCGCGGAGGATCCTGGGCGGGCAGTGACCGGCGTTGATGAACTCGCCCGCGCCCGTCTCAGGGTCGAGGCGGAGGAAGAAGCCGGTGACGAAGAGGCCCGCGCCGAGCCCCTCGCTGAGGATGGTGTTGAGCATGCGGACGCTGGCCTCGCCGGTGGCGCCGATGTCGCGCATGAGGGCCATCGCGGTGCGGAGCATGGCCATGACGACGGCGGACCCGGGGCCGTGGCCCGAGACGTCGGCGACGGCGAGGCCGATGTCGCCCCCGTCGAAACGGCGGAAGTCGTAGTAGTCGCCGCCCGCGAGGTCGCAGGGCAGGTAATGGACCGCGGCCTGAATGGCGGGGTGCTCGGGCAGACGCTCGGGGAGGAGCGCCCGCTGGATGCGCGCGACCTCTTCGATTTTCGCGCGCTCCCGGCTGTGGGACTGGGCGAGTTGCTCGGCGAGCGCGGACTTCTCGATCGCTCGCGCGAGCATGTTGAGCACGCCCACGAGCATTCGGATGTCTTCGTCGCGGAAGGGTGCGTCGGCGTCTCGTGTGACGAGGAGCCACTCGTCGGCGACGCCCGCGTTGTAGATGGGCACGGAGACGGCGCAGCGCGGGCCGGGGATGAGCCGGGCGAGCTCGGGCTGGCCCGAGGCGTCGAACCGGGTGGCGTGGCGGGGCGTCTCGCCCTGGATCAGCTCGGACAGGAGGGAGCCGGGCCCGATGGGCACGGGCCCGCCCTGGATGCCGGCGTGCTTCGCGCACCGGATGGACTCGGGCGTGATGCTCTGGTCGGTAAGGTCGATGAGCTGATCGATCACGGCGGGTTGCCCGGGCGGGGCGGAGATCTCGAGGACCTCTCTCATACCCGCTGCCCGCATGCGCACCGCGAAGGCGCTGAGCAGCTCGGGCGTGGTGGACGCGAGGGAGAGCTCGCGCTGCGCGGCCAGGACGCGGGCGATGTCCGGGTGCTGGTCCAGCGTGCGGATGGAGCCTGCGTGTGCGCTCATGGCAAAAAGATACCGCCACCCGTATGCGAGTGGCGGCTGGTGGAACCGAACGTGTTGCCGAGCCGGCGAGCGGCCTCCGATGATCCGCCTGGAAAGGCGGTCAAGCGAAAACGCGTCAGGCGGTGACGAGCTTGTGGAGACGCGCGTTGAGGCGCGACTTGCGGCGTGCGGCGTTGTTCTTGTGGATCACGCCCTTGCTGGCGGTCTTGTCGAGGAGGCGGGCGGCCTTGCGGTACGCGTCCTTGGCGCCGTCGACTTCGCGGTGGATCACCTTGTCGTCGAAGTCCTTGATGGCGTCGCGGAGGGTCTTCATGCGCCAGCGGTTGCGGGCACGGGCACGGATGTTCTGACGGACGCGCTTGCGGGCAGAGACGGAGTTAGCCATGGGGCGAGGTGCTCCCGCCGGGGTTTGGTGCCCGGCGATCGAAGGTTCGGGGGACAGTGTTCGGTTCTGGGCCCGGGCGGTGGCCTCCCACCGAGGCGGAGCCCGAGCCGAGTATTGTCCCACCCTCAAACGAAATTTCACGCGCCGGGGGGGCCTGGGTTGTCGGTCCGTGGGGGCGTGCGTATGCTCGGGGCCCCGCTGGGAAACCCGCGGGGCACGTTCCGCACGCGGGCGTAGCTCAACTGGATAGAGCACCTGACTACGGATCAGGAGGTT
>CAZNUZ010000029.1:0-9471 GCA_964576725.1 uncultured Phycisphaeraceae bacterium
GGTTCGATAGCCCCTCCGGGCCTCAGCGGTTCTGGCGCAGGCTGGTGATGTTGGACTGGTTGACCTGATTAAAGAGGTCGATGGTCGCCTGCGTGGAGCCCTGTTCGGGGACGCGGAAGCAGACGCGGCCGTTGTTGGGGTTGTACCAGATCGACCCCCAGCGGCTTGCGATCGCGCTCTCGATGGTCTTGTTGGTCATGAACATCTTGTCGGGCCCGCCGGGGTCGATGTTGTAGACGGGCATGCGCGGGTCGTGGTAGGGGTTGAGCAGGTGCTCGCCGCCCTCTGCGTCGAGGACGTCGTCGAGGTTGGCGGGCCAGGAGCCCTCGCCGCCCTCCTCGAGGACGCTGTTCATGCGCCAGTTCTGTATGGCGGAGGCGAGGCTCGCGCGGGCGGCTTTGGCTGCGGCCACCTGGGCGTCCTCGCGGTGGTTGATGTACCGCGGGACCGCGACGCCGGCGAGGATCGCCAGAACGACGATCACCGCGATGAGCTCGATGAGGGTGAAGCCGAGTCTGTGTGCTTTGAGTCCTGTGCGCATAGGGGTATTCATCGGAGCAGCGGGAGGCGCGTGTGTGCGCGGGCTGGGGTCGGGTGGTAGGCGGGGGCGAGGGTGGCGCGGGCTGTTCCGGTTGTGAGGGCGTTGTCCCGGGGTTGCGTTGGGGTCGCGGGGGGGTTGCGTTGGGGTCGCGGGGGGGTTGCGTTGCGGGCGAGAGCGGGCACAATGGGGCTCCCTCCGCGAGCGGGCAGCGTGCCCGCGCACGAGAAGGCGGAGCGGACCGCACGGAGCGATCGCCATGGCGTCTGTTTGTTTCTACTTCCAGGTCCATCAGCCCTGGCGCCTGCGCCGTTACTCCGTCTTCGACGCCGACCCCTTCTACTTCGATGATGAGGCGAACAAGGAGATCCTCCTCAAGGTCGCCAACAAGTGCTACCGCCCCGCGACGCAGCTCATCCTCGATCTCATCAAGAAGAACGACGGCAACTTCCGCGTCTCCTACGCGCTCACGGGCACGGTCATCGACCAGCTCGAGCAGTGGGCGCCCGACGTCCTGGACATCTTCAAGGAGATGAACGACACGGGCTGCGTCGAGTGGATCGCCGAGACGTACTACCACTCGCTGAGCTTCCTCTACTCGCGCCAGGAGTTCCGCGAGCAGGTGGACATGCACACCCAGCGGATCCGGGATCTCTTCGGCGTGACGCCGAGCGTCTTCCGGAACACCGAGCTGACGTACTCGAACGACGTGGCGGAGCACGTGGCGTCTATGACCGACGCGGCGGGCAAGCCTCGGTTCAAGGGCATGCTGTGCGAGGGCGTGGACCGCATCCTCGCGTACCGCTCGCCGAACTACGTCTACCGCCCGCCCGCGGACATGCCCAGCGCGATCGACGGCAAGCCCTTCCGCCTGCTGCTCAAGAACTACCGCCTGTCGGACGACATCGCCTTCCGGTTCGGCAACCAGTCGTGGGAGGAGTGGCCGCTCTCGACGGAGAAGTTCGCCGACTGGGTGCACCAGATCAACGGCGACGGGTACCTGTGCAATCTGTTTATGGACTACGAGACGATCGGCGAGCACCAGTGGGCCGAGACGGGGATCTTCGAGTTCCTCGCGGACCTGCCGCGCGCGGTCTTCGATGTGGCGCCGGGTGAGAACCACTTCTGCACGCCCTCGGAGGCCTTCGAGCAGTTCGACTCGGTGGGCGTGTACGACGCGCCGCACATGACGAGCTGGGCGGACACGGAGCGCGACCTCTCGGCGTGGCTGGGCAACGCGATGCAGACCAACGCGTTGACCGAGACGTTCAAGCTCGAGCAGACGATCAAGGACGCGCTGCGCGAGGCCGAGGACAAGGGCAACGAGCAGCACGCCCAGCACCTGCGCTACATCCTGGGCGACTGGCGCAAGCTCACCACGAGCGACCACTCGTACTACATGTGCACGAAGTACTTCGCCGACGGCGACGTGCACAAGTACTTCAACCCCTACGACTCGCCCTACGACAGCTACATCAACTACATGAACGTGCTCGACAACACGCGCACGCGCCTGGAAGCGCCCGCGGGTGTCTGACGGCCCACGTGTGGAGACGCACCCGGTCGACCCGCGCAGCGGCGCGGACATGGACGCGCTCGTGCGCCTCTACTCCGGCTACTGCGCGCACTACGAGACGCAGCACCCCGAGCGCGCAATCCGGCAGTTTCTCAGCGCACGATTGCTGAGCAGCGAGTCGGTGGTCTTCCTCGCGCGGGCGGGCGGTGCAGCGGCGGGCTTCGTTCAGCTCTACCCCAAGTACTCCTCGACGACTCTCGACCGGCACTGGATCCTCAACGATCTCTTTGTCGACCCCGCGCACCGGCGTACAGGCGTGGCTGGGGCGCTGCTCGAGCGCTCCGAAGGGTTCGCACGCTCGGCGGGGTCGTCGGTGATCGTGCTCAAGACCCACGTGACCAACGCGCCCGCGCGGGCGGCGTACGAGGCGCGCGGGTGGAGCGTCGCGGACGACTTCCTGACCTACAAACGCGAGCTCGGCTGATACCGCAGGCGGTAGGCTGGTCCGCATGCACGCGGTACTCCTTGCCATCACAGCGGGCCTCTGTTGGGGCGTAGGTGAGCTCTTCACCAAGTCGGTCTTGCACACGGGCAAGGTCGGGCCGATCACCGCGATCGCGGTGCGGTCGACGGTGGCGCTGCCGATCCTCTGGGCGGCGTACTTCGTCTACGTGCACCGCATGGGCAAAGAGCCGACGCGGTGGTACGCGGAGGCGGATACGGGGACGCTCCTCAAACTCGCCCTGGGCTCGGGCGTCGTGGCGGGGGCGCTGGCGATGCTGGCGTTCTACGGCGCGCTCTCGGTGGGGGAGGTGTCGCGCGTGAAACCGATCGCGTTCAGCCTCGCGCCGGCGCTCGCGGTGGTGCTGGGGGCGCTGGTGCTCGGCGAGCCGCTGACCGCGAAGAAGGCAATCGCGGTGGTGCTGATCGTCTCCGGCGTGGTCCTGCTCGCGGTGAAGTGACCGGACCCGGACCTCGACCCAGACCTTGTACATGATCCTTGGACACGTTCCTTGGACCTGTTCCTAGAACCCGGGGGCGGCTTACTTGGAGACGAGGGGCAAGACGAGCTCGACGGCGACCGCGAGGCCCACACCGATCGCGAGCATGGCGCCGAGGATCTGGGCGGTCATGATCAGCACGTTGACCGCGAAGCGATCGAGCTCGTGCATGCGGACGGCCTTGTACGCGACCGAGGTGAAGAACGCGAGGACGATCAGCGTGAGCCACCACAGGTCGCTGGCACCCTGCGAGATCTCGGTGATCGGGTCGATGAAGGGGGTGTAGGCGAGCACGGGCATGTCAGGCAGCCCCCCCGTCGGCCTTGGGTTCTTGGGCGGGGTCGGCTCCGCGCTCGGGCTCAGCGGCGGGGGCGGGGGCGGGTGTGGCGGGTGCTGTGACCGGCTGGGGGCGCGGCCCGGGCTTGGGGGCGGCCTGGGCGGGCTTGTCGCGGATGGTGGGGGCGAAGCAGTCGATGACGGCGATGATGTTGCACATCCCGCCCAGCACGACGAAGAGCGTCCCCACCTCGTTGGCCCGCCCGATGGACTGCGTCACCTGCGCGTTGAGCGGCCCGCGGTGCAGGTAGTCGAGGAAGAACGCCAGGGGGCCCAGGCCCGCCTGCGGGAAGAACCACCAGCGGTCGTTGACGCGGTCGACCACGTCGAGCCCGCCGATAAAGAGCCCGAGGACGACCAGACTCAGCACACCGACCATGAGGTACACGCCCCGGCGGGGGGCACCGCTTACGAAGTAGCCCAGGCCCGGGAAGAGGATGGCTGCGACACCCGCTGCGGGGTCGAAGTCGACCCGCACGTGCTCGGCCTGGGGTCTTGCTGGGGTGGAGGGCTGCTTGGGCATAGGGGCATAGAGCATACCCATCTGCACGCGGGCCCGATGCGTAGGTGCGGACTCTTCGGGCCCGAAGAGGCGGGTCGTGCGCACGCGGAGGGGAAATTCACGCCCCGCGCGTTTGACAGGGACGCCGACCGATGTATCGTGCCCGCGCTGAGCGGGCCGCGGTTTGGGTGCGGCCTGCCGAGCTCCGAATCTCGAGCGGTCGGTGCAACGCCCGGTTGTGCCCGCCGCGACCGTCTGAGGTACCCCGCCGATGCTGCCCGTAACGCTCTCCGACGACGCGCTGCTCCTCGCCCCCACCCTGATCCCCGAGCGCCCGACGATCGGCGAGAGCGAAGAGAACGATGCCCGGGAAGACGAGGGGGCGACGACCCGCCTTGCGCCCTTCGCCCAGCCGCTGCTCTCGGACGAGGACGACGATGACGACGACATCATCTGGGACGACGACGATGACGACGACGAGCTCATCGACGACGAGGAAGACGACGACGACGAGGAGGACGACCTCTTCGACGACGACGATGACGACGACAGCGACAGCTACTTCCTGGGTGATGACGACGACGCGGGCGACGACGACGACGATTGATCGCGCCTATCCGCCTTCGGCTCTTCCCCCGATAACGCGCTTTGCTCGCACAGCCTGCCTTCTGGCGTGTCCCCGGCCCTTATCGGGGCGGACGATGGCTCAGGGGGGTGGCCCGGTGCGCCGATGACCGTGCGAGCAAGGAGGCTCGCACAATGGGTCAGAGTGGTACGCCTGAGGGCACACAGAACGATGGTGTTGTGGATCGCCGGAGCGGTGTCGACCGCCGGGACGCGCCGGACCAGGCGGGCAAAGTCGATCTCGATCGCCGCCGCGGGCCGGGTCGCCGGCTGACGGACTTCACCAAGTCTGCTGAAGAGGGCGAGCACACGACGGAGCAGTTCCTCTTCGTGCAGGCGATCGAGGCGTTTAAGCGTTCGAACGGCAAGACGTTCCCGACGTGGACGGACGTGCTCGAGGTGGTGCGCCTCTTGGGGTACCGCAAGACGTGCGCGAGCGCGGTCGCCGGCGTGACGGCGGACGACTGGACCGAGAAGCCCGACGCGCCGCACAAAACACGCACCTACCCCCACGAGAGCGAAGACGACGCCGACGGCAAGCGCGCCGCCTGAGCGACGGGCTCCCTGAAGCGATCCACGCTACTGTGCGCACCCGACGGAGGTGCGCGTGGGCGAGTGGCTGCAATCGAACGAAGCGACGCCGGACCTCATCCGCACGACGGTGCTGGTGGTGATCCTGCTTATTGCGCGGTGGGTGGTGTTGCTCCGGCTGCGTCGGAACGATGGCCTGTCGAACGACCTTCGGCGGCGGTGGACGGCGCAGGTCCGCACCGCGACCGTGCTGCTGCTGCTCCTGGGCCTGACGATCATCTGGGGAACCGAGCTGCGGACCTTTGCGCTGTCGATCGTTGCGATCGCAGCGGCGATCGTCATCGCGACCAAAGAACTCATCATGTGCGTGAGTGGTTCGGTGCTGAAGGCGAGCGGCCGTTCGTTCAGCATCGGTGATCGCGTGGAGATCAGCGGCGTGCGGGGTGATGTCATCGACATCACGCTGCTGACGACGACGCTCCTCGAAGTGGGGCCCGGCTCGTCGATCCACCAGCACTCGGGTCGCACGGTCGTCTTTCCCAACAGCGTGCTGCTGACGACGCCGGTGGTGAACGAGACGCACTTCGACGAGTACGTGCTGCACGCCTTCGGGGTGCCGGTGGTGGAGGGGGAGGACTGGCGCTTAGCGGAGCACCGGCTGCTGGAGATCGCGCGAGCGGAGTGCGGGAGCTACCTCGATGACGCACAGGAGCGGATCGAGAAGCAGACGAAGCGCGAGGGGCTCGAGACCCCGTCGCTCGACCCTCGGGCGACGCTTCGGTTCGAAGACGGCGGGAAGCTGTCGCTGCTCGTGCGGATTCCTGTGCCCGCCCGCCGCAAGGGCCGGGTGGAGCAGGCGATCCTGAGGCGTTTCCTCGACTGGCGTCAGGCCGAGTCTGCGAAGCGTGCGGCGCAGGCCTCTGCTGACAAAGAGCGCGCGACGCCGGGCGCCGCGGGCGTGCCGGCGCCGGCACCCGAAGAGGGGCCGGGCGGCTGACCGGCGCGCATGTTCCTCGACCCGATCATCCCGGCCTTGTGCGCGACGGCCTTCGTGGTCCTTGCGATCGCGGTGGTGCTGCGCCGGCTGAACCAGCCGCACGTGGTCGCGTACATCCTCGCGGGCGTGCTCGTGGGGCCCGGCGTGCTGGGCATCGTGGGCGACCTCGAGCCGATGTCGCGTCTGGGGTCGATCGGCGTGGTGCTCCTGCTCTTCTTCGTGGGTATGGAGGTGCACGTCCCCTCGCTCATCAAGGGGTGGCGGATCGCGGTCGTCGGCACACTTTTGCAGGTTGCTCTGAGCGTGGGGGTGGTGTGGCTGCTCGGTCTCGCGCTGGGGTGGTCGCTGAGCCGGTCGGTGCTGCTCGGCTTCGTGATCGTGCACAGCAGCACCGCGGTGGTGCTCAAGCTGCTGCGCGACCGGGGCGAGGCGGATACCGAGGTCGGGCGCAACGTCCTGGGTGTCACACTCGTGCAGGACCTCGCGCTGGTGCCGATGCTCATTGTCCTCTCGCTGCTCGCGGGCGAGCGGCCCTCAGCAGGGCAGATCGCCATCCAGTGCGCGGGGGCGGTGCTGATCGTCGCGCTCGTGGCGTGGGTGGTGACGAAGCAGCGCTTCCCCCTCCCCCTGCGCTCGATCGCGGGGACGGACGGCGAGTCGCGGCTCATCGTCGCGCTGCTCGCGTGCTTCGGGCTCGCGTGGGCGACGGGGGCGATGGGCCTCTCCGCGGCGCTGGGCGCCTTCGCAGCGGGGCTCGTGCTCACCTATTCGTCCGACGGAGACTGGGTCCGCGAGCGCCTCGCCTCGCTGCGTGACCTGCTCGTGGCGGTCTTCTTTGTCTCGGTCGGGATGATGATCGACGTGACCTTCCTCGTCGAACACTGGGCGACGGTCGCGTTCCTGGTGGGGGCGGTCTTCGTCGCCAACACCGCGATCAACGCCGGCGTCGTGCGGCTGCTCGGCATGGGGTGGCGCGACTCGCTCTACTGCGGTGCGCTGCTTGCGCAGATCGGCGAATTGAGCTTCCTGCTCGCGGCCCTCGGCCTGCAGATCGGCGCGATCGGCGGCTTCGGCTACCAGGCAACGGTCGCGACGATCGCCATCACGCTCACGCTCAGCCCGATGTGGATCGCACTCTTCCGGCCCAAGGCGCCGCAGGCCTGAACCGGGATTCAGGCGCGGAGCCTGCGGGCGACGAGGAAGGCCATCTCAAGGGCCTGGGCGTAGTTCAGGCGCGGGTCGCAGTGGGAGACGTAGTTGGCGTGCAGGCCCTCGTCGTCGAGCCCGGTCGCGCCGCCGGTGCACTCGGTCACGTCCTCGCCCGTGAGCTCGAAGTGCACGCCGCCGAAGACGGTGCCGACCTTCTGGTGCGCGTCGATGACGGCGTCGATCTCGGCGAGGATGTCTTCGAAGCTGCGCGTTTTGATCCCGCCCGCGGTCGTGCGCGTGTTGCCGTGCATGGGGTCGGAGGTCCAGAGGACGACCTTGCCCGCGCGTTCGACGGCCTCGAGCAGCGGGGGCAGGGCGGCCTGCGCGTGGGCGGCGCCGAGTCGCGTGATGAGCACGAGCTTGCCGGGCTCGTTGCGGGGGTTGAGGGCGTCGATGGTGTCGATGAGCTCACTCGGCGTGGTCGTCGGGCCGATCTTCACGCCCACGGGGTTGACGATGCCCCGGCAGTACTCGACGTGAGCGCCGTCGATGCCGCGCGTGCGCTCGCCGATCCAGGGGAAGTGGGTGGTGAGGTTGTAGAAGCCCTCTCTGCGGGGGACGGCGCGGGTCTGCGCACTCTCGTAGAGCAGGTTGAGGGCCTCGTGCGAGGTGAAGAAGTCGACCCGCTGCATCTCGTGCACCTCTTGGTCGCCCAACGCTTCCATAAAGGAAAGGGCGGAGGCGAGATCGTCGGCCATCTGCTTGTACTGCTCGCGCAGTTCGGGGCGGAGGGCGGCGTGGTCGAGGAAGCCCAGGTCCCAGTAGCTGGGGTGGTGCAGGTCGGCGAAGCCGCCGTCGATGAGCGAGCGGATGAAGTTGAGGGTGACGGCGGCGTGCTGGTAGCCGCGGACCATGAGGTGCGGGTCGGGCGTGCGGTCGGCCTCGTTGAAGGCGGGCCGGTTGACGAGGTCGCCGAAGTAGCTCGGGAGTTCGACGCCGTCCTTCGTCTCGGTGGCCTTGGAGCGGGGCTTTGCGTACTGGCCCGCGAACCGGCCGACGCGTACGACGGGCTTCTTCATCGCGTGGACGAGCACGAGCGACATCTGGAGGAGGATCTTGAGCTTGTTGGCGATGGGCTCGGGGCGGCAGTCGTCGAGCGCTTCGGCGCAGTCGCCACCCTGGAGCCAGAAGCGCTCGCCCCGCTGCGCCTCGGCGATGAGCTCGCGCAGGTGCTCGACCTCGCCCGATGTGACGAGGGGCGGGAAGTTGCGCAGCTTCTCGACGGCGCGCTCGACCGCATCGCGGTCGGGGTACCGCACCTGCTGCGCGTGGAGCCTCGTCGTCCAGGAGTCGGGCGTCCAGGTGCTGGGCGTGGCGGTCGTGTGTGCGGTGGGGTCGTGCATGATGAGTGTGTGCGCGCGGGTGGGGTCGGGAGGGGTACAAACGAGGCCGCGGAGTATAGAGATGCCACGCGCTGCGGCAGAAAGTGCGCTCGAAGGACGAAAAAAGTCTCTCTTGAGTGATTTTCCCGCGGAAAACATGATCGCAGCGTGTGCCCGGGTCGATAACCCGCGTGCACAGGGATCGCCCGGGTAGAGAGCGCATCCCACTCCCCCAACACACGCGGCCTACGCGATCGCCCCGATCGGCGACGACCGGCCAGCACCACGGAGCCAGATATGCCCGCCAGCACGACCCGACGCCGAACCACGCGTTCGAAGCCCGCCGCCCGCAAGGCGACGACCACCAAGCGCGCCGCTTCCCACAAGAAGTCGTCCGCCAAGAAGCCCGCTGCCAAGAAGAGCACCACCGCTCGCAAGACCACCGCGAAGAAGCCCGCAGCCAAGAAGCCGGCGACCAAGGCCTCCGCCAAGAAGAGCACCACGGCCCGCAAGACCACCGCCAAGAAGGCCACCACCCGCAAGACCACCGCGAAGAAGGCTGCGACGACCCGCAAGCCCGCGACGCGCAAGACCTCCACCACCCGCAAGCCCGCTGCGAAGAAGAGCACCGCACGCACGACTTCCGGCCGCAAGACGACCGCGAAGAAGAGCACCACCGCTCGCAAGACCACGGCCCGTAAGCCCGCCGCCAAGAAGGCCACCACGACCACCCGCAAGGCCTCAACCACGCGCAAGCCCGCTGCGAAGAAGAGCACCGCTCGCACGACTTCCGGCCGTAAGACGACCGCGAAGAAGAGCACCACCGCTCGCAAGACCACAGCCCGTAAGCCCGCCGCCAAGAAGGCCACCACGACCACCCGCAAGGCCTCAACCA
>CAZNUZ010000029.1:9571-29911 GCA_964576725.1 uncultured Phycisphaeraceae bacterium
CGCGCAAGCCCGCTGCGAAGAAGAGCACCACTGCTCGTAAGACCACCGCGACCAAGGCCAAGAAGAGCACCACCGCTCGCAAGACCACAGCCCGCAAGCCCGCCGCCAAGAAGACCGCCGCTCCCAAGCTGCGTCTCGCCGGCACCGCGAAGTCGCGCAAGGCGTCCTCGACGAAGTCGACGGCCAAGAAGCGTACGACCGCTGGCAAGACGACGGGGCGCAAGCCCGCTGCGCGTAAGACCACGCGCCGCCGCGCCGCCTGACCTGCTCACGCAGCGTCAGCACGAACCCAGAGAAGCCGCCCGCACCGTCGGGCGGTTTTTCGTTTGCAGATCTCGTTTTCCGGGTGAATCGCTTGTCGTGCGGAGCGTCGCTCAGGCGAGGAGCGTGGAGATGCGCAGGACCTCGGAGACGGACCACGCCTGCGCGGTGCAGCCCTCCTGGTCGCGGGGCTCGTCGCCGTCGTACACCTCGGTGATCTGCCCGAGACATCCGCTGGCCATGTGCTCGACGAGGGTGGAGATCGACGCGCCGGCCTCGGCCTTGGCCTCGTCGCTGAACGCGCCCGCGCGGAGGACGGCCTCGCAGTAGGGGCCGATGAGCCAGGGCCACACGGTCCCGTTGTGGTACGCCGAGTCGCGGGCGATCATGTCGCCCTTGAAGCGCGGGCGGTAGCTCGGGTCCTCGGGCGCGAGCGTGCGCATGCCCTCGGGGGTGCGCAGGTGCTCGCGGCAGATGTCGACGACGGCGGCGTGGTGCTCGGGGGCGAGGGGCGTGAAGGGCAGGCTCACCGCGAAGAGCTGGTTGGGGCGGATCTCGGCGATGGGCTCCCACTTGCCGTTCCCGTCGGGGCGGAGGCAGTCGTAGAGGCCCCGGCCGTCGGCGCGGACAAAGAGCTCGTTGAACTTGGCTGAGGCGCTCTGTGCTTTGGCCCGGCACTCGTCGGCGTAGGCGCTCGCGCCGGCCTCGGTGAGCTCGGCGAGGGCGCGGAGGGCGTTGACCCAGAGCGCGTTGATCTCGACGCACTTGCCCTGGCGCGGGGTGAAGGCGATGCCGTCGCGCAGGGCGTCCATCCAGGTGAGCTGGGTCGTCTCGTCGCCCGCGAACACCAGCCCGTCCTCGGGGTCGACGCCGATCCCGAAGCGCGTGCCCTTCTCGTAGCCGGCGATGATCTGCTTGGCGGCGTCGACGAGCAGGCCCGTGTGCTCGAGCACCTCGCCCGAGGCCTTGGCGTACGCGTGCACCGCCTGGACGTACCAGAGCGAAGCGTCGACGGTGTTGTAGTGCGCCTTGGTGTCGTCGTCGTCGTCGAAGCGGTTGGGCACCATGCCCTCGCTCACGAACCGGGCGAACGTCTCGAGGCACTGGCGGGCCTCCTCGTGCCGGCCCGTCGCGAGCATGAGCCCGGGGAGCGCGATCATGGTGTCGCGGCCCCAGTCGGCGAACCACGGGTAGCCGGCGATCACCGTCATGAGCTCACGCCCCTGGATGGTGCGCGTCACGAGGAAGTCGTCGGCCGCGTCGATGAGCGGGCCGAGCCTCTCGGCGAGCGCGGCGCCCTGAGCGTTGCCCGCTGCGGCGCGGACGGCGTCGAGATGCAACTCGCGGTCGGTCCGCTGCCACAGCCCGAGGTCGGGGTCCTCGGGAGCAAGGGCGCAGGCGATGGTGCACGAGGTCGTGCCCGGTGCGCACTCGAGGGTGAACCGCCCGGGCGACCACAGAGGCTCCCCGAACTTGTCTTCCTCGCAGCGGGCCCTCGTGGCGGCGTAGTCGACGGTGGGCGTCACCGACGGGTCGGGCGTGAACTCGGCTGCGTCGCTCACCACGCTGACGGCGTGGCCGTCGGCCTCGACCCGCACGCCGTTCTCGATCTCGGCGGTGTCGAAGCGATCGGTGTCGAGGTCGGCGAGGCCGTCGTGGAAGTCTCGGAGGACGATGCGCGGGACGAAGTCGATCGTCGCGCTGCGCTGCGTCTCGATGGTGTAGCGGAGGGCGGCGGTGTTGCTGCGCCAGCCGACGCGGAGCGTCTTGGTGATGCGCACGCCGCCGGCCTCGTAGACCCAGGTGGCCTGGGCGCGGTCCTTCACGAAGCGGACGAGGGCCGACGACTCGCCGGGCCCCGCGGCCGAGCCGTCTTCATAGTGGTACCGCGCGAGGGGGATGGTCTGGCCCTCGACGCGGATGATCTCTTCGACGGAGTGGAGCGTTGCGACCCGGCCCACGGGCGGGGCGCTGGGTGCGTTGAGCATCGTGTGGTACTGCTTGCCGGGGGTGCCGGCGGGCGTGCCCATGGCGAACCCGCCGTGCCCGGTGGTGAGGATCCACTCCGAGCGTTCGAGGGCCTCTCGCGGCGTGGCCCGCGCGTCGAGGGCGTAGGGGGCAGCGGGCGGGGTGGGGACGTGGCCGGGGGCTTGTGTCTGGGGTGTCATGGCCCGGGATCGTCCACACACGAGGGCCCGGGGGCAAGCATGACTTCGGGCAAACTGGCGGCAAATCGCGTGAATAGGGGCGCCCCGGCGGCGGAGTGACGCTGCACGCCCGTCGGCTGCGCTTTCGGGCATCGCGGCGTGCGACGCCCGGTATGATCGGACCGACCCATGCCCCGCCTTGCCCGCACTATTCACGCGTTCGCCACCTCGGGCGACGATCTGGCCTGCGCGACCCTGTTCGACGCGCCGGTGGGCGCGCGGCTGACGAGCGCGCCCACAATCGCCGGCGCCCGGACAATGCCCGCCGAGCAACTCCGCGCGCGGCTGCCCAAGGTCGGAGCGGGCGACGGGGTGATCTTCGTCTGCCCCTCGTCGCACGCGCACGCGCGGGCCTTCGGCGTCGGCGCGAGCGCCTGGCACGCGGCCGAAGAGGACATCCGCGCGACGATCGCCACGCTCTTCCCCCTGACCCCGGAGGATGCGCTCGTCGGCGTGGTCGATGCTGCGGACGGCGGTGACGATGACCACGCCCCAGAGGGTGTGCTGGTCGCTGCGAGCCGCGAGCAGCTTCGCGCGTGGACCGAGCATCTGGGTGCGGCGCTCGGCCGCTCGCCCGACGCGGTGGTGGCCCCGGTGCAGTGCGTGCCCACGCTCGGGTTCCAGCACCTCGAGCGGGCGATCGTGCGCGAGCACGTGGGCATGGGCGAGGTCGTCGAGCACGAGCTCCGCCTCGGCCTGCCCGGAGCCGTCGGCAACCCGCCCGACCCCGATCGCGCCCCCGATGCGCAGCTGCCCAGCGATGAACCGACCCACGCAACGGCTCGCACAGCACACAGCACCCCCCCCGGTACCGCTCGAACCGCCGGTATAGCCGCGACCGGCGGGGGTGCGCTCGAGCGCCTTGCCCGAGCGGCAGCGGCCCTGCCGCGCTCGGCGCCGAAGCACGTGGTCGCGATCGACGGTGCGTTGCCGGCGGGCCGTTCGCGCTGGCTCATCCCCGCGCTGGCGGGCGGGCTTGCGTTGGTGCTCACAGCGGCGGCGCTGCAGGCGCCGGGCGTGCGGACGAGCGCTGCGCTCGAGCGCCTGTCGGCTGAAGAGGCGCGCCTCGCCGACGATGTTGCAGAAGCAGCGGCGCTCCGCAGGGAGACGCTCACGCTCGAGCGCCTGATCGAGACGGGGTACGCGGGCGCGACGGCGGGCTGGTCGCCCGCGCTGCCGGTGCTGCGCGAGGCGTCGCGGATGATCCCCGAGGGCGGGTACGCGTGGGAGATCGTGATCGAGGGTGAGACGCTCCGACTCTCGGGCGTGGCGCAGGACTCGGGCGCGGTGCTCGCGCGGGTCGAGTCGAGCCCGGTCTTCACCGGTGCGTCGTTCGTCGCGCCGCCCGGCCGCTCGCCCGACCCCGAAGACGGGGGCGGCGAGCGCTTCGACCTGCGCGCAACGATCG
The DNA here is from genome assembly GCA_964576725.1 of uncultured Phycisphaeraceae bacterium. Classification (GTDB taxonomy): domain Bacteria; phylum Planctomycetota; class Phycisphaerae; order Phycisphaerales; family UBA1924; genus OFTM391. Next base: position 13,448 of record CAZNUZ010000029.1, read on the forward strand.
TGCAAGAGGGGGGGGCGCGATGAACCAGAACCAGCGCACGCTCGCGCTCGCGGGGCTGCTCGTAGTCGTCGGCGCCTTTGTGCTCTACGACCGGGCAGCCCGCTCCTCTGGCGGGGGCGATTCGTCCTCACCGGCCGACGAACTGGCAGCACGCTCGGCGGAGATCGATCGGCAGCGAGCGCTCGTGGCCGCTGGCCCGGAATGGGAGCGAGCGCTGGCGGAGGCGCGGGGCGCGTGGGAGCGTGTGCGATCGAGCTCGGCGCTCGGGGCCACGCCTGAACTCGCGGTCGAGGCCTTCCGCTCGCGGCTCGTCGAAGAGGCGCGTGCGCTGGGGCTGACGGTCGATTCGGTCCAGCGTGCGGAGAGCGCGCCCGTGGCGGAGATGCCGGGCAACGCCGAGCGCCTGCACACGCTCGAGGTGCGCTTCACGGTGACAACGCACCGCGTGGAGGACGTGTACCGCCTGCTCGACCGCATCGAGCACATGCCGGGGCTGCGTGCGCACGTGTCGGAATCACGCATCACCGGGCCGGGAGCGATTCAGCGGACGCAAAAGATCGCCGCGACTTTTACCGCGCGTGCCATCGGCATCACGCCGGCAGCGGGGGGCGGGGCATGAGCGCGAAGAGCCCGCATCTTGTTCCAGTCGGCGGCGGCGGCGGCGCGGGGGCGTACGCAACACCGGCGCTCGTCGGGGCCTGCGCACTATGCGGCGTTTGGGCGGCCTGGGCGTGGCTCGCGCCCATGACCCCGGGCGACAACACGGAAGCGCACGAGGTCGCGCGTGTCACCCTCGCGGAGTTCGACCGATCGGCCATGGACGACCGGCGCGATGATCTCAGCGCACTGTTAGAGCGCAATGTCTACGCGCGTTCGGGCGGGTTCTGGCAAGAGGCTGCGGACCGCGAGGACTCGGACACCACAGCAGAGGAGCAGGCCGCGCGTGACGCCGAGGAACAGGACGCGACCGCTGCGCTCGTGAACAACATCGTTCGGAGTTCGGGCGACGGCACCACAACGATCGCGCTGACCGACGAAGACGATCTGAGCGACGACGTGAAGAGTGCGCGCGACAACCTGCTCCTCCGTGGGATCTTCCGCACGCGGGCGGGCGACCCGGCGGCGATCGTGGGCTACAAAGTCTCGGCGCCCTCGGGCAAGACCGTCGCGGTGCGCGCGGGCGACGTGTTCGTTGATGACAAGAACGAGCGTGCGCCGTGGGCCGTCGGGCGCATCGACCCCGCGGGCAAGCGCGTGGTGCTCGTGCGCTCGGGGGCCGTCGTCGCGCTCGAGCTCTTCCCCGATCGCACGGAGATCGTGCGGGACGATCGCATCGTCGTCGAGAGCAGCTCCGCGTCGCCCGAGCCGGCGGGCGCGCAGCCGCCCACGATCGAGGAGCGCACGACCGAAGAGATCATCGACGAGCTGCGCGCGAGCGGCATCTCCGAGCAGGACATCATCACGATCCTCCAGCTCATGGAACGCACCCCGAGCGATGATCCCGGCGTTGAGGCGAGCCTGCCCGAGCCCGAGCCGCGTGCGCCGAGCATCGACGCCGAGGCTGCGACCGAGGCGACCAACGCAGCGCCCGCGGGCCTCGAGGGGCTCATGCAGCTCATGCAAGAGGTCGAACGCGAGCAGCGCGAGCGCCGGCGCGCCCGCGAGGAACCGGGCGAGCCCGACGAGGGCTGAGCGCTTCGCGCGCGTGCGAATTGGTTGCGGGGTGCAAGGTGCGAGAGCGTGATTCGCGCGCAGGCGCACCGAGAAATCGAGCGACCGTCTTTAGCGCGAGTGGCGGTAGCGCTGGGCGAGCGGGCGGCGGCGGCCGCGGCCGAAGGCGACGGACGAGACCTTGATCCCGATGGGCATCTGCTTGCGCTTGTGCTCGTTGAGGTCGATCATGCGGAGCATCTTGAGGACGAGCTCGGGTTCGTAGCCCGTCTCGTCGATGATGCGCGCAGCACTCTCGCAGCGCTCGACGTAACGCTCGATGATCGTGTCGAGGACCTCGTAGGGCGGGAGCGAGTCCGAATCGAGCTGGTCGGGGCGGAGCTCGGCGCTCGGCGGCTTCTCGATGGTGTTCTCGGGGATGGGGGGCGCGTCGAAACCGATCGCCTGGTGGTGCTCATTGCACCAGCGTGCGAGGGCGAAGACATCGACCTTGCGCACGTCGGAGAGCACCGCGAGCCCGCCGTTCATATCCCCGTAGAGCGTGCAATACCCGACGGCGAGCTCGGACTTGTTGCCGGTGGTGAGCGCGATCGCGCCGGCTTTATTGGCGAAGGCCATGACGATGGTCCCGCGGATGCGCGACTGGATGTTCTCCTCGGTCACGTCGGGCGCGGCAGGCAGACCGAGGTCGGCGAAGGCGGGGGTGAGCATCGCCTCGGCGGGGTCGTGCATCGGGGCGATGGGCAGCGTGGTGTGCGCGATGCCCAGCCGCTGGGCGAGGTCGATCGCGTCGTCAACGGAGTGCCCCGAGGAGTAGCGCGAGGGCATGGCGAGGCCGATGACGTTCTCCGCGCCCATGGCCGCCGACGCGACGGTCGCGACCACCGCGGAGTCGATCCCGCCCGAGATGCCCAGGACGGTGCGCGGGATGCCGCACTTGCCGCAATAGTCGCGCACGCCCATGACGAGTGCCTGCCAGAGGTGCTGCATGGGGTCGGCGTCGTTCATCGGGTCGGCCACGGTGTTGTTGGTCGCTTTGATGTCGACGCAGAGTGTGTGCTCGACGAAACCCGGCGCGGCTGCGATGAGCGCGGGCTCGCTGCCTTCGCGGGGCGCGTAGACGGCGGCGTGGCCATCGAAGATGAGATCGTCGTTCGCGCCGACCTGGTTGACCGCTGCGACGGGCACGCCGAACCGCTGGGCATGGCCCTGCAGGATGCGGCGTTGGCGCTGCCCCTTGCCGAGCGCGAAGGGGCTCGCGCTGGGGAGGACCACGCACTCCGCGCCGGCCTCGATGAGCTCGGCGATGGGGTCGGGTCGGTCGCGGTAGTGCGCTGCGGGGTCGGCGTCGAGTGCGGCCACATCGTCCCCGCGCCAGGCGTCCTCGCAGATGGCCAGGCCGACGCGCAGGCCGCCGGCCTCGATCACGCAGGGCTCGTCGCCAGGGACGAAGTAGCGGTGCTCGTCGAAGACGTCGTAGGTGGGCAGCAGGCGCTTGGCGTAGACGCGCTCGATGCCGCCCGACCTGCAGACGACCAGCGCGTTGTGCGGGCGCGCCTGGCCCTCGCGCCACGGGGTACCGACGACGAGCGGCGCTGCGTGCCGCCAGGCTTCGGCGAGCGCACGGGCCTCACGCACGCACGCGTCGACGAAGCCCTCCTGCAGGAGCAGGTCGCGCGGCGGGTAGCCGCAGAGCGCGAGCTCGGGCGTCGCGACGAGCTGGGCGCCCTGCCCGAGGGCTTCCTCGGCGCTGGTACGCACGAGCTGGGCGTTGGCCTCGAGGGCGCCGACGGTGGGGTTGAGCTGGAGCAGGGCGATGCGCACGGGCCGACATCGTAGGTGGGCGGCCGGCGCGAGAGTCGCGGCCCGAGGGGTATCGGACTATCGGCGCGCAGATCGCCTTCAGCGCCGTGGTCGTCGGCCCGATATCCCGGGTATGCCCTCACGCCCACACACGCCTGCTCTCTCCGCCTTCGGTCTCGCGCTCGCGGGAGGGGCGCTGCTCGTGCTGGGCGGCTGTGACACCGAGCCGCCCAAGAGCGTGTGGGAGACGAAGGTGGCGTACGCCGACTCGATCGTGCGCGGCTACGAGGTCGGGACCAAGTGGACGATCTCGGCGACGGGCTTCGACGAGCGCACGGGCGTGCTCGTCGAAGTGCGACTCGACGACGGCTACGGGCGGTACTTCGTCGCGGAGCGCGCGGAGATCCTCGTCGATCCCTCGTCGGACACGGTCGCGCTGCGGCTTGTAGAAGTGCTCGAAGCCTCTTCGCCCATCGAGGGCGACGGCAAGGAGTTCGGCGTGCTGAGGGAGCACGCCGAGCTGACGACCGCGCCGGTGCGGATGCCCTTCGACGTCGTGCCGTGAATGGTGTGCTCAGTCGGCGGGGTCGTGCGCGGGCTGCGAGGCGGCCTGTGAAGCGGTGGTGTTGCCGCCGGGCGTGATGCCGCGTGTGCGGATCCGCTGGGTGAGCTCGATGAGCGTGGAGAGCGTCGCGCTCTCGGCGGCGTTTGCCTGGTCGGCGAGGCCGTCTTTGTTATCTGTGAGCCAGCGTGTGTAGCTCGGGTCCATGAGTACGAGCATGAGCTCGTAGAGGAGCATGGGCGGGGGGCGATCGTCGGCTCCGGGGTTGTTCGCCAGCCATTCGAGGGTGTGCGCGTCCCAGTGCTGATCGATGCCCGCGACGCGCGAACGCACCCAGTCGCCCAGCCGCTGCGCAGCCTCTTCGCGGGAGAGGGTCGTCGGGGCGCCTTGGTCGTGCATGCGGTTCTCCTCGGTGCGGATGGATCCCCGAGGATGATCCGCGCGCGGGGGCCTGTCAACCCGATAACCGCCTCAACGGGGTGGAGGCTCGGGGCCTAGTCGGTGGCCGGTGCGCGCTCGTCGAGCCAGTCGGCCACGAGCTGGGCGGCCTCGGGCGCGAGGTCGCCCGGGAGGAGTGCGTACTCCTGCATCGCCCCGGTCTTTGCGCGCTGGAAGAGATGGTTGAGCCCGGGAAGGACCATGACGCGCGATCCCGGGTGGCCGGAGGCGTGCAAAGCGTCGGCCATGGGGCCGGCGTTGGCCTCGTCGGAGACCTGCATATCAAGGCTGCCGAAGAGCGCGAGCGCGGGCACGGTCGAGGCGGCGACGTCTTGCGCGGGGTTGTGGGCGAGGAAGCGCCTCATCCAAGGGTCAGAGAGCGCCTCTGTGGTGCCCTGGGCTGCGAGCCGGAGCTGCTCTTCGGGGATCTGGGCTGGGGTCTGCGCTTGGATGAGGTCCATGGTGCGCGCGAGGAGGGTGGCTTCGTCCGCCTCGTCGAGGACGGCCTGCATCAGCGCCCGGTGCGCGGGCCCGATGGCATCGAGCATGGAACTGGGCGCGCCGGCGGCCTGCATGAGACGCACCGCCTGATCGGACAGGACCGCGTGTCCCGGCAGGGCGGTGCCGCCCAGGTAGATCGCGCCGCCCGTGAGCGCACCCTCCGCAGCGAGTGCTGCTGCGACACTGGCGCCCTCGGAGTGGCCCAGCGCAAAGACGCGGGCGGGGTCGATGGCCTCGTGCTGCTTCAACCAGTCGAGAGCGGCCCGGGCGTCGGAGGTGAAGTCGTCGAGGGTCGAACCCGCGAAGGTGCCCGTGGAATCGGCCGTCCCGCGGTCGTCATAGCGGAGGACGGCGTACCCGCGGGCGGTGAGCTCGCGCGCGAGGACCGCGAAGGGCCTTTGCCCGAAGATCGCTGAATCACGGTCCTGCGGGCCCGAGCCGGTGATCAAGATGACCGCGGGTAACGCCCCCGAGTTGGCCTCGGTCGCGGGTTCGGGGGCGCTGCCCTGGCTGGGGTCCGAAGAAAGCGCGGGGAGCGCGAGCGTGCCGGCGAGGGTGACGCCCGGGCTCTGCGCGTCGATGCGGACTTCGATCTCAGTGGGTGCGGCTGTGGCGAGCCCGGCCGAGCACGCCCACGCAACAGCGGCAGCGATGAATGAGTGGTGCATAGCGGGTTGTATTGGTGAACAGAGCTTTGGGATTCTGCACGGACCCAAGCTGTGGGCCGAAGCGACTATGAGCCTCCGAACGCTGGTGCCCGGAGGGGTCGATGGAGCCCGTGGTCGATCGGAGTCGTGTTACAAAAAAAGCCCGGTGCACTCGCCGCGTCTTGGCGGGGAGTACCTCTCAGGCTCTTGACACTAGTATCGGCGAGTGGGGCACACACCTCCATGGGGCATTGCACCGACAAGTAGTTAGGGAATACATAACAAACTACTTGATATCCCTCGCGTGCAGACTGTTATCCAGAAGGTGTTGTCTCTCATCCCTTACCGGCGTCTGGGTGATCCTCCCAGCGGATCTTGAGATCGTGCTCGACGTGGACGAGGTCGAGCACGCGGCCCACGACGAAGTCGACGATGTCCTCTATAGACCGCGGGCCGAGGTAGAGACCGGGGTTGGTCGGCGCGACGATGGCACCGGCGAGGGTAGCGGTGCGCATGTTCTCGATATCGACGTAGCTCAGCGGGCTCTCGCGGTGGCACAGGATGAGCGGGAGCCGCTCTTTGATGGCGACGGCCATCGCCCTGCTCACGAGGTTGTCGCCCGCGCCGCTCGCGACGGCGCCGAGGGAGTTGGAGGAGCAGGGCATGACGATCATGCCTTCGTGCCGGAACGAGCCGGAGGCGATGGTGGCGCCGACGTCTTTGGAGGGGTGTACGTAGATGTTCCGGGCATTGAGATCGGTCCCCTCGGGCAGGCCGCAGAGCGCGTGGACGTCGAAGCCGCGCATGCCGAGCTCGTCGTGGAGGAGCCTTTTCCCGTAGTCGGTGACGGCGACGTGGACCTCGTGCCCGTAGCGCACGAGCACGGAGAGGAGCCTCTGGGCGTACCAGGCTCCGGAGGCTCCGGTGATGGCGACGACGAATCGTCTGCCGGTGGGCTCGGGCGCGGGGCCCGAGTTATCGAGTGCGTAGGTGCGGTCCGTCATGGTGTGAGGATAGGATGACCGGTTCGCGCCCATCGAGGCGCGTGCTCAAGGAGCCGGATGATGCGGGATAACCAGTTTCAGCGTTTTGGGAATCGGTCGGCCTCGGCCCTCTCGCGTGGTGCGGCCCTCGCGTGCGCCGCTTGCGTGGGGTCGCTCGCGGGTCTGAGCGCGTGCACGCCCTACGCCCGGTACCCCGAGGTGGTGGGTGATACCGCGGTCCGTGATCCGAACATTGCACCGACGCCCCTTGTGATGACGGTGGCCCTCCGCCGGGTGGCGGCGCGTCACCTGGGGGCGGACAGCTACGCGATCGAGCTGCCCTACGCCGTCGACGAGGACCGCATCCGGCGGATCGCTTCGGAGCTCGGCCCCGGTGTGTACGTCGATTGGGAGGCGCCCGAGGGCACGCCCGTCCTCGCGGTGCGCAGCGTTTTGGTCCTGGGCGACAGCGCGACGGTGGACATCGAACGGCCGGTGGGCGGGGGCGTGGAGACGCAGTTCCTCTCCGTGCGGCTGCGGTCGGACGTCTTGGGCTGGCGCGTGATCGGGGTGCGTTCGTGGCCCGTGGGCCTGGACATCACACAGACGATCCCGCCTTTTGCGGGAGAGGGCGCGGACGCATCGGAGCCCGACTCCGACTCCGACTGGGGAGCGGACGCGGATGCCGGTGCGCCGGAGTAAGGCGCGGTAGCGGCTGCGCTTTAGGGGCAGTCGGTGCGGCCGTACTGAGCGGTAAAGATCGAGAAGTCGTCGAGGTCGACCGAGAGATCCCGGTCGAGATCTGCGCGGCAGGGCACGAGCTCGCAGTGCGGGTCGCCGAGGAAGGCGATGAAGATCCCGAAGTCATCGAGCCACACCGTTCCATCGGAATCGAAGTCGGCGGAGCAGGGCGGGAGGATGGTGCGGGTAGCGGCCCGGACCGCTTCGCGGGCGGAGACGATGCCGTGGCCGAAGACGATGTCCTTGCCCGGCTCGCCCAGATCCTCGGCGGAATCGAAGAGTATGTCTCGCACTTCTTGCGTCGTGAGCGCCGGGTTGATGGAGCGCACGAGCCCGATGACGCCCGCGACGATGGGCCCGGAGAAGCTCGTGCCGTCGGCGCCGCTGTACCCCCCGTTTCGTGACGTGGTCTGGACGGCCTGGCCCGGCGCGACGAGGTCCATGGAGACGCCGTAACTCGAGCTCACCCACAGGTGGTCGGAGGTCGTGGTGGCGCCGACGAGGATGGTCTCTTCGACGTCGGGGGTGGTGAAGTTGAAGCTGGAGTTCCCGATCGCGCGGACGTAGAGGGTGCCGAGCTCGTCGCAGTAGCGCGCGGTCGCGGAGGCGGAGCTGCTCGTGCCGCCGGAGTAGCTGATGTTGACGACGTCTGCCCCGTTCTCGGCGGCCCAGCGCGCGCCCTGGTTGATCTCGCTCGAGAAGGCGGCGCCGTCCGGGCGGTCGGTGACGCGGACGGGCATGACCGAGAGTCGCCAGCCGACACCGACCACGCCGATGCCGTTGTCGCCCGCTGCGGAGATGAGTCCGGCGCAGAGCGTGCCGTGGCCGTTGATGTCGTCGACGGGCGCGCCGTCTGCCTGGGGCGCGTTGGAGGGCGTGTGGTAGCCGGGCACCATGTTGTCGATGAGGTCGGGGTGATCGATATCGACTCCGGTATCGACGAGGGCCACGACGACGTCGGGCCTGCCCACGGTGTGCGCCCAGGCCTCGGGCGCGCCGATGCGTGTGTGCTGCCAGGCGAGCGAGAAGCGCGGGTCGTTGGGGATGACCGCGTCGGTATCGCCGGCGGGGAAGAGGAGCCAATCGGGTTCGACGTACTCGAAGAGGCCGGTGCGCATCAACTCATCGATCTCGCGGTTCAGCGCGTCGATGCCGCCGGCGGAGACGACGAACTCGCTCGTGTCTTCGAAGTGTGTGAGCACCCGGCCCGCGAGCACGCCGCCGAGGTCGTTCGATCGTGAAGCGAGATCCTTGGGCTTGAGGATCAGGCGGCTGTGGTACTCGCGCTCGCCGGGCACGTGCGCCCGTGCGTAATCAGGCTGCGGAGTACTGGGCACGTCGGCGAGCGATGCCGCGCGGGGCACGGCGACGCCGAGTGCACACACAACAACACCAACGAAAGAGATGCATCGCGTCATGGCGCCGCTCATCCTTGCCTGGTTCACGCGCAACGCGCGAGAATAAAATCCCTATAGGCCCGGACGACCGAGCTCTCTCCTCCCAGCGCTAGCCGGGCGGGACTGTAATCGGCATAGACCGGCACGGCCCACGAAAGTTCGTGCGCGGCGGGATATTCAGCGCCTCGGCTGGGGGTCTGGGCAAGGTACGCAAGAAAGCCGCCGCGATGTGCGGCGGCTGTTCAGTGATCGGTGTGTGCGTGCTCGCGGCGCTTACTTGGGGACGGAGGGGCAATCTTCGCGCCCGAACTCGGAGGCGAAGATCGAGAAGTCGTCGTAATCCACGACATCATCGCCGGTGAGATCGAGATTCTCCGCACCGAGCGACCGCGCGGACGAGAGGCCGAAGAAGACCATGAGCGAAGAGAAGTCGCCGAGGTCGACGGAGCCATCGTCGTTGAAGTCCGCGACGCAGGGCTCGGGTTCGACGGTGGCGGCTGCGGCTTCCATCGCGGCGCGCAGGTTGACCCGGCCGTAGCCGAACTCCGCGTCACGCCCGGGCGTGCCGAGGTCGTCGACGGTGGTGAAGAGGATGTCCTTCACTTCATCGGGGGTGAGCTCGGGGTTGACGGTCCAGATCATCGCGGCGACACCGGCTGCGATGGGGGATGCGAAGCTGGTGCCCGAGTCGGCGGCGTGCCCGCCGTTGCGTGTGGTGGAGCGCACGCCGTTGCCGGGCGCGACGAGGTCCATGGGCATGCCGTAGTTGCTGCTGGGCCAGCGTGTGTCGTTGGGGGTCGTGGCGCCGACGAGGATGACATCGGGGTGGTCTTCGGCGGTCATGTTGCCACCGGCGTTGCCCGCGCCGCGGAAGTAGAGGGCACCGAGCGACTTGCAGTACTCGGCGGTGTCGCCCACGGAGCGCGAGGTCCCGCCCGAAAAGCTGACGTTGATGACCTGTGCCCCGTTCTCGGCAGCCCAGCGTGCGCCCTGGTTGATCTCGCTGGAGAAGGCGCCGCCGTGACTGAAGTTGGTGACCTTCACGGGCATGATCTTGATGCCCCAGCCGACGCCGGTGACGTGCGAGCCGTTGTTGCCTCGAGCGCCGACGAGGCCGGCGACGAAGGTGCCGTGGCCGATGGTGTCGCTCACGTCGCCGCCCTCATCGGTGCCGAGCTCGTTGACGGTGTTGTAGCCGGGCACGATGTTGTCGACGAGGTCGGGGTGCGCGGTGTCCACGCCCACGTCAACGACGGCGACGACGATCGGGGAATCGATGCCGGTGTTGATGTCCCAGGCGGCGCGCGATTCGAGGGCGTCGTGCTGCCACGAGCTCCCGAACTGCGGGTCGTTGGGCACGGTGCCGGTGGGGAACTCCATCCAGTCGGGCTCGGCGTGCTCGTAGTCGCCCGTCTCGAGGAGGTCTTTGAGGATGTCGTTGATGTCGGCGCCCTCGGGGATCTCGACGACGTACTCATCGGTGTCGCCGTAGTGGGCGACGGCTTCATCGACGAGGCGTGCGCGGGCGCGGTCGGTCGCGGCGTGCACGACGCGGTGCAGGCCCAGGGCCGGGTCGGTCGCGCGCTCGCCCTTCTTGGGGTTCGTCGCGCCGAAACGCTCTTGGCAAGGGCGCACGACGATGCGGCCGGCGAACTCGCGCTTGCCCGCCTCTTCGGTGAAGGGGATGAAGTGGCCCTGCACCATGCCGCCGGCGACCTCGATGCGGTCTTGCGAGATGGGGGATTCGAGGGTGTCGCCCTTCGCCTCTTCGCGGGCGAGGCGCTTGGCTGCGCGGTTCAGGCGGCGCTCGGCGTTGCGGGCATCGCGCTTGGCTTGGCGCTCGGCGCGGCGTTCGGCGCTGTCGTTCTTCTTGGATATGCGGTCCAGCTGGCGCGTGGCCTTCTTCACGGCCTTCTCGTTCGAGCCTTGGTCGGCGAAGGTGCTCGGGGTCGCCATGGTCCCGGCGACGAGTGCGAGTGCAGCGGCGAGGGTGAGCGTGCTGGTACGGGGCATGTGCAGTCCTTTCCCTGGCGGGATTCCCTGGTGGGAGTGGTTCGGTTCGGCCCGCGTCCGGCGGGCGTGCCCCGCCTTGCTTGTGCGCGGGGCCGCCGTTTCTTCACATGTCCACGAGTAACCGTCGGTTCTCTTCGCCGGCGGGAGTAGCGCCGGGGCAAAGATGTGAAACGTGTGCGCCTGGATGGGTCAGGGCCGGTGGCGCCGCCTGGGCGCGCGCGATCTCGCACGCTTGGCGCACGTCCCGCTTGCAAGTGTTGGCGGCCCATGCGATGACACGCGATCAGAGTGCCGATAATCAGTCGGCACACGCGCACGCAGACGAGGCGAGCACATTCATGCCCACAACCAAGCGCGAGCGCGAGTGACGCGAGCGGTGTGTGCACCCGCCGAAGAGGTGAACCCCAAACGGCACAGGCGTCAGGGTTGGTCGTCCGAAGGCGTTATGCGCCAGGCTGCGCCGCACTCGGGGCAGACGGTGCAACCGTCGTCCTCGGTTGGCGCGGCGCTCAGGTCGTACAGACACGCGGCGCAGCGGCCGTCCTGCACGAGCTCTTTGGGGATGCGAGCAAAGCGCAGGATCACCGGAAGAAGCGCGAGGCACACGACACCGAGCGGGAAAAGCACAGCGCGCACTGCGTCGGACAGCGCCGTACCGAAGCACGAGAGCCCCAGCGCGAGCCCCCCGATCATCAAGAGCGCGACGTAGGCCGGTGGTGACTGCGGTGGTGTGTTCTCGGTGCCCGCGTACGCGCAGCGGTACTCCGCGTCGCTCCACACACGGCGCACGCGCTGGCGGCGATTGTCACGCATCTGTGGGGGTCTTTCCCGGCGTAACTGAGAGCCGCCAGGCTGCGCCGCACTCGGGGCAGACGGTGCAACCGTCGTCCTCGGTCGGCGCGGCGCTCAGGTCGTACAGGCACGCAGTACAGCGGTTGATGGCCATGCATTGACCGTGAAATCGCTTGTCACCGTTGCGCGTGAATGGCGCGAGAACTATGAATGCGATCACCGCCGCTGGTATACCGAACTGAAACACCGTGACTGCGAACGTCACGATTTCGTCCGATGCCGGCCCCATACTCTCTGACGGTACAAGCGTCGCCGCTACGACACCGATCAGCAGTCCATTCACGTAAATCAGCCACATCGGAGCCGCGATCTTCGGCTTGAAGTGCCCCTGTTTCTCGAGGACCTTGTAAGCGTCGACGTCCATACGGTTACGGTCGACCTTCTTGCCGCGATCGTCCCACATCTGCCCAAAGCGCGATTTCACAGGCGCTCGGTGGCGATGCTCGCGAGTTCGGAGCGTTCGCTCTTGGCGAGAGCGATGTGTCCGACGACGCCGCTGCCGCGCATGCGTTCGACGAGGTAGGAGAGGCCGTTGGACGAGGAGTCGAGGTAGGGGTTATCGATCTGCTCGATGTCGCCGGTGAAGATGAGCTTGGTGCCCTCGCCGACGCGGCTGACGATGGTTTTGACTTCGTGCGGCGAGAGGTTCTGCGCCTCGTCGACGATCATGAACTGGTGGGGGATGGATCGCCCGCGGATGTAGGTGAGCGCCTCGAGGACGAGCTTGCCGTCGGCGACCATTTTACCGATGCGCTGCTCGGCGGTCTGGCTGTCGGCGTGCTGGGTGCCCGCGCCTCGTGTGGAGAGGAGGTAGGTGAGGTTGTCGAAGATGGGCTGCATCCACTGGAGGAGCTTCTCGTCTTTGTCGCCCGGGAGGTAGCCGATGTCGCGGCCCATGGGCATGATGGGGCGGGCGACGAGGAGCTTGTCGTAGCGCGACTCCTGCCCGAAGACCTTGGACATGCCGGCCGCGATGGCGAGGAGGGTTTTGCCCGTGCCCGCGGAGCCGATGAGGGAGACGAGCTTCACCGAGTCGTCGCAGAGGAGGTCGAGCGCCATGGTCTGCTGGACGTTGCGCGCCATGATCCCGTAGACGGGCTTGTTGCGCTGGCCCGAGATGGGCGTGAGGTGGTCGGTGTCTGCGATGCGGCGGCCGAGGCCGGTGTGCGAGTCGTCTTGCTCGTCTATGAGCAGCGCGAAGCCGTTGGGCGGGAGCGCGCGTTCGGGGTCGATGCCCTCGCGCTCCATGGTCTCGGCGAGCGCGCTCATGGGCAGCACGCGGTTGGCGTAGAGGTCGTCGATCACGTCGCCCTGCACGCGGAGGGTGATGTAGCCGGAGTAGAGGTCGTCGACGTCGACCTTCTGGTTCTCGAAGTCCTCAGCGAGGAGGCCCAGCGCGTCGCACTTGATGCGGCAGTTGATGTCCTTCGAGACGAGGACGACGAGCTCGCCGGCGGCCTTGCGCTTGAGGGCGACGCCGATGATGCGGTCGTCGGCGCGCTCGCGCGAGAGGGGGCGCGGGAGCTCCTCGGGGGCCATGTCGACGGTGAGGGTGCCGGTGGGCCCGTAGGGGCCCGCTTCGGCGAGGGAGGGCTCCCCGTTGCCCAGGCTCACGCCGGTATCGAGCCGGCCGAGGTTGCGCAGGCGGTCGAGGTAGCGGATGGCGGCGCGGGCGGAGCGGCCCCGGTCGTCGTTGTCGCCCTTGAAGCGGTCGAGCTCCTCAAGGACGGTGTAGGGGACGATCACATCGTTGTCCTCGAAGACGAAGAGCGCCTTGGGGTTGTGCACGAGGACGTTGGTATCGAGGACGAAGGTCTTGACGGCGCCGCCCGTCTCGGCGGGTCGCTTGGGCTTGGGCCTCGGGGTGTGGGCGGGGGCGTTGGCCTCGATGCGGGGGCGCGCCAGGCTCTGGGGCTCGCCGTCGGGCCCGCCCGCGGAGACGGGGTCCATAAGGTTGTCGACCGCGCCGGGGTTGGTGCCGGCGCCCGTTGGTGTGGGGCGGTCCATCACTGGTTCTTCGGTTTTATCGGCCGGCAAGTTCGCTGCTTGGCGAGGTTGGGTGGTGGAATCGAGTGGGGAACGCGTGTGCGTGCTCGTCACCGTACATATCTCCGGTCGGCGCACCCTCGGGCTGGGCCCTCCATGACCCACGGCCGGTGGCGGCTGTGCTCGTGGCACTCCGCCCGGAGTGTACAGATTGAGTATCGGAAGTGGGTGAAGAGGGTGTGAAGGCGGACGCCGACAGCCTGATTCGTATGCGGACCCCCTGGGCGGGTGATTGATCTGTTTGGGTGATGGGGTACCGTGGCGGGTTTGCCCGCCCTTTGCTCGCCCTTTGCACCCCTGCTTCCGGGAGATCCCGCTGTGATCCTGCTGCCCTTCCAGTGCCCCGACCCGTCGACGAGCAATCCCAAGCAGAAGGCTGGAATCCTGGCCGAGCAGCAGATGGCGCACTACCTCGACCGGGCGTTCGGCGACGACCGGGCGGACGTTCTCGTGCTGCACGGCCTGCGCCTGGAGGACCACGAGCACAAGGAGCCGACGGGCGGCCCGCGCGTCGCGCAGATCGATCACCTGCTCCTGCACAAGTACGGCGCGTTCATCGTGGAGAGCAAGTCGTGCAGGGGCACCGTCCGTATCCAAGCGAGCGGCTCGGGCAAAGATGAGTGGAGCAGGAAGACTGCACACGCCAAGAGCTTCGAGGGCATGGCCTCCGCCATCCAACAGGCGACCCGTCAAGGCGAGGTCCTGCGAGATGTTCTCGAACGGCACAAGACCGAACTTCTCGGCAAAGCACTCGGTCTGAAGCAGCGCAGCTTTGCTTCGATGGCGATCCAGCACATCGCAGCGATCTCTGATGACGGCATCATTGAGATCAAAGGCAAGTGGTCGCCCAACGATAAGCCGTTCCGAGACGCGCTGGAGAAGGCTGACAACGTCTGCGCCTTCATCAAAGAAGAGCTCCAAGCACACCGCGATAACGACAAGCACATCACGTACGACGTCAAGAGCTCCTACGGCATGTGGGTCTCGAAGCCCAAAGAGGTCCTGCACACCGCGCGGTTCCTGATGACGCTTCACCGGCCGCTGCAAAACGACGCGCCACAGCGCGGAGGCACCAAAGGCGGACCACCCAGCAAGACCAGAAAGCAAGCTTCCGCGACCACTACAAAGCCAAGCAAGAGTCGGATTTCACAACGGCCGCCAGTAGAGTCTCGACCCGCATGCAAATCGTGCGGCAAGAGTGACACACTGACCGCGAAGAGCGGGAAGTTCGGGTACTACTGGAAGTGTGCGTGCGGGGCGAACACCACGATGCCGCGGGTGTGTTCGTCGTGCGGGTGTGCTGCCAAGGAGCGTGTGAAGGTCAGCAAGTCGGGGGGCACGTACGTCCGCTCGTGCTCGGCCTGCGGGGTCGATGAGGTGCTGTGGCGCACGAGCGCCGACGCGCAGGCCCCGGCCTGAGGATCCGCGCCCGCATGCGGGGTAGGATGGCCCCACTCGCCCCTGTAGCTCAGCTGGATAGAGCAGCGGACTTCTAATCCGCCGGTCGGAGGTTCGAATCCTCCCGGGGGTGCTTGAATTGGCCCCGTTCTGGCTGGGCCTTTTCTTGCCCAAATCCAGCCCCACAAAGTACTTAAGCGGCATACACACTGGGCGTTTTCGCCCTTGAAAACCAGTGCTTTCGCAACACGCTTGCAGGGCCGGATTTTCCCAAAGGGGTACGAAAAGGGGTACAGAAAGGGGTACGAGTTGTGGCTGCCCGTTGGCCTCCGTACCCCCTTACTTCGCCTAGGCTGATGACTACGCGGGGGTACACAAAGGGGTACAGCCGCGGCTCCAATCGCGTGATTCATCGTTGAATCTCGCCATCCTTGTGCTTCAGTGGAGGTGTCTGCTACCGGTGACCAAGAAGTCCTTTGAGAGCCAAGAGCCCCCCACTTCGATGCCCCGCAAGCTCCAGCTGACCTGGCACAAACCACGCTCTTGCTGGAAGAAGAAGCGGCAGGGCAAGACCTACTACGTGGGGGTAGGGAAGTGTGCCGGCAAGACCGACGCCGCGGGGTACTACGCCGCCCTCTAGGAGTGGAAGCAGACCGAGGCCGAACTCGCCAAAGCCGAGCACGAGATAGAGAGGAAACAGCTCGTGCTGCGAGAGGAGGAAGGCCTCGAGTCCGTGAAGGCAATGCTGGACGGGATATCGGAGGCTCAGTTCGAGCTCGACGGTCGGATGCGTCGGATGGAGCGGGACTACCCCATCGCCTCGCTGGGCGGTGACCTGGGCCTGCCCAAGGACGATCCCGAGTACCAAAACCATAAAACTGAGTGGTCATAGTGGGTGCTGGATCGTCCCAGTTCATGCGGCCATAAACTGCGCCGTACTTCTTGCCTTCGCCTCTTTGGTGACACTTTGCAATGAGGTCCTGCGGCCATTCGCGCCAGGTGCCCCCGGGGCGTGAATGTCGAATTCGCCGCTTATTCAATGCTGAGAGTCCACTGCTTCGATGCAGAGGATCAGTTTCTGACTGGGTGCCAGCTGTGATTGGTTCCAGATTCGCAATCGCCTGGTGAACGGTTTTGTGCTTGCGATGTGTGGGGGGCAACAGGTGGATATCACCATGAATGGATGCGAGCAAAATGAGCCTTTTTCGCAGTTGAGGAACTCCGTAGTCAGCGCTTTGTATCACATCGTGCCAAACCGAGTAACCATCATTTTGCAAGCGGTTGATGAAGTCATGAAAGACACGGTGCTTCATGAGACTTGGCACATTCTCCATGCTCACAAAGTCCGGGCGTAAGGCAATGGCTTGCAGACATCGATGATCGCTCATCAGGTCGGTGGGCCGGATCAGGAG
>CAZNUZ010000030.1:0-29845 GCA_964576725.1 uncultured Phycisphaeraceae bacterium
TGTGCAGCGTGCGCGGGATGGGCGTCGCGCTGAGCGTCATCACGTCCGCCTCGACACGCAAACGCAGGAGCGCGTTCTTGTGCTCCACCCCGAACCGCTGCTCTTCGTCTACCACCACCAGCCCGAGGTCGTTGAACCGCACGTCCTTCGAGAGCAGGCGGTGCGTGCCGATGATGACGTCCACGTGCCCCTTGCGGAGGCCGGCGAGCGTCTCGTTCTGTTCCTTCTTGCTCTTGAAGCGCGAGACGGAAGCGACCTTGAAGGGGTAGTCCGCGAAACGCGCGCGGAAGGTGCGCTCGTGCTGCTCTGCGAGGATCGTCGTGGGGACGAGCACCGCGACCTGCTTGCCCGCCTCGACCGCCTTGAACGCAGCCCGGATGGCGAGCTCGGTCTTGCCGTACCCGACGTCGCCGCACACCAGGCGGTCCATCGGGCGCGACTGCGTCATATCGCGCTTGATCTCGCCCAGCGCCGCGATCTGGTCCTCGGTCTCGGTGTAAGGGAACTCGGCCTCGAACTCCGTCTGCCAGGGCGTGTCGGCGGGAAACCGGATGCCGGGCGTGTGCTCGCGCGCCGCCTGCACGCGCAGGAGCTCCGCCGCCAGATCGCGCACGCTCTCCTTCGCGTCGTCCTTTTGACGCTGCCACCGCTTGCCGCCCAGCGCCGACAAGGGCGGCTTGCCCGAGAACCCGCCGATGTACTTCTGCACCCGGTCGATCTGCGCAACGGGCACGTGCAGCTTCGCGCCCTTGGCGAATTCGAGGGTGAGGTACTCCTCGGGGTCTTCTTTGGCTCTCTTGGCGGAGGTCTTGGCCTTGTTTGCGGAGCGCTTGGGCGCCATCTGCTTGAGGCCGAGGAACTTGGCGACGCCGTGATCCTGGTGAACGACGTAATCGCCCGCGACGAGCTCGAGGAAGGTATCGGTGTTCCGAGTGCCCTTGATCCGCCGGATGCGCCGCCTGGTGTGGTAGCGGTGCATGAGCTCGTGGTAGGGCACGACCGCGCTGATCCCCCCCTCTTCGTCGTGCTCGCCCCAGACAAAGCCGCGGTGGGCGTAGCCCACAACCGCGGGCACGTGCGCACCGGGCGCGTGCTCGGCGAGGAGCTCACCGAAGCGCGAGCGCTCGCCCTCGTTCTGGCACACGACCGTCACCGCGCACTCCGCGCTCATCGCAGCGAGCTCGCGTACCGCGTCGGGCGCATCGCGCGGGAACTCGGGCAACGGCCGAGCCGGGAGGCCGATGGGCTCGTCGCCCGTCGCCGCAGCAGTGAACTGGTTGATCTCGCAGAAACAGCCGAAGCCATCGGTCAGACGTTTCATGACCTCGGGGGGCGTGAGGATGCCCACAGCGTCGGTGACGCGCTCGAAGTAGCCGCGCGCCTGCTCCGTCGCCTCGAGCGTCTCCGCGAGCACGACCGCGCACGACTTCGGCAGCGAGTCGAAGAGCGACGCGTCGTCCGAACCCGCGAGGTCCGCGCCCTCAAGTCGCGCAACGAGCTCGATCTTCTCCACGCGGCGGTCCGAGCCCATGGTGGCGAGGTCGATCTCGTTGATGGACTCGATCTCATCGCCGAAGAAATCGAGGCGGACGGCGCCCGTCTCGTCGGCGCTGGCGGGGAAGATGTCGAGGATCCCGCCGCGCAGCGCGAAATCGCCGGGCTCTTCCACAGAATCCAGCCGCTGGTACCCCGCATCGCCCAGCCAGCGGACGATCGCCTCGGGGCCCTGCTCGTCGCCCTCGTGGAGCGTGAGCATCATGCCCGCCCGGCGCGCGCGCGCGGGGACCCGCTGCATCAGCGCCTGCACCGGGCAGACGAGGACGCCCGCCTCGTGTTCCCGCAGCGCCCCGCCCTGCTCCACGCGCTCGATCAGCGCCAAACGCTCGGCGAAGAGGTCGAGGCTCACCGACGTCTCGCCGGGCAGCACCTCGAGCGCCGGCACGCGCCACGCCGGCACGCCGACCGATTCGAGTTCGTCGACCGCCTCCTCCGCGTCGTCGAGGTGCGCGACGACCATCAGCACAGGCCTGTTGAGTTCTCGCGCGATCGCTCCGACGACAAACGCCGTTGACGAACCCGCGCTGCCGATCGCACTCGCTTTGGATCCGCGCGCAAGCCTGCCAGCGATCTCAGAGACCGCGGGGTGCGCCGCGACAGCGCTCGCGTGCGGGATATCGCCGGTGGGCGGTGTCATACGGGGCGTTCCGGGCGCGATACCAAACCTCGCCCGAGCTTCACTCTAGGCCCGCGGGCCCCGCGACCGCGTGCGGGGCGATCGCCGCCGCTGTTTTCGGGCCGATGCCCCGCACCCGGCGGAGGTCATCGATCGACTGAAATGGCCCGTTCTCTGCGCGATCGGCGACGATCCGCCCCGCCATCGCCGGACCGATCCCCGGCAGCAGCTCGAGCCGCTGCGCCGGAGCACTGTTTACATCCACAACCACGGGCGTCAGTGCGTTGGGCGGCGGCGCATCGGCGGCCGATACCACCACCAGCACCAGGCATGCGAGCCCGAGCAGGGCCGCGGGCAACCGCGTATAGCTCGCGCGATCACTCATGCCGGTGCGGGCAGCGCGTCGGGCCACATGCGCAGGCCGGGCAGCGTCCGCCCGTGCAGCGCCGCAGCGATCTCACCCGCGCGGGCGAGCGCGGGCTTGGCGGCCCCGGAACTCGTGATGAGCCCGCCCGCCGGCATCACCGGCTCGCGCGCGGGGTCCTCCGCGTCGTAGAGCGTCTGCCAGCAGATCGACTGCACCGCAGGATGCGCAGCACAGACGGTCGCTGCGTGCGCGAGCCACTCGGCCTGCACCTCGGGCGACCAGTCCGCGTGCCACCGGCCGCCCGCGCCGTCTCGCGCACGCTCAGAAGGCGCGCCCAGCGCAGTAATGTGCAGCGGGCGATCGAGCTCCGCGAAGTCACCCACCATCCGCGCGATCTGCAACAGGTCTCGAGACTCACGACCGGGCGCGGGGTCCCCCACCTGCACGCGCAGCCCGAACGCATCGACCTGCAGACCAGAATCGAGCACCAGCTCGGCGTACAGCCTCGGGGGGATCGACTCGGTGTTGCGCGCGGTGTGCATACCGAAGGGCTGGTCCAGATCCACAGTGACCTTCGCCGACGGCTGGAGCTTGCGGATCACGTGGATCACCAGGCGCGTGAGCTCCACCATCTGATCGACCGAGAGCGAGAAGTCGTCGTTGAGGTTGAGCCCCGCGCAAGCCGTCCAACGGCTGACCGTGCGCCGGTAGCGCGTGACGACCCGTGTGACGTGTTCGTACACGCACTCGCGCAGCGTCTCGTAGTCGTGCCGCCAGATGTGCATCCACTCGGGGGTACCGCCCTTGGCGAGATCGAGCACGGGCCCCGCGACGACGGGCACCTTCCCGTGGCGGACCGCCCACTCAACCCACTTGTCGGTGCGCACGAACGTGAACTTGCCCTCGGAAGGCTCGATGTCGCGCCAGCGCATCGGGCAGGTCATAAACGCGAAGCGCGATGCCAGCACACGCTGCAACGGCTCGGCGAAGCGCTCCGGGTGCACCGCGCAGCCGAAGGGGGGCGGCGGAGACGCACGGTCCTCGAAGCGCTCGCGCAGCGCCCGCCCCGCGTGCTCGAGCGCGAGCGCGTCACCCGCCTCGATCGCAGCAGCGAGCGCCTCTTCGGCGAGCTGCGCCTGGCGCGGGTCATAGGTCCCGTTGCCGACCGGGCCTTCGACGAGCGCGCGCGTGAACCGCTCGCGCGCCGCCTCGATGCGCCGCATCGCGGGGTTGTCCGCGGGCAACGCCGTCAGCCGCCACTCTTCGAGCGACTCCAGCACGCGCATCAGCCGGTGGCGGGCGAGTTCCAACGGCAGCATGTACGGCGCCACGCGCTGGGGCAAGAAGCATGTCTTGAGCGCGTACGCCCCGACAGGGCCCGCGTCGTACGACACGCCCACCGCCATCGCCTCGCGCGTCGGGCCCTCGAAGGCCAGCACCGCCGGCGACTCGCCCTCGCCCGGAACGCGATGCACACGCGCGGGCACAGCAACGCCGGGCTTGGCGATCGCGAAGACCTCGGCGTGCTCGTCGGGATTGGGGGCGTAGAAGCTGAGCATGAGAAGCAGGGCAGTGTCGCGCACGCGGGCGTGGTTGTCCATCCCCCGCCGCGCGGCGCGGGAACCGAGGCCCGGTCCCTTATGTACGATGCAAACATGCCTCACGATGCGGTCGAATCGACAGATCTCCCACTCGCCGACCGCCGGAGCGGAAAGGTGCGCGACCTGTACGCGCTGCCCGAACCCGTGGGCGGGCACCGGGCGGTCCTCATCGTGGCGACAGACCGACTCTCCGCCTTCGATGTCGTGCTGCCCACCCCCATCGCCGGCAAGGGGCGCATCCTGACGGGCATGAGCCTCGAGTGGTTTCGCTTCATCGAGTCGCGCGGCCTCGCTCGCACGCACGTCTTGGGCGGTGCGCCCCCCGAGGGGCTCGGCCTCACGCAGGATCAGCAGTCGGCGCTCGCGGGCCGCAGCACCGTGGCACGCGAGTGCCGGGTGGTCCCCGTGGAATGCGTGGTACGCGGCTACCTCGATGGTTCGGGCTGGAAGGACTACCAGAAGACCGGGGGCGTCTGCGGGATCAAGCTGCCCGCGGGCCTCGAACGCGGCTCTCAGCTCCCCGAGCCCGTCTTCACCCCCGCCACGAAGGCGCAGGTGGGCGAGCACGACGAAAACATCTCCTTCGCGCAGGCCGCCAGCGCCGTCGGCGAGGCGCTGATGCAGCGGCTGCGCGAGATCAGCCTCTCTATCTACGCCGCAGCCCACGAGCACGCGCGTTCGGCGGGGCTCATCCTCGCGGACACCAAGTTCGAGTTCGGTGTGCCCTTGGAGTCGTGCGACGAGGACGGCCCGCTCGACCCGGACGCCGTCATGCTCATCGACGAGGCGCTCACCCCCGACTCTTCACGCTACTGGGAGGCGAGCGCGTGGAATCCAGGCTCCGCACAGGAGAGCTTCGATAAGCAGTTCGTGCGTGACTACCTCCAGGGCCTCTGCGACGCGGGCTCGTGGGACCAGACGGCCCCCGGGCCCGAACTGCCGGCGGACGTGGTGCGCGGGACCGTCGCACGCTACGAAGAGGCGGCGGCCCGACTCTTCCCGCACCCCTCTCCCGACGCGTAACCCAACCAACCCTGTGCGCTGTTTAGTCGGAGACCGCTTGGTGCGCAGGCTTGTGTGTGCGCAGAGGCGAATGCGGCTTTGAGCAAAAACTAAAACGGCCGTCCTCAGAAGAGGACGGCCGTCGAGTTTGGTCACGGGGATTGTGTCGCTTCAGGGCGACGCCCGGTGTCCGCTGCGTCGGTATTAGCGACGACGGCGGGAAGCGACGCCGAGGCCGCAGGCGAAGAGCGCAACAGCGCCGGGGGCGGGAACAACGGTGAGCAGCGCCGTGCCGGTGAAGGCGGAGTTGGCGGTGAAGTCGTTGATCTCGGGGCCGTTACCGTTGTCGGTAACGAGGTTGCCGCCGTTGGCGACCTGGATGTTGGTGAGGGTCCAGGAGGCGTCGAGAGCAGCGAAGCTCTCCACGTTCTGGTTGGGGGGGGTGAGGAGCTCGCCGGGGGTGTAGACGAGGTTGCCCATGTTGATCTCACCGGAGGCGACGATGCCGCCGACGCCGGAGAAGACGAAGAGCTGACCGCCGTCGAAGCTGCCGCTCAGGATGGACTGACCCGTCATCGCGTCGGTCCAGGCGAAGGTGCCGGCGATCGTGGCGAAGGTCGTCCCGCTGAACTGCAGGGGCGAGCTGATGGTGAAATCGATATCCAGGTTGGTATCGAAGGTGATGGGCGCGCCGAGGTCCGGAGCGTCCACGGTGAGCTCAACGACAACGCTCGCGTCGTACGTAGCGTTACCACCCATGACGGACACTTCGTTGCCGCCTGTGGGGTCGTCGAACGTGAAGGTCGCGGTGGCCGAGGCCATGGACGCGGCCGCACCTGCGCATGCGAGCGCAGCAAAAGCCTTAATCATCTCTCAAACTCCCTCCGCCTGACTGAGCGGATAAATGGAATCCCTATGACTTATCTACAGAACGCTGTGCAGGCGAACTGTTACTCCAAGTCAAAGATAGCCGCGACTGGGGGCGATGCAAGCGCGATATCGGGATATCTCGCCTGACTGTCGAGAATTGCGCGTTCTTTACTCGCGCCACAACCCGCACACAACCCACAAAAAAAGGCCCCCTTGAGGGGCCTGTGTGAACATGGCTAAAGCAGGAAGTTGGGGCACCCGGTTACGGGTGATTATTTGTCTTCCTCGGTGATACCCATGCCGCTGCGATCGGGACCGGCCGGCTTGGGAACGGGGATGTAGCGCTTGGTCTTGAGCTCGTTCATGAGGTGCTCGATGGCGGCATCGATCTGCGGATCGTCGCCCGTGACCATCAGCGCGGGGTCGTCGATGACCTCGATATCCGGGTCGACGCCGTGCCCCTCGATGCCCCAGGTGCCGTCCTTTTCGTAGTAGGCGAAGTTGGGGACGGAGACGGAGGAGCCGTCGATCATCGCGGGCATGCCGGTGATGCCGACAAGGCCGCCCCAGGTGCGGGTACCGATGAGTGCACCGAGCTCGTGCTGGCGGAAGAGTGCGGGGAACATGTCGCCGCCCGAGCCCGCGAGCCCGTTGATGAGCATGGCCTTGGGGCCCTGGTGCCCGTCGCTGGGCGACTGCCAGCTCTGGCCGTCACGCAGCGCCCAGTAGTTCCGGACGGGGCGATCGAGCACCTCGATGAGGCGGTGCGGCAGGAAGCCGCCGCCGTTCCAGCGCTCGTCGATGATGAGCGCCGCCTTCTCGCGCTGGCCGAAGAACTGGCGGACGAGGTCGTTGTGCCCGTCGATGGCGGTGTTGGTGACGTAGATGTAGCCGATCTCGCCGTCGGTCTTGAGGTCGACGTACTGGCGGTTGGCTTCGATCCAGGCGCGGTAGCGCAGCTCGTACTCCCGGCCGGGGGCGTGGGGCACGACCATCACTTCGCGGGCCTCCTCGTCCATCACGGGCGAGTCGCTCACGGTGAGGATGGTCGTTTCACCCACGGTGCGCTGGAATGCGGCCCAGGGGTCGACCGCTGTATCAACGGGCAGGCCGTTGACCGCGAGCAGGTAGGTGCCCTTCTGGATGTCCATGCCGGGCATGAGCAGCGGGTTGCGGTGCTCGACGTCCCAATCGCCCCCGTGGTAGAAGTGCGAGAACATGTAGGCCTCGTTGCCGTCGTCGTCGGCGCCGAGGGCGAAGTCGACGCCGAGCATGCCGACGTTGACGAAGGGCTCGGACTCGGAGGAGCCGCCGTTGTAGTAGGCGTGCCCCACGTTGAGCTCGGAGATCATCTCACGGATGATCATGCTGACGTCCTCGCGGGTGACGGCATCATCGACGAGGCCGATGTAGCGTTCGCCCACCGCGTCCCAGTCGACGCCGTGCATGTTCTCGTCGTAGAAGAAGTCGCGGAAGCGGCGCCATGCGTCGGTGACGACGTTGCGCCACTCGTCGCGGGGGTCGACGCGCATCTGGGTGTTCGAGAGGTCGAGGGCCTTGACCGAAGCGCCCGAGCCGGCGTTCGCGGTGCCGAAGCCCTGGAACGAAGCGACGACCATCTTCTTGCCGTCGCCCGAGATCGAGAAGCCGAAGGCGCCGGTGAGGACGTTCTTCTCGCCGTCTTCGATGTCGGAGACGTCGATCATCTTGATAGAGGGAACGCCCCCGCCCTGGCTGACATAGAGGAGCTGGTTCTTGTCGTTGACCGCGAGGTTGCCGAAGCTGCCGGGGCTCGCGGGCAGGAGGATGCCGCGGGCCTCGAAGCCTTCGAAGTCGATGACCACGGGCTCGTCCTCGTCGCCGCCCGAAGCGTCGCCCGCCTCTTCGGCGACCTCTTCGAGGGTCTCGACGTCGATCTCATCGCCGGTGCGCTCGAGTGTGGTCGAGCCGCTGAAGCTGCCGCCGCCGAGCATCTCGGGGAACGTGAGCGACCACTCGCCGCTCAGCGTGTCGCCGTCGAGGGTGTAGACGGTGACGGACTCGATGCCCTGCTCGTTGTTGGAGGTGGTGAGGGTGCCCGCGCCGGCGTCCCACACCGCGGAGTCGGGGGAGCTCGTCTCGCCCTGGAACTCGGACTGCAGGAGCACATCGCCCTCCTTCGTCACGAGCACGACCATGCTGTAGGGCATGGAGGCGTCGGGGAAGACCTGCTGGCCCATGATGTTGACGTTGTCGAGGCCCATGACCTCGCCCTCCCAACGGCCCCAGAGGGGGTGCTCGAGGTCGTAGGCCTCGAACGCCGGGTCGAGTTCCTCAGCCTCACCCTCTGCCGCCTCGTCGCCCTCGTCGGTCGACTCTTCGGACTCGTCTTCTTCCTCCCACTCTTCTTCGTCGTTGGTGAGCTCGAAGGGGCTCTCGACGTCCGCGTTCAGGGGCACCGCGATCAGGAGGCCCGTGTCCTGGTAGACCCAGGTGCTGTCGACCTCGGAGAAGGTCGGGGCGTTGAAGGTGCGCTGGGAGGAGAAGTACATGTACTCGCCCGCGCGGTCGAAGACCGGGGACGAGGTGTTGAACATGGGGCTGGTGACGGCAGCGATCTCGCCCGTCTCGACGTTGTAGATGTGGACGACGCCGTTGCCGTTGCCGGGGTCGCTCAGCGAGAAGGTGATCCAGGCCGAGTCGTGCGACCAGCTCGCGCTGGAGGGGGGCCAGCCGCTGACGTCCGTCGCGACATGGGTCTCGTTGCCCGACTCGACGTCGAGCATGTAGAGGGCGCCGGTCTTGTCGGTGAAGAGGATCTTCTCGGAGTCGGGCGACCAGTTGACGAGCTGGCGCCAGGTGTCGCCGTTGGTCGTGAGCTGGCGCGTCTCGCCCTTGCCATCGGACTGCGTGACGTAGACCTCGTACTCGCCGGTGGCGTCGGAGAGGTAGGCGATCCAGCGTCCGTCGGGGGACCAGATCGGCGAGCGCTCAGCGACGCCGTCGGTCATGGTGAGGTTGCGGGTGATGCCGTCCTCCGCGGGGAGGGTCCAGATCTCGCCGCGCGCCTCCGCGACGACGCGCTTGCCCGTAGCGGAGATGTCACCGCCGACGAGGTAGGGCGAGGCTTCGACGACCTGCGAGCGGAGCTTCTTGCGCTCGCCGGGGATCGTGATGTCGACGCTCTCGGAGCGCCCCGAGCGGAGATCGAGGACGCGGATCTCGGGGCCGAGCTGGAAGACGATGGCGCCGCGCCCGCGCTCGCCGGGGCCGATCGAGGCGTTGCGGACGTCGTACTCGGCGAACTCGGTGACCTGCGTGTGGTCGCCCGAAGCGACGTCGTACTTCCAGACGTTCATGCGGTGCTCGTCGCCGCCGTCGGAGAGGTAGTAGACGGTCTTACCGTCGGCGGACCACATGGGCTGAGTGTCGGTGCCGTCGAAGTCGGTGATTTTGCGCGACTCGAAGGTTTCGAGGTTGAAGAGCCAGATGTCGGTCGCCATGCCGCCGCGGTAGCGGTTCCAGGTGCGCTGGTCGCGCGTGTGGGGTGTGTAGGCGAGCCACTTGCCATCGGGCGAGATGGCGCCGAGCGTGCCGTAGGGCACGGGCAGTTGCTCGGGCAGGCCGCCCGCGGCGCCGACGGTGAAGAGGTTGGCGGCCTTGGGGTGATCGTGCTTGAGCCTGGTATGGAAGAGCAGATCGCCGTCGGGCGTCCAGTCGCAGAGGAACTCACCAGCGGGGTGGTAGGTGACGCGCTCGGGGTTGCCGAAGCCAGAGGCCGCGACGGTGTAGATGTCGCGGTTGCCCTCGTAGTTGCCGACGAAGGCGATGGTCTGGTTGTCGGGGCTGAATCGGGGGCGGAACTCGGTGCCGGCAGCGCTCGCGATCTTGGTCGCGGTTCCGCCCTCGATGGGCACGAGCCACAGGTCGTTGGCGTAGCCAAAGGCGATGTGGGATTCCGAGATGTCGGGAGACAGGATCATCGCAGCGTCGGGCGAGAAGCCGTCCTGAGCGAAGGCTGTGCCCGCGCAGGACAGCAGGGCGGCGCACAGCGTGCCCCGTCGGATGGTGCGGAAAGAAACAGTCGACATGGGGTTCTCCGTGGGTGATGGCGGACGCGGCGAGACGCTCCCAACCGGGCATCCAACGCCGGCGATCAGACAGGCAGACCGCCAGCAGGAAGATGTTGTACCGAAACGGGGGCCCCCTCGTTTCACGACGCCGCCCCACTCGCGGCCGAGGCGCGGCCCGCAGCAGCCGGCTGGCGCGCACACAAAAGCCCCCATCTCTCAACGGGGGCGTGGTTTAGATGCACGCGGCTCGGATCGCGTGACGCCAAGGGCAGAAGAACGACCACGATGCAAGACCGCGCACGCAAACGATGGAGAAGCCGGGTTGAACCGGGAGCGTTCTGTCAGGGGCAGATGACTCGACGCCCCGCGACACAACACCGGAGAGACAGCCGCGCAATCACTTCTGTGCGCAGGTTCGACAAGAAGACCGTTGACCCGTTGAGACTGAGTCGCAACAATGGTCATCGCAACGGCGGACCCTGTGTAGCCCCGCTGGACCAGAGAGAGCGCCCGGAGTCTCCGGGCACAAAGAGAGTCGAGATACCTATGCGTTTGATTACCGCAGCGGCCGCCCTGACGGCCTGCTCCTCCGTCGCCTTCGCAGGCATCGTTATCCCCGTCCCGACACCCAGCCCCTTCACCGAGACGTTCGACACCGACAACGCCGGCTGGAGCGGCCCCGCGGGTGACGGCACCCCCGCCGGCTTCGCGGGCGGCGCCCTCACCGAGACCGTCAACACCGGCAACTTCGCGGGCTTCCCCGGCTCACCCACCTTCGGCACCGTCTTCCGCGGCTCGGACTCCGCTTCGGGCGGCGCCTTCGACGGCGACTACGCCGCGGGCGATATCAACCGCCTCTCCTTCGATGTCACCACGACGGCGCCGATCGCCTTCTTCGTCCGGTTCACGAGCTTCAACAACGCCTTCGGCCTGACCACCGGCAACTCGGACCTCGTCTTCCCCGGCCCCTTCTCGACCAACGTGAGCTTCGATATCGACCTCGCCAGCCTCTCGCTCTCGGGCCCTCCCGGCGGGAACGCTGCGGATATCTACGCCAACATCCGCCGTGTGCAGATCCTCGCGGTTGCGATTCCCGGCGTTACCCCCGAGAACGCCGACGTCACGCTGACCATCGACAACGTCTCGATCGTCCCCGCGCCCGGTGCAGCGGCCATGCTGGGCCTCGCGGGTATCGCGGGCCTGCGTCGCCGGCGCTGATGCCTTCGAAGCGCCGGCTCCGGACGATTGTTCGGAGCAATGGTTGCTTGATTGACAAGCTGGTTGATTAACTGATCGCCAACGAAAAGCGGGCCGCCCACTCGGGCGGCCCGCTGTCGTTTGTCGGCGGAGCGGCTCTGTGACCCGCCCGCGGGGATCAGTCGAGGCGCTTCATCAGGTCGGCGACGGCCGCCTTGAGCTGCTCGTCGGCGTCCTCCGCCTCGTCCTCGGGCGTCTGCTCCACGATGATGTCGGGCACAGCACCGTAGTTCTCCATGTCTTGCCCATCCGGGAGGTACCACCCGCGGAAGGGCTGGCGGACGGTCGAGCCATCGAGCAGCGTGAAGCGGCCCGTTGAGATCACACCCCCGTAGGTCTCCTGCCCGACGAGCGTGCCCCGCCCGAGGGTCTTGAAGGCGTGGGAGATGATCTCCGCGTTCGAGAAGCTCTTCTCGTTGCAGAGCATGTTGATGGGGCCGGTGAAACGCTGGATATACAGTCGATCACGCGGGTAGCCCTGGCCGGCGATGGGGTCGGCGCCGCGCGGGATGGTGTAGGCGTGCGTCGGGTACATGATCGACGCGAGGACGCGGTCGGTCGTCCACCCGCCGCCGTTGGAGCGGACATCGATGATGAGCCCGTCCTTGCCGTACGCCGCAGCGTAGAGATCGCGCTCGAACTCGATGAGATCAGCGGTGCCCATCGCGCGGATGTGCAGGTAGCCGAGCCTCCCGCCTGAGAGCTCATCGACGCGTGCGGCGCGCGAGCGCTGCCAGTCGTCGTAGCGCAGGCTGCGCTCCGCGCCCGTCGAGATCGGCGTGCGGAGGAGATCGAGTTCGACCTCCTCGCCGTCGACGAGTCGCCGCACGGTCAGCACCACCTCATCGCCCACTTTGCCCGCGAGCATGCTGTCGAGCGTGTCGGCCTGACCGAAGGGCTCGAAGTCGATCGCAACGATGGTGTCGCCCGGCATCAGGCCCATCTCGCCGTCGTCCGTGGCCGCGAGCGGGAGCACGCGCTGGACCTCGTAGCCCCAGTGGGCACCGGTTCGCCCAGCATCGTGGAACTTGAGCGGCACGGCGTCGATCGCGAGCCTGCCCGACGATCGGAAGTCCGGCGCACTGAACCCGCCGCGGGTCGAGACACCGAGGTGCGAAGCGTTGAGCTCACCCATGTAGTAGGAGGCGACCCACGCGAACTCGCCGGGGGTGCGGGCGCGCACCGCGAGGGTCTTGTAGTCGGCGCTGATGCGCTCCCAGTCCAGACCCTTCATGTCGTTGTGGTAGAAGGTCATCCCGAGCGTGCGGGCCATCTCTTCGAACATGCCGGCGTAGAGCTCGGCGCGGTCGACGCGCGTCTCGGCGCTGATCCCGATGGCCTTCGTCGAGCCGCCCGTCGAACCGACGGTCGACGCCCGGCCGCCCGAGACGGTCACGAGCGTTTTGCCGTCGGCGGAGAGGTGCTGGATGCTCGCGGTGCCCATAAGCCGCTCGGCGTCGGCTCCGTTGTACTTGATGGTGTAGAGGCCCGACCGACCGCCGGCGCCGCCCGAGGCCTGCACGATGAGCGTCTCGCCCGAAGGGAGCAGCTCGATCTGCGTCTCGTTGCCGATGAAGCTGCTCACCCGCCGGAGCCTGCGGTACGCGTCGGCGAGGTCCTCGTCGGTAAAGGCTGGCTCGGCGGCTTCTTTGTCGTTTGCTTGCTCTTCGTTCGCTTCCTCTTCGTTTGCCTGCTCTTCGCCCGCCTCTTCTTCAGGTGCCGCGAAGTCGATCGGGTCGATCGCGCCGCGCTTGCGGGCGGCCTTGCCCTGCTCCTCGAAGTACTCCTGCAGCTCGCGGTCGGTCAGCGCCTCCAGGTCACGGTCGAGCATGACCATGTAGGCGTCGTACCCGTCGACGCGCTCGGAGAGGAAGGCGAGGATCTTGCCGTCGCCCGACCAGCGGGGGTCGAACTCGTTGTCGGGGTGCTTGGAGATGTTGGCCGCGGGCGCGGAGCCGTCGGCGCGAACGATGTAGATGTCGGAGTTGAAGTTCTCATCGTCGCGGTGGAAGGCGATGTGCTCGCCGTCGGGCGACCAGCGGAAGTCCATGCCGAAGTCCCAGCTCTCGAAGAGCTCGGTCAGGTCGCCTGTGACGAGGTCCAGCACGTGCAGGCTGCCGCGCCCTGCGCGGAAGGCGAGCTTGGTCCCGTCGGGCGAGGGCGCGGGGATGCGTGCCTCGACGCCGTCCACATGAATCGCCTCGATCGAGAAGCGCAGCGCGTCGGCCCAGCGCGGGCCGTGATCGATCTGCTCTTCTTCCTCTTCTGCCGCCTCTTCTTCAGCAGCCTCTTTCTCGTCACCCTCTTCTGCGGGTTCGCTCGCCTCCTCGACCGGCTCTTCTTCGGCAGCTTCTTCCTCTTCGGGGGTCGTCGCCTCGGTGAAGCGGTCTTTGAGCTCGCCGCGGGTCAGCTCGACTGTGGCGGCGTAGATGCTGCTCGTGCCCTCCTCGTCGGAGACGAAGTAGAGCCGCCCGTTGTCGGGCGACCAGGCGATGTCGCGTTCGCGGGCCATGCCCTCGGTGACGCGGCGGGTCGGGCTGTCGTCGTCCATCGAGCGCACGAAGACATCGCCGAAGGCGACGAAGGCCATCGTCTTCCCGTCGGGGCTGAGCCGCGCCTCGCTCACGTCGGAGTTGACTCGGCGGAGCT
The DNA here is from genome assembly GCA_964576725.1 of uncultured Phycisphaeraceae bacterium. GTDB lineage: Bacteria > Planctomycetota > Phycisphaerae > Phycisphaerales > UBA1924 > OFTM391. The sequence goes on from CAZNUZ010000030.1 coordinate 13,972, forward strand.
CGGCGTCGGCCGAGCCGTCGTCGGGCGCAGAGATCTCGAGCCGCCTCGCCTCGCGCACCTGCTTGCCGCGCGGGTTGACGACGTAGAGCCCGTCCCACTTGGCGAAGACGATGGTGCTGCCGTCGGCGCTGACAGCGAAGCCGTGGGCGTCGCGGTCGGTGTGGTTGGTGAGGGGGTAGGCCTCCGAGTCGTCGTCGCCCAGGTCGAGCGCCCAGACGTTCACGGTCATGTCCGCACGGTCGGAGAGGAAGGCAACGGTGTCGTCGTCGAGGAAGACGGGCATGTTGTCGTTGCCGGCCCACTCGGTGAGCCGGGTGAAGGTGCTGTCGCCCGCGTCGTAGAGGAAGAGGTCGCGGTCATCGGGGCCGCGATAGTGCCGGCGCGTGGTGCGCGAGCCGCCGCGCTCGAAGACGTAGACCTCGCCGCCGGCGTGCGCAGCGGGCATCTGACCGAAGGCGTCGTGCAGGCGTTCGACGGGCCCGCCCTCGACGGGGACGGTGTAGGGGCGTGCGCCGCGGTAGACGTCGCCCTCGAGGAAGCCCGAGACGAGCAGCGCGTCGCCCCCCGCGGTGAAGCCCGAGAGGGTGAGCGAGCCGGCGATGTTGGAGACGCGGCGCACGTCGGTCCCGTCGGGCTTCATGGTGTACACGCCGCGCGGCCCGTCGCGGTCGGACTCGAAGGCGATGAGCCCGCCGTCCGGGCTCCACGCCGAGCGCGATTCGTCGGCAGGGTGGGCCGTGAGGCGGATGGCCTGCCCGCCGTCGGAAGCCACGCTCCACAGGTCCCCGCGCCAGCTGAAGACAACGGTCGCGCCGTCGGGGCTCACCGAGGGGAACCGCGGGAGGTCGACCTCGGCAGCGAGGGCCGATGCGGGGGCGAGCGAGAGGGCGAAGAGTGCTGCAGCGTGGCAGCCGACGCGGAATGATCCGGGCATGGGGCGCTCCTGTTGCGCCGATCCCGCTGCCGCCAACCGGGCGCCGCGGGGGCGGCGTGGTGAGCGAATATACCCGTCGAAGGGACCCAGGCTGCCGACAGCCCCCTCGGGGCGGGCCTCCCTTTACCCGAGCCCAGACTACTCCCCGCCGACACGCGGGATGGTGAAGACCAGGCGGAACGCGTCGCCCGTGCCGAACTCGTTCACGATGAGGTTAAACGAGCCCGAGAGCACCGTCTCGGGCGTCGCCGTCACACGGGCCAGCCGGACGTAGAAGCCCGGCTCGTTGGGGAAAAGCTCCGGGAGGGGCATCGCCTGCGGCGCGTTGCCGAGCGTGGCGTACGCCGCCTCCGCGAAATCGCCCCAGTCCGCCTGGTTCGGCTGGGCGAGGATGATGTAGTCCACGCCGTCCAGGTCGAAGAACGAATCGAACTCGACGCAGGGGAAGACATCGATCAGTTCCGGCGCCGGAGGCCGGTTGTTCCCGATCGCGGACTGGTACACGAGCCCCCCCTCGATGCGCAGCCCGCTCGGGTTGTCGACACCGAAGGCCACCGCGAGCACGTCGTCCGGAGAGTCCAGGCGGACATAAAGATCGCGCGTGATCCAGCCCGCGTCGAGCTCGAAATCAACGGGGAATGCGCATGTGATTGCCGGGCGGTTGACCTCAAGCCACACCGCGCCAGCCTCGATGGGCTCGGGGTCCGGATCGGGGTCTGGATCAGGATCAGGATCGGGGTCGGGATCTGGATCGGGATCAGGATCAGGATCGGGGTCGGGATCGCCGCCGTTGCCCGGGTCGCCGCCATCGCCGGGATCGCCGCCGTTGCCGGGGTCGCCACCATCGCCGGGATCACCGCCGTTGCCGGGGTCGCCAGGGTCGCTGGGGTCGCTGGGGTCGCCTGTGCTGGTATCGCTGAAGCAGGTCGAGCAGTCGGGCACGAGCAGGTTGAAACTCAGGATCGACCCGGTCTCCGCCTCGCGGAACGCGACACCGATCGTCCCGCCGAGGCCCGTCACAGCCTCGTCGATCACCACCCGCGCCACGCGGAAGTAGAAGCCCTCGCTGCCCAGCTGAGCGTCGCCGACGATGCCCGAATCGGCCCGCAGGCTGGCGGCCTCGAACATCACCTTGCCCGGGACCTCGCCCGCCGGTGTGAACATGCTCGAGAAGAGGATGAACCCCGGGTCGGAGGAGATGTCTACGAACGTGTCGGCGAGCGTGCAGGGGAGAGCGCTGGCGACGGGGCCCGTCGGCACGCGATCGGGCTGGCCGTCGGGGCGGTTGGCTTCGATCAACCCGCCCCCCGCGAGCGTGATGCCCCGGCCCTGTGTCTGCGCGTCCACACTCACCAGTGCGTCTGGCCCGTCGACACGCACGAGCAGGTCGAGCACCCGGGCTGCCCCTTCGGTCAGATCGCTGCAAGACGGGACTTCGACGGGGTACCACTGCAGGGCCGCCGTCACCCCGCCCTCTGTGACCGAGGGGCCGACAGTGGGCAGGGCTGTGCTGAGGGGCGCGAAACTGAAGGGCGGGTCGTCGTCGCCGGTGGTGACGGTGTTGCCCCCGCCCCCGCCCCCGGAGTTGCCCCCAGAACCGCCCCCGGAATTGCCCCCGGAATTGCCGCCAACGCCGGAGCCGTTGTTGGTGCCGCCACCCGAGCCGCCGGCGTTCGAGCCCCCGCTTCCGCCCGAGCCCCCGGTTGTGCGGCCCCCGTTGTTGCCGTTGGCCCGGCGCTCGGCGAGGATCTGCTCGAGCTGCGCGCGGAGCTGGGCGATGATGTCTTCGCGCGAGGGTTCGCCCAGATCGACCTCATCACTCGCCTGCTGCTCTTCGAGTATCGAGCGGAGTTCTTCGATGGTGGGCGCGTCCGCGCTAGGGGTATCTGCCTCGGCGTTGTTGCGGGCGGCGCGCTGGGCCTGCAATTCGCGCAAACGGGCGAGCCGGTCTTGCTCGGCCTGGTCGAGCCGGGGCCTCTCGAGCTCTTGATCGGCGCGTTCTTTGGCGATCTGCGTCCGGCGGCGCTCGGCTTCGGCGTCGATCCGCGGGTTCACGCGCGAGCCTTGCCGACGGCGCTCAGGCGACTCCTCGTTGCCGCCGCGCGTCGCGGGTTGGGCGGGCTCCTCTTCGATGCGCACGCGCGGCCGCTCTGCTTCCCTCGGCTCGCTGCCCACACGTCCGGGGCCCGACCGGGTGGTGCTGAGCGTCGGCAGCGCACGATCGAACGATGCCTGCGACGCGAGGATATTGCGGGAGTTCTGCGCACGGTTCTGACCGATAACCCCTACGCCGAAGTCGCCCGAGGGCCGACGTCCCGCCGGGTCACGATCAGAGATGGGCGTGCGCCCCCGCAGGCCTGCTGGCTCCGGCTGCACGCGGCCACCCGCGAGCGCAACGACCCCAACGAGCCCCGCGGCTGCGAGGAGTCCGGCTGCGATGAGGTGGGTGGGCTGCACGACGGTTTCAGGCTCGCTCTCTACTCTGTTTGCTTTCTATTCGGTACACATGACCCGACTCTGGCACAGGATCTCATACGCCTATCTTCCCTACCCGGTGGCATATACAAAGATTTCGGCGTGAAACCGCCCCCCTCGGTGCGAATTCCAACGCAAAGCTGGCATCGGTCCTGCACTCGCCTATCTTGGTGGGGACCTGATCAGGCCCAACCCCTATGCCGCACCGCCTCTGCCGAAGCCTCGCAGGAGTCTTATAGATGTTGTACCGCCCCGCCCTTGCCCTCGTCGCCCTCGCGGGCTCTGCCGCCCTTGCCGAGGGCCCGTACGCCCCGCCGGCAGCAGAGTACACCTCGGTCGAGAGCACCATCGCTTCGAGCACACCCGCCAACCTCGGCTCAAACCTGCGGAGCGCCCTGCGGACACGCATCAACTCTGGCATCCTGCAGATCAGCTACCAAAACGGACGCTTCCGCTACGACGAGTCCGACCGCGACCTCGACAACCCCTCCAACATCATCACCGTCTACTCGGGCCGGTCGATCAGCAGCACCTGGGACTCGGGCAGCACCTGGAACCGGGAGCACACCTGGCCACGCAGCCACATGGTCAACGACTCCACCGGCTCGCCCGAGTACACCGACTTCCACCAGCTGCGGCCCTGCATCTCCTCCGTCAACAGCTCGCGCGGCAACGAGCCCTTCGGCCAAGGCTCGAGCTCACTCTGGGACCCCGGCTTCGACTCCCGCGGCGGGCTCAACTACTCCTTCGACCCCCAGGACCGAGGCGAAATCGCCCGCGCCATGTTCTACATGGCGACGCGGTTCAACCACACGCTCGTCAACGTCTCGAGCGAGAACCAACTCGCCAACGGCCAGATGGGCAACCTCTCCTCGCTGCTCGAGTGGCACTACGAGCACGTCGCCGACGAGCGCGAGTTCTACCGCAACCACACGATCGATCAGTCCAACTTCCAGCGCAACCGCAACCCCTTCGTTGACCGCAACGAGTACGTCTGGGCCATCTGGGGCAACCAGCCCAACGACTCGGCGATCTTCCTGGGCACCGGCAGCGCGCCCGCGGACGGCGCCTCGGCCATGAGCGTCGATCTGGGCGATGTGATCGTCGGTAACTCCTTCAGCGCCCAGAGCGCGACGATCACCAAGACGGGCGCCACCCCCACCACCTACCTCGTGCGCACGACGGGAGACGCCGTCGAATCACGCACCGAGATCGTCTCGACGGTGCGCAGCATCGGCCGGGGCGACTTCGCGGTGGACGTCACCACCGAAGACTGGCGCACCCGCGCGCTCGCCTTCCCCTACGGCCCCGCGTCCTACACCGCCGACATCACCGGCATCACGCTCCTCGAGCAGGGCACCCCCGGCGCACGCTCGGGCACCATCGTGATCGACAACACCGACCTCACCTCCGCCTCTGCGGGCAAGGGCAGCGCCGACGGCGACGACGTCATCACCGTCACGGGCCGGGAAGTCGTGCACAGCAACGCCTCACTCGCCTCGGGCAGCGACCTGAACTCGATCGTGGTGGATCTGGGCACGCGCACCGCGGGCGACCCCTCGGTTGCCGGCACCGTCGACATCCACAACCTGCTCAGCGCCGCGGGCCCCACCGCCAAGCTCCGCTGGGTCAGCACGAGTGCCGCGGGCGATAGCTCGGTCTTCAGCGTGACCGAGGGCTTCGACTTCGGGCTCCTCGAGGCCGGCAGCTTCGCCACCTTTGCCATCTTCACCGGCTCCGCCGACCCCGGTCTGTACGCCGCCACCTACACCGTGAACGTCGCAGACGAGGTCATCCCCGGCGCTCAGCCCAACGCCCCCCTCTCCATCACCATCGTGGTCGAGATCGAGTCCGACGCCCTCTGCACCGCCGACCTCGACGCGACCGGCACGGTCGACCTCGACGACTTCTCGATCTTCATCGCCCAGTTCGGCAACGGCTCCGCCGAGTGCGCCGGCGGCTGCAGCGCCGACCTCGAGGGCGACAGCGACGTGGATCTGGACGACTTCTCGATCTTCATCGCCCAGTTCGGGCTCACGACGGCCGACTGCAACGAGTAAGCCGCCCCCTCGGGGCCCCGATCAACGCCCCTGCCTCGCGGAATGGTGTCAGAGAGTCTCCCCCACACCCACGCCGAGGCGGGGAACCCGGTGCTAAACTCGACGGTCGCCTCTTCTGGGGCGGCCGTGTTTCTTTTTGCCCGCCTTGCCCGCCTTGCCCGCAGACCGCGGAGGACGACGGCTGTGACCAACGCCACCACCGATCAATCGCGACCCTACACACTCAGCGCCGAGCTCCCCAAGGAGACGCTCGTCGGCTGGCTGCGCGACATGATCCTCATCCGCGAGTTCGAGCTCCGCACCATGGCGGCCTACCAGCAGGCCAAGATCGGCGGCTTCTGCCACGTCTACATCGGGCAGGAGCCCGTCGTCGTCGGCACCTTCGCCGCCCTCGAGCACGCCGACCCCATCGTGACCGCCTACCGCGATCACGGCCACGCCCTCGCCAGGGGCATGCACCCCAACGCGTGTATGGCCGAGATGTACGGCAAGCTCCCCGGGTGCGCCAAGGGCAAGGGCGGATCGATGCACATGTTCGACAAGCCCAACAACCTCTTCGGCGGTCACGGCATCGTCGGCGCACAGACGCCGCTCGGCCTCGGCCTCGCCTTCGCCGCCCGCTACGAGAACGAGGTCGTCAAGGAGTCGGTCAACTACAACGGCGACGCGCCGGCCAAACGCGTTGCGCTCGCCTTCCTCGGCGACGGCGCCATGAACCAGGGCGCCTTCCACGAAGCGCTCAACCTCTCCAACCTCGACGGGCAGCTCCGCTCGCCCGTCATCTTCATCGTCGAAAACAACAAGTACTCGATGGGCACCTCCATCGAACGCGGGACCACCATGGCCCACGACATGAAGACCAAGGCCGACGCCTACGGCATCGACTACCTGGAGACCGACGCCTCCGACATCCTCCGCCTCTACGACGACTTCAAGCCCTTCGCCGACGCCTGCCGCGAGGAGCAGAAGCCCGGGTTCGTCAACCTGCACTGCTACCGCTACCAGGGCCACTCGATGTCGGACCCCCAGAAGTACCGCGAGAAGTCCGAGGTCGAGGACTACCAGTCGCGCGACGCCATCGACAACCTCACGCGCTACCTCGTCGAGGAGCGCGGCCTCATCACCCAGGACGAGGTCGACGCCATCCGCAAGGAGGCGAAGAAAGTCTCCAAGGAAGCCCAGCAGTTCGCCGAGGCGGCGCCCGAGCCCAGCCCCGAGACCGAGCTCTACTCCGACGTCTACGCCAACATCCAGCCCAACCTCTCGCCGCTCGATCACTACGTCCACGGTTCGAAGAACGAGCTGCTCTAAGGCGCTCCCTTCGCCCCCGCACCCGAACCCGAACCCGCCCTCTTCAGGACCAAAGCCGATGCTGACGCTCCTGACATCTTCACCCGAGCTCGTTGAGGTCAAAGTGCCCTCGTACCTCTTCTGGTACATGGGCATCGCCGTCGGCCTATGCGTCGTCGTCTTCTTCGTGCTCCCGTTTGTCCTCTCCGCCAAACGCAAGTCCCGCGCCGTGAGCGCCCAGCAGGAAACCGCCCCCGATGCCGACAACGCTTGAGCCCGCCCAGCTCGACGAGATGGTGGCCGCCCTTCCCTCCCGCGAGGGCGACCGCGTCATCCAGTTCCGCGAAGCCCTGCGCGAAGCCCTCGCCGAGGAGATGCGCCGCGATAAGCGCGTCTTCCTCATGGGCGAAGAGGTCGCGTACTACAACGGCGCGTACAAAGTCTCCGAGGGCATGCTCGACGAGTTCGGGCCCGAGCGCATCATCGACACGCCCATCTCCGAGAACGGCTTCGCCGGCCTCGCCGTCGGCGCTTCGATGTACGGCCTGCGCCCCGTCATCGAGTTCATGAGCTGGTCGTTCTCTCTCGTCGCTGCCGACCAGATCCTCAACAACATCCCCAAGATGCTCTACATGTCGGGCGGGCAGTGGGGCTGCCCCTGCGTCTTCCGCGGCAACGACGGCGCGGGCGGGCAACTCGGCTCCACGCACTCGTGGGCCGTCGAAGCGCTCTACTCCAACGTGCCCGGGCTCAAGATCGCCATCCCCTCGTGCCCCTACGACGCCAAGGGCCTCCTGGCGACCTCGATCCAGGACGATGACCCCGTCTTCTTCCTCGAGTCCGAGCGCATGCTGGGCGATAAGGGACACGTGCCCGAGGAGCACTACGCGATCCCCTTCGGCCGGGCGGCGAAGCTCCGCGCGGGCGACGCGTGCACGCTCGTCAGCTGGGGCCGCCCCGTGAACTTCTGCCTCGAGGCCGCCGACACGCTCGCCGAAGAGGGCATACACGTCGAGGTCCTCGACATGCGCACCGTCCGGCCTCTGGACATCGACGCCATCATCGAGAGTGTCAAGAAGACCAACCGCGTTGTTGTCGTCGATCAGTCGTGGCCCTTCGGCGGCGTCGCCTCCGAGGTCATGGCCCAGATCTGCGAACGCGCCTTCGACTGGCTCGACCACCAGCCCCTCCGCGTGAACTCGGACGACGTGCCCACGCCTTACGCGAAGAATCTCGAGCAGGAATACCTGCCGCACCCCGGGAAGATCGTGGAGGCGGTGAAGAAGGCGCTGCGATGAGTCGGACCCCTTCGGTTCCGACACGATCGCTCGTGAAATGGCGATCGCTCGCGTGCCTGGCCCTGCTGAGCCTCTGCGTGAACGCGAGCGCACAACCGGGGCAGTACACCGGGCCCGGAGAAGATGGAACACATGCGCCGCCCCCCGCGGTCAGCAGCGCGGGGCTCGACGGTGACACGCGCGGGTTGCTCGAAGAGATGGAGCGCGAAGTCCGGCGCACCGGCGGGCAAGCCCTGGCGGTCACGCACGGCGACCGCCTCATTCATCTCTGGCACGAGGGCGAGCTGCGACCGATCGAGCTGATGTCTTGCACCAAGTCGGTCGTTGCGCTCGCTGTTGGCACGCTGATCGACGACGGCCTGCTCGCCTCGGATAGCGTGCTTGTCTCGGAGCTCCTGCCCGAATTCACGGGCGGGCGCAAGGACGAGATCACCGTCCGCATGCTGCTCGATCACACCTCGGGATTGGCCGGGGCGTTTAGCACGGGTGAGATCTATGCCGCGGAGAGCGCCCACGAGTACGCCCTGGCTTCGGAGTGTGAGTTCGAGCCGGGCGACACGTTTCGGTACAACAACAACGCGGTCAACCTGCTCATGTGCGTCATCGAACGCGTCTCGGATCGCCCGGCAGACGAGTACATCGCCGAGCGGGTACTGAGCCCCCTCGGGATCACGCGTTGGTCCTGGTACCGTGACCCTTCGGGCGACGCGCACGGGATGGCAGGGCTCAAGCTCGATGCCATCGACGCTGCACGCATCGGAAGACTGATGCTCAACGAGGGAGCCTTCGAAGGCAGGCAGATCGTCTCGGCCTCATGGGTCCGCGCTTGCGTCACACCCGCCCACGAGATCTACGCCCGATCGGGCCTGCTTTGGTGGCTCGAGCCCGCCACGCCGTGGCGGGTGTCGCTGCACGGCCCGACCATCGAGCGCCTCCGGGACTCGGGCACGATCTCCGCAGCGCAGGCCGACGCGATGCTTCAACTCGCGGGCCAAGCGTCGGATCCGAGCTCGATCGATCGTGCTGTGGCGGACATCGTGGGCGGAGAGGCCGCGCTTGCAGACCTGCGGTCTGCGCTGCGTGAACAAGCGCTCCGTTTGTTCAGGGAGCAGGCCGGCGACGTCGGCGGGTTCTTTGCGCAGGGGTACCTGGGCCAGCTCATCATCGTGTTCCCGGAGAGCGAAGTCGTCGTGGTGCGCCAACAGACCAACCGTGAGGCGGATACCCCTCTGGATTTCGACAAGATGCTCGAGCTCGCACGAGGCCTCTCGCCGGCCACGCCCCGCTAGCCCCAGACCGGTCACCCCCGACAGGTCGCCCCAGACCGCTCGCGTGCGCCCGCTCGACCGGGCCTGGTCGCCTCGCGGTACTTTGTTCTTCAGGCCCAAGCCTCCGGCCCTCTGTCGCCCGCCGGATATGATGCCTGCCAGACTCGCCTCCTCCCCAAGGACCCTTCGTTATGCCCATCGAAGTCACCATGCCGCGCCTCTCTGACACCATGGAGCAGGGCACCGTCGTCGCCTGGAACGTGAAGGAGGGCGACGAGGCCTCTGCGGGGGATGTCCTCGGCGACATCGAGACCGACAAGGCGACGATGGAGCTGCAGAACTTCGACGACGGCACCGTTGCCGCCATCCTGATCGGTGAGGGCGAGACGGTGGATGTGGGCGCGCTGATCTGCGTGCTCGCGGAAGAGGGCGAAGACATCGCGGAGGTGAAGGCGCAGTACGAGGGCGGCAAGGCCAAGGCCGCCGCACCCGCCGCCGAGGCCGCACCCGCCGCTGCGGAAACCGCACCCGCAGAAGCCGCTGCCGCCAGCGCTACCCCGGGCGCGGCTGCGAACGGTGCACCGGCGGCGAACGGCGCTGCCGGCTCGGGCGAGCGTGTCTTCGCCTCGCCCCTCGCCAAGAAGATCGCCGCCGAGCGCGGCCTCGACCTCGCGGGCATCACGGGCACCGGCCCCTCGGGCCGCATCGTCCGCAAGGACGTCGAAGACGCCCCCGCAGGCGGCGCCGCGCCAAGCGCACCGGCAGCGGCATCCGCGCCCGCCCCGATGCCCGCCTACGGCGCAACGCTCGAAGCGCGGACGGTGCAGCTCAACAACATGCGCGCGACCATCGCTCGCCGGCTTGTTGAATCCAAGACGACCATCCCCCACTACCAGGTCACCGTCACCGCGCGCATGGACGCCCTCATGGCGCTCCGCGCCCAGCTCAACGCCCAGCTCGAGTCGCAGGGCGTCAAGCTCTCGGTCAACGACTTCCTCGTGCGCGCCTGCGGCCTCGCCATGCACGAGCACCCCTACGTCAACTCGTCCTGGGGCGCCGACGGCAAGTCCATCGACCTCCACGCTGCGGTCAACATCGGCGTCGCGGTCGCACTCTCCGAAGAGCGCGGGGGCGGGCTTGTCGTCGCCACGCTCCGCAGCGCCGACGCCATCGGCCTGCGCGACATCTCGGCGCAGACCAAGACCCTCGCCAAGAAGGCCCGCGAAAAGGGCCTCTCCATCGAGGAGATGTCCGACGCCACCTTCACCATCTCCAACCTCGGGATGTTCGGCGTCGAGCACTTCACCGCCATCGTGAACCCGCCCAACGCGGCCATCCTCGCGGTCGGGGCCGCCGTCAAGAAGCCCGTCGTCGGCGACGACGGCGAACTGACCGTCGGCCACGAAATGAGCATGACGCTCTCCTCCGATCACCGCATCATCGACGGCGCGATGGCGGCGGCCTACCTCCAGACCGTCAAGGGCTACCTCGAAGCGCCCGCGAGCATCCTCGTCTGAGCGCACGGCGCGAGCTGATCCCGAGAGATCCCGAGAGACCGATGATCGAGCCCATCGAGGCGGCGCTCCCCCTCGCTGCGACACTCTTCACCGTGACCAACCCGCTGGGGAACATGGCCGTCTACGCGGGCATGACGGGCCACCTCACGCGCGAGGAGCAGCACGCAACCGCGTGGCACGCCGCCCTTGCGATCACGATCGTCATGGTCGCGATCCTGTGGGCGGGTCACTACATCCTGGCCTTCTTCGGGGTGAGCATCCCCGCGCTAGAGGTCGCGGGCGGGATCATCATCCTGCACCTGGGACTCTCGATGCTGCAGAACAAGTCGAGCGGGCAGGCGCAGTCGCCCGCGGAGCGGCGCGCTGCTGTGGAGAAGGAATCGCTGGCCATCGTGCCCATCGCTATCCCCATCGTGGCGGGCCCCGGCGCGATCGCTGCCATCAGTCTGCATGCGGCGCAGCACCAAGGCGACTGGGCGGCGATGCTCGCGCTGACGGTGGTGTGCGCCGGCTTCGGGCTGCTCTTTGGCGTCTGCTTCCGGTGGGCCTCGGCGGCAAGCCGGGCGGTGGGGGTGCACGGCATCGCCATCGTCACGCGGGTCATGGGCATCTTGCTCGCGGCCCTCGCCTGCAGCATGATCGCTTCGGGCGCGAAGGTGCTGCTCCCGGGTCTAGCTGGCCCGTGAACCCGCCAGTGAGCCGCCTCTCAACCCCGGCAGGGCCGAGATCCAGCCGGCGTGACCGGGGAGAACCCCGATCCGTGGCTCGCGTTTCGGACACCCCTGGTAAAACGCTTTAGCAGGCCCTTTGTGCCCGTTCTCGGGCCTCACGGCTCATCTCGCGCGAACCGTGTACCGATTTCAAGAGTAAAACGGTTTACTCCGAGCTCCTTCGGGGCATGATTCATCATCGGGCGCAGGTTGTGCGCCGGGATCTTCACCTTCGTACCAGAGAGGCGATCGATGCGATCCAACGTGCGCTCCTTGCGGAACCAGGCGACCCTGCTCTCACTCCTCGCACTCGCGGGGACCGCAGCGGCAGAGAACCAGCCCCAAACCGTCATGCTCCAATGGTTCGAGACCGAGTGGAGCACCATCGAGTACCGCATGCCCGACTTCTTCGTGGCCGGCTACTCGAGCACGTGGCTCCCGCCCGTCTCTAAGACCTCTTCGACCGCCTCCACGGGCTACGACCCCTTCGAGCGCTTCGACCTCGGCACACCCGAGTCGCCCACCTTCTTCGGCACCGAGCGTTCCTTCGATTTCATGGTCGACGAGTTCCACCGCGCCAACGCGCTCGTCTACGTCGACACCATCCTCAACCACAACGGCGGACGCACGGGCGACGAGGGCTTCCACGCTGCGGGCGGCTGGCCCGGCTTCTGGGCCAACTGGACGGGCGGCATCAAGTTCAACGGGGGCGACTGGGGCGACTTCAACAACGGCACCACCCAGTCCATCAACTCGAGCGAGTCCAACTACGACCTCTGGCGCGGCGACCTCGTCGGGCTCGTCGACATCAACTACACCTCCAACAACTGGATGGTGCGCCACCCCGTCGACGACTCCCTCCCCGAGGGCATCCAAGGCTCGCCCAACGACCCCCCCACCCGCATCCCCGAGGGCACGTTCCACAACCGCCCCAACCCGGCCAACGCCCGCTGGTACCCCGACACCGACCTGCCCGCGACGACCGTGAACAACCCGGGCATCTTCCGCCCCGCGCGCGACGGCTTCCCCGCGTTCAACATCCCCGCGCAGTCGTTCGACATCCACCCCTTCAACCTCAGCGACCCGATGGCCGGCGACCCCGTTCCCGAGAACGCCGTCGCACTCCTTTCGCGTTGGTCGCAGTGGATGCTCGAGACCCGCAACATCGACGGCTTCCGCCTCGACGCCCTCAAGCACTCCGAGCCCTTCTACTGGGACGTCTACTGGGATAGCGCGGTCTTCAACCGCCGCAAGCTCCCAGACGGCAGCTTCGGGACGCCCTTCAGCTTCGGCGAGTCGACCTCGTCGAACGATTTCATCAACAACTACTACATCCGCAAGGACGGCTTCGGCAACCGCGACACGCTCGACCTCGACGGCGCCGGCCGCATCCGCAACATCATCAACGCGCGTGGCCTGGGCTTCCTCGCCACCATCGACGACACCCACTTCGACCTCGTTGATGGCTTTAACGACGGCTCGCTGGGCGTGAACCACGCCTACAGCCACGACAACGGCACCCGCGGCGACGGCGGCTCGGCGCCCCTCTGGCCCTACGAGGACAAAATCGCGCCCTGGGCCCACGCGTACAAGATCCTGCGCACCGGCCGGGCCATCGTCTATCACAACGGCCGGGACAACGTCCCCAACGTCGGGCGCTTCTGGCCCCGCCAGGGCATCCCCACCGCCCTCGGCTACGGCTCGTTCTACACCATCCCGGGCCAGGTGGCCGACGGCACCGAGCCCCCCGCGGTCGAGGACGATCGCTTCACCAGGCTCGTCCAGCTCCGGAACGCCTACGGCCGGGGCGTGTACATCCCCCGCGTCGAGCAGGCCGACATGTTCGTGTTCGAGCGCCAGGGCAACATGGTCGTCGCGCTGACCGACAGCTACGCCGCCCCCGAGCCGAACGGCCGGTACTGGGACGACACCACCTTCATCACCTCGTTCCCCGAGGGCACGAGGCTGCACGAGCTCACCGGCAACGCCGACCGCGCCGACGTGGACCCCGACAACGAGATCTTCGACACCGTGACCGTCGGTCCCGGCGGTGTTGTCACCCTCCGCGTTCCCCGCAACGTCTCCACCGCGCGCGAGCACTCCACCGGCTACGTCGCCTACGGGCCCGCGGCCCCTTCGGGCACGCTGAGCTTCGGCGGCACCTCCGACGTCGTCCTCCCCGACCCCACGACCGTGCCCTCGGCGCGTCGTCGCCTCACGCCCCTCAACGTCGTGCGCGGCTCCACGTTCAGCATCGACCTGACCACCACCAAGACCGACCCCCTCGACCCCAACTGGGACGACAACTCGCTCTTCCGCATCAACCAGGGCTACCAGGACTTCAACAACAACGGGCAGATCTCCAGCGCTGAGATCGGCCCAGGGCAGTTCGAGCAGTACGAGCAGTTCCTCACCGTCAAGAGCCCCCTCTTCGGCACCGCCAACGAGACGGGCTCCTACAGCCAGACCATCAACACCGATGACCTGCGCGAGGGCAACAACTACGTCTCCGTCGTCTCCTTCCGCCGTCGCGCGGGCGGCGACCCGATCCTCACCGACTTCCGCGGCGTTGTGTACGTCGACCGCATGCCCCCCGACATCGCGGTGACCACGCAGTTCGATTGCGGGAACGGCTCGGGCCTCGTCGAGATCGTGAACGACGACAAGACCGCGACCGCCGTCTTCGTCTTCGTGGATCTCCCCGACGGTGCGCCCATCCCCGCTCTTGCCGCCGCCAACCGCGCCGACGAGTGGGACCGCGGCATCTTCCGCTTCAGCTTCGGCGCCGGCGACCTCGATGCCTCGGCCAAGATCACCGTGGTCGCGGTCGAAGCGCCGGGCCTGCTCCAGAGCGGCAACCCCGAGATCAACCGCGCCGTCGAAACGATCACCGTCATCACCAACGCCAAGGGCGACGTGAACCTCGACGGCGTGATCAACGCCGACGACCTCTACGCGCTCGAGGCGCTGGCCGCCTACGACTGCTCGGCCGACCTCGACGGCGACAACGACGTGGACGCCGACGACGCCATCATCCTCGAGGGCATCCTCCGCGAGGACGAGCAGGACGACGTCCTCGACGGCCGCTGATCCGCAGGCACCGCCGATCCGAAACCAACGAACAAGGGCCCGCTTCTTGAGAGAAGCGGGCCCTTTTCGTTTCGGTCCGCGGTTCGGGAGTCGCGCAGCGGGTGCCCGCGACTCACTCGGCGCTCGCGCGCTCCGCTTCGGCGGCTTCCCTCCGGCGACGCTTGAGCTCCGCATCGATGAAGGGATCGAGATCGCCGTCCAGGACCGCCTGCACGTTGCCGTTCTCGTGGCCCGTGCGGGTGTCCTTGATGCGGTTGTCGTAGAAGACGTACGAGCGGATCTGCGTGCCCCAGCCGCGTGCGACATCGCCGCCCGCGGCCTTCTTGATCTCCGCCTCGCGCTTGGCCTCTTCGATCTCCTCGAGCTTCGCCTGCAGGATCGTCAGCGCCTGCTTGCGGTTCTGGAGCTGGTCGCGGTGCGTCGAGCTCACGACCATGATCCCCGAGGGCTTGTGCACCACACGGCAGGCCGAGGCCACCTTGTTCACGTTCTGCCCGCCCGGCCCGCTGGACCGCGCGAAGAAGGTGAACTCGAGATCCTTGTCGGGGATGTCGAACTGCGACTCTTCGAAGACGGGCGTGATGTCGACGGTGGCGAAGGAGGTCTGCCGCTTGCCCTGGCTGTTGAAGGGGCTGACGCGTGCCAGGCGGTGCGTGCCGCGCTCGCACTTGAGGTAGCCGAAGGCGTATGGCCCCTTGACGAGGAGGGTGACATCGTCGATGCCGACCTCGACGCCGTGGTTCATCGCGATCTCTTCGACCTTCCACTCGGGGTGGTGCTTGTCGAAGAACATGGAGTACATGCGCAGGAGGATCTCGGCCCAGTCGTTGGCCTCGGTCCCGCCGTCGCCCGCGCTGATGGTGAAGTAGCAATCGCGCGCGTCGTGCTTGCCCGAGAGCAGGGAGAGCATCTCGAGCTTCTCCATGCGCTGGGTGAGCTCGTAGAGGGCGCCGTCGGCCTCTTCGAGGAGGTCGCTGTCCCCCTCGTCTTTGGCCATCTCGTAGGCGACCTGAGCGTTCTCGAACTCCTCGAGGACCTCGGAGATGGGCTGGACAACGGCCTTCGTCGCCTTGAGCTCGCCGACGACCTTCTGCGCCGCCTCCTGGTTGTCCCAGAAATCGGCGGCGCCCATCTGGTCTTCTAGACCCTTGAGTTTGGTTGCTTTGTTGTCGTAGTCAAAGAGAGTCGCGGAGCGTTACAATCCGCGCCTCAAGCTGCTCGATGATCGATGC
>CAZNUZ010000031.1:0-29146 GCA_964576725.1 uncultured Phycisphaeraceae bacterium
CATCATCTGCCACCTCCCGCACCACAAAGCTGCGGAAATCCTCGCGGGCCTGCCCGTCCAGAAGCAGCTCGAAGTCGTCAAGCGCATCGCGAACATGGAGCAGACCAACCCCGAGGTCATCCGCGAAGTCGAGCGAGGCCTCGAGTCGCGCCTCTCCTCCATGCTCGCGCAGTCCATGGAGAGAGCCGGCGGCGTAGACACAGTCTCCGAAGTCCTCAACCTTGCTGACCGCGCAACCGAGAAGTCCATCCTCGAAGGCCTCGAATCCGAGGACCCAGACCTTGTCGAAGAGATCCGCAGGCTCATGTTCGTCTTCGAGGACGTCAAGCTCGTGGACGACAAGGGCATCCAGGCCGTCCTCCGCGAGGTGGACAACGACGAGCTGGCGCTCGCCCTCAAGACCGCGACGCCCGAGCTCGCCGACAAGATCTTCGGCAACATGTCCGACCGTGCGGCGCAGCTCATCAAGGAGGACATGGAGTTCATGGGCCCCGTCCGCGTCAGCGACGTGGAGGCCTCGCAGCAGCGCATCGTCGACATCGTGCGCCGCCTCGAGGAGTCGGGCGAGATCGTCATCTCCGGTCGTGGCGGCGGCGACGACCTCATCGTGTAAAGGCGGGAGCAGCACGTGGCCATCCTCAAGCCCGCGGTCAGCGACAAGCACACCCGAGGCGCGATCGCGCTGGATCTGGGTGACCTGCGCTCGCAGGCAGAGCAGCTCGCCCGGCGTGCGCAGGCCGACGCGCAGCGCATCCTCGACGAGGCGCGCGCCGAGCGCGAAAGGATCCTCGAAGGTGCGGCCGATGCCGGGCGTGAGAAGGGGCACGCCGAGGGCGTCGCGCGCGGGCTGGAGGAGGGGCGTGAGCAGGGCAAGGCCGCGGCGCAGGCCGATCACGCGGCCCACCTCGGCGCGCTCACGCAGGGCTGGAACGCCGCCCTCGACGCCTTCCAAGCCGAGCGAGAAGCGATCCTCTCCGACGCGAGGCACGATGTCCTCGCGCTCGCGGTCGCCCTCGCGGAGAAAGTTACTCGCCGCCTGGTCGAACTCGACGGCGAGATCGTCCGCGCTCAGCTGGAGCGTGTGCTCGCGTTGGCGATCGAGCCGACGCGGCTCGTCGTGCGCGTGCACACCGAAGACGTCGAGCTCGCGGAGGCCGCGATGCCCGAACTCGTCCAGCGATTCACGAGCTCGCCGCACACCGCGGTGGAGGCCGACGACACACTGACGCGCGGCTCGTGCGTGGTGCGCACCGATCGCGGCACCATCGACGCCTCCATCGACACGCAGCTCGACGAGATCGTGACCATGCTGCTCCCGGAGCGCGCCTCATGACCCTTCTTGCCCCTGCGATCGAGCGCATCCGGACGGCCCAGCCGATCGGTGTGACGGGCACCGTTGCTGTGATGCGCGGGCTCTCGCTGCTTGTGGATGACCTTCCTGTTGTGGTCGGCGCGATTGTGCGTGTCGAAGCGCTGGGTGGGGCAAGGCTCGGCGAAGTGGTGGGTTTCGACGGCAACCGCGCGATCGTCATGCTCCTGGGCCAGCCCGCGGGCGTGCGCGCGGGCGACGCGGTGCGGTCGGTCGAAGCCACGCCCACCATCGGCGTATCGAGCGGGCTGCTCGGCCGCGTGATCGATGGGCTCGGGCGGCCGATCGACGACGGGCCGCCGCTGCGCGACCAGGTGGCGATGCCACTCCACCCGGCGCCACTCGGTGCGATGCAGCGAGCGCGGATTTCCGAGCCGCTGTCGACGGGCGTTCGCGCGATCGACGCGCTCAACACCGTCGGCCGCGGTCAGCGGCTGGGCGTCTTCGCGGGCCCGGGCGTGGGCAAGTCGACCCTTCTGGGGATGATCGCGCGTTCGACACGCGCCGATATCAACGTGATCGCCCTGATCGGAGAACGCGGCCGCGAGGTGCGCGACTTCATCGAGACCGCCCTGGGTGAGGAAGGCATGAAGCGATCGGTCGTCGTCGTGGCGACGAGCGACGAGAGCCCGCTTCTGCGCGTGCGTGCGGCCCACGCCGCCTGCACCGTTGCCGAGTTCTTCCGCGACATGGGGCTCGATGTCATGCTGATGGTCGATTCCGTTACGCGTTTGGCCCACGCGCAGCGGCAGATCGGGCTCGCGGTGGGCGAACCGCCTGCGACGCGTGGGTACACCCCCAGCGTCTTCGCGGCGCTGCCGGTCATGCTCGAGCGAGCGGGCGCCGTGAGCGGCAAGCCCGGTGAGCGCGGCGGGTCTATCACTGGTTTCTACGCCACGCTCGTCGAGGGCGACGATATGACCGAGCCCGTAGCCGATGCCGTACGCGGCATTCTCGACGGGCACATCATCCTCTCCCGCGCCGTCGCGCAGAAGGGGCATTACCCGGCGATCGATGTCCTCGATTCGGTGAGCCGCGTCGCCGACGACATCGCCCCCCAGACCGCAGAAGCTCGGCGCACGCTGCGCCGGCTGCTCGGTGCGCACCGCGAGGTGGAAGAGCTCTTGCAGATCGGGGCCTACGCCCCCGGCTCGGACCCGGTGACGGACGCCGCCATCCAGCTCAAACCCTCAATCGACGCGTTGCTCCAGCAGGCGACCGACGACCCGACACCACTCGAACAAACCACCGAGGTCCTGAGAAGCCTCGCGGGTCAGGCCGAAGCACTCCTGGGGGCTCGCCGATAAAGCGGTAGTTCGCCGTTGATTACACCATGCCCAAGTCCTTCCGATTCAAGCTCCAGCCCGTCCTCGAACAGCGCCTGCGCGAAGAGCGCCAGCGTCAGGTCGAGGTCGCGCGCCTGGAGGCGGAGCGGGCGAAGCTCGAATCCAAGATCCGCGATCAGCAGGGGTTTCTGACCCAGAGCAAGCAGGCGATGCGAGACGCGATGGGGGGGGAGTCCGAGCCGCGCACGATCGCCGATGGTGGGCACCGCGTGAACCCGCACGTCCTGCGCTCGCAAGCGACCAACGCGATCCACATCAAGTTCCGCGCTCAGCAGGCGGTCCTGGGGCTCGCGGGGCTGCACACCCGCTTAGCCGAGGCGCGCGGCAGGCTCACCGAGGCTGCCAAGAAGCGCCGCGGGCTCGAGTTGCTCCGCGAGGAGCGCGAGCGTGCGTGGAAAGCAGAGATCGAGCGCAAAGAGCGCACCGATCTGGATGAACTCGTCACGGCCCGCGCCGCAGCCAGCGGCGACTTTTACTCAGCACGCCCGAACAGCGGGGAGCCGCGCACATGATCCGCAGCCTCTACCTCATTATCGTCACGATGGCGATCGCCAACACCCTCGCCGCGATCCTGTTCGGCACGTGGCTCATCGCTTCCGACCGCATCGACGAGGGGCGGGTCGCGGAGCTGCGTGCGATGTTCTCGGAGACGGTCGCCGTCCAGCGTGCGCGCGAGGAGCGCGAAGGCCGCGAGTCGGAGGCAGAGGCAGCGAAGCAGGCCGAGCTCGACAAGGTCGGGCGTCCGCCGTTGAACGCGGGTGATACCTCGGTGTACGTGGATGCCTACGCCGAGCGTGCGGAGCAGCAGCTGCTTCGTCTGCAGCAGGAGTCACGGGATCGCCAGGAGACGCTCTTCAAGCTCCAGGCCGATCTGCAGGCCCGCGAGCGTGCGCTCCAGGCCGAACGCGATGCCTTCGAACAGATGCGCGCGGAGATCGCCGAGCGTGAGGGGACCGAGCAGTTCAACAAGGCGCTCAAGGTGTACGAGAGCCTCCCCCCCGAAGAGACGGCAGCGATCATGCAGGAACTGGTCGAGCGCGGGGATCAGGATCAGGCCGTGGCGTTCCTGAACGCCATGAAGCCCCGGATCGCGGGGGATGTGACGAGCTCCATCCTCGCGGACAACCCCGGGTTGGCAACCGACTTGCTAGAGCGTCTTCGGGAGTATGGCGTCGTGGCCGACGCCAGCCCCGAGGAGCCAGGATGATCCAGCAACTCATCTCGCAGACCCCAAAGCCCGTTGACCCGCAGCAAGCCAGGCCCTCTGGCCCGCGCACAGACCGCGCCCCAAGCGCGGAAGCTGCGCAAGGATTCAGCGATACGCTGCGCGAATCCCTCCGAGAGACCCCGGGGGCGCCACCCGCTGAGGAAACCCAGAACACAGAGGCAGCGGCGCCCGAACGCGATGCCCCAGGCCAGCCGGCCTCGGATAGTGAAACAACAGAGAGCCCGGAAACCGCTGCCGACGCCGAAGAGCGGAGCGATGATCCGGCTGCGAGCGAAACGGATCAGGATCAGGCGGGTGAGACTGCGCCGACCGAGCAAGGCCGCGAGGAAAGCGATGCGATCGCCTCGAATCTGGTCGTCTCGGGGGGAGCGATCACACGTGAGGCCCAGA
Source organism: uncultured Phycisphaeraceae bacterium (assembly GCA_964576725.1). Classification (GTDB taxonomy): domain Bacteria; phylum Planctomycetota; class Phycisphaerae; order Phycisphaerales; family UBA1924; genus OFTM391. The sequence continues at coordinate 4,334 of CAZNUZ010000031.1, forward strand.
GAGGCCCCGCGGAAACAGAGGCGGGTGCACAGGATCGGTCGCAGGCCCAGCCGCGCAAGACGGAGACAACGCCTACGGACCCCGCTCGCACCGGTCGCGGGCCAGACCAGCAGCCATTGCCTGTAAACATACCCGCAGCGACTGGCCAGCAGTCAGCGCCCGAGACCGACCAAGAGCCTGTTGATGGGGCTCGTACCCCAAGTGAAGAGCGTCTGCCCGCGGACCGCGTCAAGCCAACCGATGTCACCCAGCAGGCAGCAGAACAGAAGCCGCTCCCGGAAGATGCAAAGGCCAGCCCGGCCGCAGGGCGAGCGGATGACGTGCCCGTTGCATCAGCCGACGTACAGCGGCCGACCACCCGTTCGGACGCCCAGGCGCAGCAGGGGGGGGTCACGTCTGCACCGACAGAGCAGCCAAGCTCAGCGCAAGGCGAATCTCAGCCCAACCCCGATGGCGACAACGAGAGGAACCCCGCGCAGCAGTTCAGTGCCCCGCAGCGTGAAGCTGCGACCGAGCGTTCTGACGATGCGACGGTGGCCGAGCGAATCGAACAGCGTGTGCGCACCGAGGCAGGGCCGCGCACGGAGCAGAGGCCGGCGGAAGTGCCGCTCCAGCAGGCCAGCGCTGCGCCCGCTGAGCAGGCGAGTAAACAGCCGACCGATGCCAAGCCCGCCGCCATCGCCGAGAAGCCCGCAGCAAGCCCGCAGACCGCCCAGCGATCGGGAGCCGCAGAAGGCGAGCACCCCGCGCTGCGTGCGCAGGCGCAGCGCGGCATCGGCGCCGTGCTCGCGCAGCGGGGCGGTTCGATCACACTCCGACTGGCCCCCGACGCGCTCGGGTCGCTCAAGGTGCAGATGCACATCGATGGCGGCACCGTGCGCATGGATATGGACGTCACCACCGAGCAGGCACGGCAGGCGATGCGCTCCGAGCTCCCCGCGCTGCAGCGCTCGCTCGAGTCGCGCGGGTTCACCGTCGAGCGTGCTGCGGTTCACCTCACGCAGGCCTCCACCCCGCAGAGTGCTGCGGCGCAGGCCGACCCCGGCAAGCAGGGAGCAGGGGATCAGCAGCAGGGCCAACAGCGTGACGCGGCCCAGGGCGAGAGCCGCGGCCACGCCGGCGATCAACGCCAAGGCAGACGCGATCAAGACAACCAAGACTCCCACTTCGCACACCTCGCAGAGCAGGCCGGCCTCTTCGCGCTGGGCCTGGATGCCCGCGCCTAACCCCCACGCACCGACGAGGCACTCACGATGTCCGCAATCCCATCGAGCTTCAACACCACGCCCAACCAGCTCGGCCGCGAGGACGACGGTTTCAGCGAGTTGAGCAGCACCGACTTCCTCGAGATTATCTTCGCGGAGCTGCAGAATCAGGACCCGTTGAGCCCGAACGACACGCAGGCCCTGCTCGATCAGATCTCCACGATCCGCTCGATCGAGTCCGATCTCGAGCTGAGCGACAAGCTCGAGGAGATCACGCGCAGGGGCGAGATCACCTCCGCGGGCTCGCTCGTCGGGCAGTTCGTCGGTGGTACGACGGCCTCTGGTCTCGATGTCGCGGGCTTTGTCGACTCCGTCAGCATCACGCGCGAGGGCATCGCGGTGAACCTGGGATCCGGGTACACGATCGATCTCGAGAGCGTGAAAGAGATCGTGGATCCGGTCCTGCTCGAAGTCCCCGAAAACGACGCGCCCGTGGCGAACGGGACGATCTCGAGGCAAGAGATCGTTGCGGGAACCGAAACGACCTTTACGTTCGACCCGGGCCTCTTCTCGGATCCGAACGCGGGCGACGCGCTCGTTTACTCCGCCACCCAACCCGACGGCAGCCCGCTCCCCGATTGGGTGCAGTTCGACCCGGACACGCGCACTTTTACCTTCGAGCCCGGCACCGAGCAGATCGGCAGCTACTCCTTCCGGATCATCGCGACCGACCCGCTGGGCGCGTCGACACCCCTTGATTTCCGCGTGCGCGTCGATGAGTTCGCCGATGGCGACGAGGCGAGCGGCTGATGGAGGCCGCCGCCAACACACTGCTGCGCAAGCTCGGCGCGGGGGTGCGCCCCGGCGGGGTTGCTTCCTCGAAACGCGCGGGCGGTGCGCCGATAGAGACGGCGGGATTCGCCGCGCTCGTTGGGCTCGCGCAGCAGGGCGAGATCGAGAGCGGGCGGCTACTCGCGTACGGCCCGGGGGTGGAGCACCGGTTCGACTCCGAGAACCTCGCCCGGCTTTCGAGCGTGGCGGATGCGGCACAGGCCGCCGGGCTCGACGTCGTGATCGCGCTCGTATCCGAACCCGACCCCGACGCGGAAGCGGGAGAGCAGCTCGTCGTCGAACGCGCAGCCACTCTGGGTGTACGCGACCGGACGATCAGCGCAGTCGAAACGCAGCCCGAAGCGAGGCTGCTGACCGGGGCCGACGCCTTTGTGCGTGTGCCGAGTGTTCCGCCCGCGGAGCTGCGCTCGCTGCTCGCGGAGGAGGCGGGGCGTGCACGCCGAGAACGCCCGGGGGCGGCCTTCCTGGGCACGATGCCCGTGGGCAACGCGTCGCTCTCGCGCGTCCTTGCGCATGAAACGCGCACCATCGACGCACAAGACCCGACACAAGCCCCGACACGCGAGCCCTGAGGCTTAGCCCCGTTTGGCACGCCGCTTGAGAGTGTCTCGACCAGACGAAACGCCCGGCCGCGCGCTCGTGCGCACACGAAGGCCGATCCAGGCAACAGACGAGAGGATTCCTACCGATGGGTTCAGCAGGCTCACTCTTTACAGGGCTCACAGGTCTCGCGTCCAACTCACGCAGGCTCGAGGTCATCGGTAACAACATCTCGAACGTGAACACCGTCGCGTTCAAGTCCAACCGGATCCAGTTCACGCCCAACCTGAGTCGCAACTTCAGCCTCGGTTCATCGCCGAGCGCGAGCAGCGGCGGCACCAACCCCGCGCAGGTTGGCGCGGGTGTCGGCCCGGGCTACACCCAGCGCAACTTCACCACCGGCGCGGCCACCCCGACGGGCATCCCCACCGACCTCGCCATCGAGGGCGACGGGTTCTTCATCGTCGAACGCGCGGGGTCGCGCTTCTTCACCCGTGACGGCTCGTTCCAGCTCAACGCCAACAACGAGCTGGTGACACCCGCGGGGGGCCGGGTCCTCGGTTACGGCGTCGACCAGCAGTACAACCTGATCGAAGGCAGCCTCCAGAATCTCACCATTCCTGTGGGTGTCGCGACGATCGCCGAGGCGACGTCGAACGTGAATTTCTCGGGCAACCTCAACGCCGCCGGCGATGTGGCCACGCAGGGTTCGCTGCACACCTTTATCAACCCGCTCCAGGTCGCGGGTCCCGCACCCGCGACGCCCGCGACCCTGCTCACCGCGCTCGACCGCGTGCCCCCTCTGGTCGACGGCGATGTGTTCCGGATCACCGGCGCGGAGGTCGGCAACCAGACCGTCCCCGATGCCGAGCTCGCGATCACCGCGACCACGACCGTTCAGGATCTCCTCGACTTCATGCAGCAGGCGCTGGGCATCGTGCCCGGCGCGACCGCGGGCGACTCGGGCGGCGTGACCATCGACGCCGCGGGCGTGGTCAGCATCACCGGCAACTTCGGCGAGCAGAACAACATCACCTTCGAGTCGGGCGAGCTTAACTTCTTCGACAGCACAGGGGGTTCCAAGGGCGGCTTTGCGACCGAGCGTCAGCAGGCGGCCGACGGCGAATCGGTGCGCACCTCCTTCGTCGTCTACGACACACTCGGGACGCCCGTCACCGTGGACGTCACCGCGGTGCTGCAAGACAAAGGCAGCGGCGGCACCGGGTGGCGGCTCTACCTCCGCTCGCCCGACGACTCCGACCTCGCGTACAACCTCGACACCGGCGGCGTTCCTATCGGCCCGTTGATCCGCTTCGACAACTTCGGCCAACTCGTCGACGACACGCCCGTGACCATCCAGGTCAACCGCGACGCCACCGGCGCGCTCGACCCGATCAGCTTCGCCTTGAACTTCAATTCCGTGGGCGACAACGTCACCTCGCTCTCGGACCCGCAAGAAGCCGACGGCGTCTCCTCGCTCGCAGCCACCTTCCAGGACGGATCCCCACTCGGCACGCTCACCACCTTTGCCGTTGGCACCGACGGCGAGATCATCGGCGGTTTCAGCAACGGCCTCACGCGTACGATCGGCCGCGTCGTCGTCGGCAAATTCACGAACCCCGAGGGCCTGATCGACGCGGGAGACAACCTCTTCCAGGTGGGCCCCAACTCGGGCACCGCGCTCATCACCGGGCCGACGGAGTTCGGCACAGGCCGGATCATCGGCGGCGCGTTGGAGCTCTCCAACGTCGACCTGCCCCAAGAGTTCATCAACATGATCCTCACCTCGACGGGCTACTCCGCCGCGTCGCGGGTCATCACCACTTCCGACGAGCTCCTCCAGCAGCTCATCGCCACCTCAGGCTGATCCAAGGTCGAGCGGCATCGGCCGATAAACACCCGCGTGGAGCGTCCAGATGATCGTTCTCACCAGGCTCAACGGCGTCGGCTTTGTCCTCAACGCCGAGCTGATCCGAACCGTCGAGTCCAGCCCCGACACCACGATCAAGCTGACCACGGGCGAGACGATCATCGTTCTCGAGACCCCCGAAGAGGTCGTACGCCGTGCGATCGAGTACGGACGCCTCGTGCGCGGCTTCGAGCCGGCGCCCGCTTGATGACGATCCTATAAGAACCCGCTGAAGTCACTCCAATGGCTTGACGATGACGACCGTGCCGGCTTTGCGTGCCACCGCCCCCACGGAGCGTCTCGATGGACCTGAATACGATTATCGGAAGTGTCCTTGGCATCGTGCTGATCGTCGGCGCGATGTTTATGGGCGGCTCGATCGGCGCCTACATCGACATCCCCTCGATCGTCATCGTGATCGGCGGCACCATCGCTGCCACGCTCACCGCCTTCCCCCTCGCGAGCGCCCTCCAGCTCCCGGGCGTCTTCCAGAAGACGATCAAGGCGGGTTCGGGGGAACCGAAAGAGCTCATTGATCAGCTCGTTGAGTTCGCCGAGGTTGCCCGCCGCGACGGCATCCTCGCGCTCGACGGGCTCACCGAAGACATGGACAACGACCTGTTGGTGCTGGGCATCAAGATGGCCGTCGATGGCACCGACCCGGAGCTCATCGAAGACATCATGGAGGCCGACATCGACAACATGGGCACGCGTCACGGCGTGGGCAAGGGCCTCTTCGACGCCATGGGCCGGTACGCCCCGGCCTTCGGCATGATCGGCACGCTGGTGGGTCTGATCGCGATGCTCGCGAACATGTCCGACCCCTCCGCGATCGGCGCCGGTATGGCCGCCGCTCTGCTCACCACGCTCTACGGTGCGATCCTCGCCAACTGTCTCTTCCTGCCGCTCGCGGACAAGCTCAAGATCCGCAGCGACGAAGAGCTCCTCATCAAAACCATCGTCGTGAAGGGCGTGATGTCTATCCAGGCGGGCGACAACCCCCGCGTGGTCGAGCAGAAGCTCCGCACCTTCCTCCCGCCTTCTGGCCGTGCTTCGGAAGAAGACGCAGCGGCGGCCGCCGCGTAACCCAAACCGGGCAAGGGGCCACGCGTGGCGAAGAAGAAGTGCAAATGCAAAAAGCAAGAGGGCGGGGGCGACATCCCCGAGTGGGTCGTCACCTACGGCGACATGATGTCGCTGCTCCTGTGCTTCTTCATCCTCATCGCGGCCTTCAGCGAGCTCAAGAAAGAGCACGAGTACCAGCGCGTCATCACCGCGGTCAAAGAGGCCTTCGGTTACTCGGGCGGCGTGGGCGTCATGCCCACAGACGACCCGCCCATGCGATCGATGATCGAGCTGCTCGAAAACATCGCTGCGAAGGCCGCCAAGGAGAGCAAGGTCTCGCAGGCCTCCGAGCGCGGCATCAAGGGCAAGCAGACCAAGGTCTCGCGCGTGCACGACGGGCTCATGTTTACCATCGGCGGCAACCTCACCTTCGAGCCCTCCTCCGCAGAGATCACGCCCAGGATGCGTGAGGAGCTTGTGAAAGTCGCCAAGCTCCTGCGCGGGCGGAACAACAAGGTCGCCGTCCGCGGCCACAGCGCGCGCACCGAACCCGAGGACGGCTCGGGCTTCCGAGACGGGCGCGACCTTTCGTACTACCGCGCACGCGCCGTGGCCGATCTGCTCATCACCGAAGGCGGGCTCCAGCCCGAGCGCATCATCGTCGATGCCCGCGGCGACACCGAGCCCGTCGTTGCCCGTGGCTACTCGGCGGCCGAGCTGACCGAGAACCGCCGGGTTGAGGTCATCATGCTCGAGGTGATGATGAACGAACTCCACTCCGACCCCAACGCCGCGAGCGAAAACGTCGCCCGCGGCCTCTGAGCCGCCGACCGAGGACTACACCATGGCCGACGAAGAACAAACACAAACCGAAGACTCAAAGGCCAAGGGCGGTCTGCCCATCAAGACCGCCGTGGTGATACTCGTGCTCCTCGTTCTCGAGGGTGCGGCGATCGTCACCATCATGTCCATCATGGGCAAGGAGTCCGAGGTCTCGGCGGTGGATCTGATCGAGAACCCCGACGGGCCCGAGAACATCCTGCAAGAGCTGACCGTGCTCCAGCACAAGTTCAGCAACGGCAAGCAGGGGCGCCTGTGGATCTGGGACATGAAGATCGACATCTCTGTGTCGTCGCTCAACGCCGACGCGGTGCAAGAGGTGCTCGACCGCCGGGCCTCGCACATCCAGGCGGGGATCGGTCGGATCGTCGCGTCCGCGCAGCACACCTTCTTCCAGGAGCCGGGGTACGACACCCTGCGGAACCAGATCCTGGACTTCTTGAATGACCCTGAGCTCATCGGTACCGATCCCGAGGGCGAGCCGATGGTCAAAGATGTCCTGATCCCGAGCTGCATCGGCTTCCCCGCCGACTATTGAGCCCGCCGGCAGCAGTGCGCAGATATTGCCTGCCCCGTTGCGGGGTGGCGGAACTTTCTGCGCAGGAATGTGCGGACTTCTGCGCATGCCTGCCGATACCACCGATCCCGGATCATCCGGGGCCGGTCGGGCGGAGCCCCGCGGCATAACACTTCGATCACGAGGCACGGATGCCCGAAGAAGAAGCCAACACCGATCCGACCGCCGAGCAGCCCGAGGGCGAGGCTCCGGAGTCGGCATCCTCCACCGAAGTCCAAGCTGACGAAGAGGGCCAAGCCGCCGCCGATGACGGCGGGGCGGAGGCCTCCGACCTCGCCGAAGAGGCGCTCGCAGCCGCATCCGCAGCGGTCGATTCGCTCAACGCCGGCGACGCCCAATCGTACGAGGCTCCCTCGCTCACACCTTCGGCTGAGGGGAGCCCGCTACCCGAGGGGATGGATCTCCTTTCGGACGTCAATCTCAACGTCAAGGTCGAACTCGGCCGCACACGGATGCTCGTCGAAGACGTGCTCCGGCTCTCGAGCGGGGCGGTCGTCGAGCTCGACAAGCTCGCGGGTGATCCGGTGGACATCTACGTGAACGGCCGGCACGTCGCGCGCGGCGAGGTGCTCGTGCTGAATGACAACTTCTGCGTGCGCATTAGTGAGATCGTGGCCCCCGCCGACGCGCCGGTTGCTGAGGAGCAGGGGGCGGGCGAGGGCGCGGGCGGCGAGGCCGCCTGAGTCGACAGAACCCGTAGCGAGTACACCACACACCGGGCGGCGGAGCCGCCCTCGCAGCAGCCAGGACGGCGACATGCGCAGCCACACCGGGTACATCCCGCTCTCAATCCTCGCACTCGCAGCCGTCGCGTTTCCCGTGGCTGCACAAGCGCCGCTCCCTGCCGACAGCTTTGAGCAGGTCTTTGGGCACGCTGCGCAGCCAGAGTCGCACGAGTCGGATCCGCTCGAGGTGGCTCCTGCGGGTTTGGCGAATCCCGCGGACACCGTCTCGATTCTCGCGGACAGCGATGCTGCCGGTCCGCCTGCCCGTCCTGAGCAGGTGGATGCTCAGGTTGAGGCGAGCACCGACATCGAATCCACCCCGTTGCCCGTGCCCCAGCAGGAGTTGCTGCCGCTCGGCAGTTCTCCGCAATCGGATGCGCAAGGTGGTGCGATACTGGGCGGCGCCGGGTGGCTGCGCACCGTGGTGGCGCTCGCTGGGGTGATCGGGCTCATCTTGGGTCTTCGTGTGCTTCTGGTGCGCGTGGGCAAGCGTTCGGGGCTGATGGGGCAGCTCGGCGCGGGCGGCCGGGCGCCTTCGGGTGTGCTCTCGGTGCTCGGGCGTTACCCGGTCTCGAAGGGGCACACGCTCGTCTTGTTGCAAGTCGACCGCAAGGTGCTCCTGCTCAACCAGACGTCGGCGGGGTTCCAGACGCTTACCGAGATCGCGGAGGCGGACGATGTCGCCTCGATCCTGATGAAGACGCGCGACGAAGAGGGCATCTCCGAGGCGGCGCGATTTAACCGGATGCTCCGGGAGATGGAGTCGGACCCGCAGACGGCTGCCGAGCCGGTGTACTCGGCCGATGACCTGTCGCAGCGGCTGGGCCGTATCCGGGAGATGAGCGCGTGAAGCAGGGTTTGCTCTCCATCGTTGTTGCAGCTCTTGGGTTCTTCGTTGTTGCGTCGCCCGCGTCGGCGCAGCTGCTCGACGCGGAGGGCTTCCCCTCCGCGACCCAGCCCGATCCCGCGGCCATCAGCGAGGGCTTCAACCCCGCGAGCATCCTCGAGGGGGCGGCCGAGGCGGTGCCCGGCTTCGAGGGTGGGCTGAGCGGTGCCCTCAATATCATGATCCTCCTGACGGTGCTCACGCTCGTCCCGTCGATCATGATTATGTGCACCTGCTTTGTGCGCTTCATCATTGTCTTGGGCCTGCTCAAGCAGGCCCTCGGCACGCAGACGCTCCCGCCCGCGCAGGTCATAACGGGCCTCGCGCTCTTCATGACGCTGCTCGTCATGACGCCGACGCTCGACCGCATTTACAACGAAGCGATCGTGCCGTACCAAGAGGGCGAGATCGTCAATCAGGTCGAGATGTGGGACCGCGCGAAGCAGCCGATCCGCGACTTCATGTTCGCGCAGATCGAGTCGGCGGATAACTGGTCGACGGTCTACATGATCATGAATTACCGCGGTCTCGACACGTCGAACCCCGAGCAGATGGAACGCCGCGACGTCGACATGATCACGCTCATCCCGGCGTACATGCTCTCGGAGCTCAAGATCGCCTTCCTGATGGGCTTCCGCGTCTACCTCCCGTTCCTCGTGGTCGACATGGTCATAGCGAGCATGCTCATCTCGATGAGCATGATGATGCTCCCGCCCGTGCTTATCTCCTTGCCCTTCAAGCTCCTGCTCTTCGTGCTCGTCGACGGGTGGAACCTCGTGGTTGGTTCGCTCATGTACAGCGTTATGCAGGGCGGCGGCGCTCCCGGCGGGTAGGAGGACCAAGCGTGCTCATCGATGACTCACTCCTCGACTTCGTCCGCACCGCGCTCATCGTGGTGCTCAAGGTCTCCGCGCCCGTGCTCGGCGCGGGCATCGTCATCGGTCTGCTGATCAGCGTGTTCCAGAGCGTCACGCAGGTGCAGGAACAGACGCTCGCGCTCGTGCCCAAGATCTTCATCATGGTCATCGTCACGATCCTGCTTTTGCCCTGGATCCTCCAGCGGATCGTCGAGTTCACCGCGGAGATGTTCGTTCTCATTTAGCGCGCCGTCATGCCGATCAACCTCGATCCCATCCTGGAGCACGCACTGCCGTTCATCGTGGTGCTCACCCGACTCGGCGGGCTCTTCCTGACCGCGCCGATGCTCTCGAGCTCTTCGGTGCCCCTGCAGATCAAGGCGATGATCCTCCTCGCGCTCGCGGCCAGCGTCTACCCCACCATCGACCTCCACAACCAGGTCCCGATGGAGCTCGACCTCTACATCCTCGCGCCCATCGTTGTCACGGAGCTGATGATCGGGGCGGCCATCGGGCTCTTCGCAGCGTTCCCGCTCTTCGCTGTCCAGCTCGGGGGGCTGCTCAGCGGTCAGCAGATGGGCCTGGGCATCGCGCAGGTCGTCAACCCGGGTTTCGACATCGAGGGCGACAACCTCGGGCAGATGTTCTACCTCGTGGCGATGATGTCGTTCATGCTGGTGGGCGGGCTCGAGCTCATGGTCGGCGGCGTGATCGAGACGTTCCGGCACGTGCCGCTCGGCGGGTACCGCGCGGATTCGACGATCGTCGAGCTCCTCACGGGCCTCTTGCACGCGAGCTTCGACGTGGCACTACGCGTCGCGATGCCGGTCATCGTGATCATCTTCCTCGAGAACATCGTGGTCGGCTTCCTCATGAAGACGATCCCCGGGCTCAACATCCTGAACTTCGGTTTCCCGATGCGGATCCTCCTGGGGCTGCTCGTCGTCGTCGGGGCGCTGGGCTTCATCGCTTCGGTCGTGAGCGCGGACATCGACCGCGTCGCGGAGATCATCATGGGGTACGTCCAGTCCGTGGGGGAGGAGGGCGCCGGTGGCTGAGGACATGGGCGAAAAGACCGAAGAGCCGACGGCGAAGAAGCTCGCCGACGCCCGCCTCCGTGGGCAGGTCGGGAAGAGCGCCGATATGTCGGCGTTCGTGGTCATGGCGGGCGGCACCGTCGCGGTGGTGCTCTTCGGGGCCGGTGTCATGCGCGCGATGGCGGACATCGCCGGCTTCGTGCTCCGGCCCGAGGTGATGGGCACGGATCTCACCGCGGGCCGCGTCGGTGAGGATCTGAAGGGCGTCGGCCTGGAACTCGCGTGGTTCCTCGGCCCCTTCATGCTGATCATGGCGTTCGTGGGCGCCGTCGGTCACATCCTCCAGACCGGGTTCGTCTTTGCGCCCAAAGCACTCGAGCCCAAGCTCAGCAAGCTCAACCCGCTCTCGGGTTTCAAGAGGCTCTTCTCGAAGCGCAGCGTTGTGAAGGGCGGGCTTGATCTCCTCAAGCTCTCTGCCCTTATGACCGTCGCGGGGCTCGTGATCGCGGGCGACTGGGAAGAGGTGCTGGCCCTGGCTTCGCTGCCGTTGTACGAGGCGCTCATGTACGCCGTGGGCCTGATGATCGAGCTGGCGGCGTGGGTGCTCCTTGCGATGCTTGTTCTGGGACTCCTCGATCTGGTGTACCAGAAGTGGCAGCACAAAGACGAGCTGAAGATGACGAAGCACGAGGTCAAAGACGAGCGCAAGAACGCCGACGGCGACATGGAGATGAAAGCCCGGCGGATGCGCTTCGCGCGGGAGATCGCCATGCAGCGGCTGCAGTCCGACGTGCCCCAGGCCGACGTTGTCATCACCAACCCCACGCACTACGCCGTCGCTCTGAAGTACGACTCGGAGGGCATGCAGGCGCCGAAGGTTGTCGCGAAGGGCGCGGACTATCTTGCGATGAAGATCCGCTACATCGCCACCGCGCACGGGGTGCCCATCGTCGAGCGCCCGCCCCTCGCTCGCGCGCTCTACGCCAGCGTCGACGTCGGGCAGGAGATCAACACCGAGCAGTACGAGGCCGTCGCCGAGGTGCTCGCGTACGTCTACAGGCTCGACAGGGAGGCCGCCGCCACGCCATGACCCGCATCCGTGCACACATCTCGGCGATAGGTAAGCGGGGGGGATCTCTATGAGCCGCCTCGATTCACCGAACCCGGCATGGGTCGATTTCATCGCCCGCCACCGGGCGATGATCGCCCCTATCGGGTTCATCGCGCTGCTCGCGGTGATCCTGGTGCCGCTGCCGCCGGTGCTGATGGACGTGCTCATCGCGTTCAACATCTGCCTGGCGATGATCGTCCTGCTCACGACGATGTACACGGAGGAACCGCTGCAGTTCAGCGTCTTCCCCTCGTTGCTGTTGGCAACGACGCTGTTGCGGCTGGTCCTCAACATCGCGTCGACGCGGCTCATCCTCACCGCCGACGCGAACAGCCCGCAGCAGGCGCAAGAGATGGCGGGTCAGGTGATCTCCGCCTTCGGTTCGTTTGTCGCGGGCGGTTCGATGATCGTGGGCGTGATCATCTTCCTGATCCTTGTGGTCGTGCAGTTCATGGTCATCACGAAGGGCGCCACGCGCATCTCCGAAGTGGCCGCCCGGTTCACGCTCGATGCCATGCCCGGCAAGCAGATGGCGATCGACGCCGACCTGAACGCCGGGGTGATCGACGAGGCCGAGGCCCGCCGGCGCCGGGACAAAATCGCGGACGAGGCGGACTTCTTCGGCGCGATGGACGGTGCCTCCAAGTTCGTTCGCGGCGACGCGACGGCCGGCATCGTCATCACGATCGTCAACATCGTGGGCGGATTCGCCATCGGCGCGATCGAGAAGGGCTGGAGCGCCGGCGACACCGCTCGCATCTTTACCACGCTGACGATCGGCGACGGCATCGCCTCGCAGCTGCCCTCGTTCATCATCGCCATCGCAGCCGCCCTCATCGTGACCCGATCGAGTGAGGTGGGCAGCCTGGGCACCCAGATCACCACGCAGGTCGCAAGCCGCCCGATCGCGCTCTTCTTCACCGCCGGCTTCGCGGTGATGCTCGCGCTGACACCGCTCCCCGGAGCGCCCCTCTTCGTTCTGGCGACGGTCCTCGGCACCACGGGCTTCTTCCTCTGGAAGCGCGACCGCATCGAGAGCAAGACGAAGCAGCAGCAGGCCGTCGCCGAGGCAGAGGCGGCTTCCGCTGCCCCCGAGGCGCCCGAGGTCGAGACGCTCCTCAAAGTCGATACGCTCGAGCTCGAGGTGGGCTACGGGCTCGTCACCCTCGTCGACGCGCAGCAGGGCGGCGAACTCCTCGATCGCATCTCGGCGAGCCGACGGCAGTTGGCGGCGGAGATCGGCCTTGTCATGCCTCCCGTGCGCATCCGCGACAACATGACGCTTACACCCACCAGCTACCGCGTGAAGGTGCGCGGCGCCGTGGTTGCCGAGGGCGAGACACGGCCCGAGATGCTCCTCGCGATGGACTCGGGCTTCGTCACGGGCGAGATCCAGGGCGAGCCCACGACCGAGCCGGCCTTCGGCCTGCGCGCGTGGTGGATCGTGCCCAATCTCAAATCGAAGGCCGAGACGCTCAACTACACCGTCGTCGATCCGACGAGCGTCCTGACCACGCACCTCACCGAGATCGTCAAGCGCCACGCCGACGAACTGCTCACGCGCGAAGAGGTCAGCAACCTGGTCGAACAGCTCAAGGGTCATGCGCCCAAGCTGGTGGGCGATGCCATCCCCGAAGTCGTCTCGCCCGGCACACTCCAGAAGGTGCTCCAGACGCTGCTACGCGAACGTGTGCCCATCCGGGATATGGAGACGGTCATCGAGACCCTTGCGGACTGGGCCCCCAAGACGCAGGACGTCGACGTGCTGAGCGAGTACGTGCGAAACGGGCTCCGCCGCAGCATCTGCCAGCAGCACGCGGTCCCGAACGATCTCGGCGGCAGCGGACCGGACGCTGCTCGACTGAAGATCATCTGCGTGACCCTCGACCCGGCGTTCGAGGACGTCGTCAACGGCTACATCGACCGCACGGGTGGGGCCACGACCATGTCGATCCCCGCGGGCATCGCGGGCGGGCTCGCTCAGCGCGTGACCGAGACGCTCCGGCCTGTTGTGGGAGCGGGCTACGAGCCCATCGTCATCGCTTCGCCGCAGGTCCGGGCGCAGGTGCGCCAGATGCTCGAGCCCTACGTGCCCGGCGTGATCGTGCTCGGGTACAACGAGATCGTCCCGGGCATCGAAGTCGAGTCGATGGGCCTCGTGACGGTGCCTTCAGAGGAGGAAGCGCAGCAGTACGCTCCCGCTCAGGCCGGGTGAAGCGCTCTTCTCACAGAACCCCACTGCCATCTGATGAAGCTGTGACAGAGCCCGGGGTGGGGGGCGTTCTCGGGTAAGACACCACACTCTCCCCGGGCCCCTTGCGGCAACCGCCCGGGCAGGGCATTATGCGGAGTCAGACGCGTCAGACACGCGGGATTGGGTGGGCAGGAGGCCCGCCCGGCCGAGTCACGGAGTGCGACCATGGCCATCAAGACGTACAGAGCAAAGACGCCCACAGAGGCGCTCGCGCTCGTGAAGAAGGACCTCGGCGATCAGGCCGTCATCCTCCACACACGCACCTATAAGACCGGCGGTGTAATGGGCATCGGTGCCCGCTCGACCACCGAGATCACCGCGACCACGGCCGCGACCGCCGGTGCGACGCCCGCGCCGCGCACGCGCTCGCATAAAGCGCCGGCCAAGCCCGCCGCTGGTGCGGAGCGGGCGTCTACTGTGACTCCTTCCCTGACCCGTTCGGGGGCCGTTGAGAGGCCTGCCGGGCGGCCTGTACCAGAGCCGACCGACTTCCGCGCTCGTGCAGCCGCCCTCGCGGATCATCTTGAGCTCTCCGCTGCTGCACGCGACCGCGGGCAACTACCCCAGCGCTCCGATTCGAAGCCATCTGCGCCGGCGGTGGAGCACGCGACGCGCGAACTGACCGGTGTAAAACCGGGCCCAGGCGCCGATCTCGCATCCGGGCCGAAGCGGGTTTCCTCGCAGGGCCCCGAAGTCACCGTTGTCGAACCGATGCGTGGTACCGCGTCCGCAGAGCCCGTCGTTGCACCTGCCCCGGCTGCCGCATCTGCCCCGGTGCGCACCCCCGATGCCGGTCCGTCCGCGACTCAACCCGATCAAGCAACGGCGGAGCGACCAGAACCCGGCCCTAAAGCGGCCGCACCCGTGAGCTTGGGAGACGAACCTGCTGTTCGCGCTGAGCTCGCGGAGCTCAAGCAGATGATGGGCCGGGTCTTGCGTTCGAGTGCCGCTGCTCGCGGCATCGCGCTCCCGCAGACGCTCACCGATCTCGCGGGCGCTCTGGAAGACGCCGAGCTTGATCCCGAGATCACCGAGGCGCTCCTCGGGACGATCCGCGACGAACTCGACGCGGAGGAACTCTCCGACGCCGACGTGGTCCGCCAGACCGCGTTGCGCAGGCTCGCGGAGATCGTCCCCGTCGATCGATCGGTCGCGCGTGCCGACAGCCCGGCTTCGGGCGGCCCGCTCGTCGTTGCGCTCGTCGGGCCCACCGGCGTCGGGAAGACCACCACGCTCGCCAAGCTCGCTGCGACGTACAAGCTCCGGCACGGCAAGAGCGTGGCCCTCGTCACCTCCGACACCTACCGCATCGCGGCGGTCGACCAGCTGCGCACCTACGCGAACATCATCGGCCTGCCGGTCGAAGTCACGCTCACGCCCGCGGAGATGGCCCAGGCGGTGCGCGCACTGGGGGGGCATGATGTTGTCCTCGTCGACACCGCTGGGCGATCACAGAACGATTCGGCCAAGATCGCCGAACTCCGCAGTTTCTTGGACGCCGCCCGCCCGCACCACACCCATTTGGTGCTCTCGTCCATCGCGAGCAGCGCCGTCCTCAAGCGCACGACCTCGGTCTTTTCCCAGCTCGCTCCGACGCACGCGATCGCGACCAAGCTCGATGAGGCCGCTGCCCTCGGGCCCATCCTCTCCGCGGTCCGCCGGCTCGATGTGCCCCTGAGCTTCGTGACCACAGGCCAAGAGGTGCCCGATCAGATAGAGACGGCGTGCGCCGATCGCTTCGCGCGACGGCTCCTGCCCGCTCTCCGCTCCGAGGTGCCCGCATGACCGTGCCCGCCTCGCGGACCGAGCCCGAACAACCCATGCGCCCCAACGCGCCCGACGAGAGCGCCCCCCCCGGCCCCCCCGGCAACCCCGGAAACCCGGGCGATCAGGCGTCTCGCCTCCGCGCGATGATGGAGCAGGCCGACGCGGCTGCTCATGCTCAGTCCCTCGAGGACGATGCGCACACGCAGCCCCCAGCCGACGAGCCGGTGCGCGAGCAAGGTGGATCGCAAGCGCGGCCCCGCCCACGCGTGATCACGATCGCGTCGGGTAAGGGCGGTGTCGGGAAGACCAGTCTCTCGGTTGGCCTCGCTGCGACGCTCGCCCGCGGTGGGCAGCGTGTGACGCTCCTCGACGGCGATCTCGGCCTGGCCAACGCCGACGTCCTCTGCGGGATCAACGCTTCGGTCCACCTCGGGCACGCGCTCGAGTACGGCCGGTCGCTCTGCGATATCGCCGTCGATGCGCCGGGGGGCTTCCGGCTCATTCCCGGCGGGTCGGGCGTCTCTCGCCTGAGCGAGATGGATTCCGACCACCGCGAGCGTCTCATCGTCGGGATCGCCGATCTCGCGGAGACCACCGACCTCGCGATAGTGGACTGCGGCGCGGGCGTCGGCACCGGCGTACTCGAGTTCGTCAATGCAGCGGACTTCGCGCTCGTCGTCACAACCCCGGAGCCTACATCGATCGCCGACGCCTACGCGCTGATCAAGCTCCTCGTCACCCGCCCGCGTGACGGTGCGGGGGGGCCTGTGAGCTTCGCACTCGTCGTGAACAACACCAAAGACGCACGAGAAGCGGCCCGCGTGCACGAGCGCATCGACGCGGTCACACGGCGTTTCCTCGATACCCCGGTCCCCTTCGCCGGCTGGGTCCCTTCGGACAAAGCGGTGCCCGACGCCGTCCGCTCGCGTCGGCCGTTCGTGCTCAAGCACCCCAAATCCCCCGCGAGCAGGGGGGTTATCCGCCTGGCGGACGGGATCTCGGCGCGTTTCTCACCCGTTTCGGCCCCTCATGCGCGTGAACGTAATGGGTTGGTGCGTGCTTTGCGGGGCATGACGCGTGGCAAACGCACGGATCGCCGTGATCCGCAGGATTTTTGTCAAGCGTCCTCAAGCACCGGCTCTTCCTGATCGATGCCGTTGGTGGGCGCATGCGACCTGACGCGTGAGCCCATCGGACCGGTGCTGAGGGCGACAGTGTGCATAGACCCATCCCGACACCCGCTGTTGCGAGCTGCTTTTCATTGTGCGGCTTCGCGGTCGCGCTCCTCGCGGGTCTGAACACCGGCAACCCGGCCCATACGGTGCTCTACAACGCGATCGTCGCCCTCGTGGTGTGCTACGCCGTCGGCTATTTCGTCGCCCGCGCCGGTCGCTGGATCGTGATCGAGCACCTCGCGAAGCAGCGGATCGAGAACCCGGTGCCCGAGATCCCATCGTCGATGCTGCCGGGCGGCGGTGTTGAGGAGGGCGGCGAATGGACGGGCCCCGTCCAGACGATCATGCCCGGGGGTGACGCATGAAAATTATCGAAGAAACTTGCGCTGGGAGCGCATTGTTTTCAAAGAGATTGCTTGACGCGCGCGCGCGCTTCGGTTCATATGTTCTCGGACCCGCCAAGGATGGCGATCCAACGCGAGTGAGCGCTCGCAGACAAACGGTCTAAGGAGCGGACCCATGCCGACTGCCCAGATGCAGCCACAGCAACCGACGGGGGGCGTAGCCCCGGCCGACGACCCGGCTCTCGAAGCGTACCGCGTACGTAACGAGATCCGTGAGCGTCTCGATGCCATGGATATGGAGCGCGTCTGGCGCGACTTCCAGGCGTCCCCGACGGACGACGTTCGGAATTACCTGATCGAGAAGTACTACGCACTCGTGCGCTACAACGCCGAGCGCGTCTACACGCGCCTCCCCGACGAGGTCGACGTAGAAGATCTCGTTTCCGCGGGCCTCTTTGGCCTGATGGATGCGATCAACGCCTTCGACCTCGATCGCGGCGTGAAGTTCGAGACGTACTGCGCCCAGCGCATCCGCGGCGCGATCCTCGACGAGCTGCGCTCGATGGACTGGGTCCCGCGACTCGTTCGCCACCGCACTTCACGCGTGGAGCAGGCCCGCGGCAAGCTCGAGATGGCACTCGGCCGCAAGCCCACCGAAGAAGAGATCTCCGGCGCTCTGGGCGTGGACGAAGAAGAGGTCAAGAAGATCCTCAAGGACGGGTCCGCCGTCTCAATGTCGTCGCTCAACCGCCAGCGGTACCAGTCCGACGGCAACCGGGAAGTCACCGAGATCGACGTGCTCGAGGACGGGACCCAGCTCGACCCCCTCTCCGAGCTCCAGCGCAGGGACCTCAAGAACCTGCTCACCAAGGGCCTCTCCCGCGCGGAGCGCCTCATCGTGCTGCTCTACTACTTCGAGCAGATGACCATGAAGGAGATCGGCGCGACGCTCGATCTCTCCGAGTCGCGCGTCAGCCAGATGCACTCGTCGATCCTCGCTCGTTTGAAGGCGCAGCTCCAGCACCGCGAGCGCGAGTTCGACCAAGAGGACTGATCTCGCCTCGTCTTTGAGCCGCAGACTGGCCCGCTCTCGGGCTCGTACACCATCGATCGAACTCTTCGCCCCCGTTGCCCTTGGCGCGGGGGCGTTCTGTTTGGCAGGCGGTCTATCCTCAACGCACCCGCCATGAACACTCCGCAAGCGCCCATCCCGCAGGTCGCCATCGCCCTGGGCTCGAACCTGGGCGACCGGCGTGCGCACATCGAAGCGGCGCTGGCTGCGCTCCGCCTGCGCGACGGTGTAGAAATCCGAGGCGTCTCCTCTCTGCACGAGACAGCGCCGGTCGGCCCTCCGGGGCAGGGGCCGTACCTGAACGCCGCGGCCCTTTTGTCAACTTCCCGTACGCCGAGCGAACTGCTGGAACTCTTGCTGCGGATCGAAAGGGAGGTCGGCCGGGACCGCGCCGCCGAGTGCGAGCGGTGGGGGCCCCGGGTGATCGATCTGGACCTGCTGTACGTCGGCGATATCGTGCTCGACGAGCCCGGGCTGACGCTCCCGCACCCGCGCATGCACGAGCGTCACTTCGTCCTTGCGCCCCTCGTTGAGCTGGCTCCCGATTGGGTGCATCCGCAGACTGGCCGCAGCACCAGTGAGATGCTCGCGGCCCTGGCGCGCTAGCATCGCGTGTTATGGCGCAAGCAACTCACCGTCTGATCCTTCTGATGCTTTATCTCTTGGCCTGGATGCCGAGCGAGTCGATCGGCTCGGCGGCCGGTGATGCCACGCTGGCCGCCCCGCCTGAGACCGCGGACTTCTGGCTCGCCCGCCTGCGGACCGAGGCCCAGACCAGGCGGCAGGACGAGCGCCTGACGATCACCGTCGATCACCGCACTCGACGCGGGGCCGAGTCCCTCGTCTTTCGGAGCCAGCCCGTAGCGGGCTTTGCAGAGCCCGAGATCAGCCTCGATCTGGGGAAGATCCGTGTCTGGACCAGGCCCGCAGGCCTGACCGAGGACCGTGACCCCGCGATCCGTATCGCGCACGAGCTCGACTTCCGCTCGTACTACGAGGCCCCTACCACCCCGGGCGCAACGACGACCGAGGCGCTGCGTGAAGCGATCCCGGCGCTGATGGTGCCGCACCTCGCCTTGACGCTCGGCGGCCCGCTCTTCCCCGACTTCGGCCCGGTGGTGTGGACTGAGGCCCTCGAAGACCGCCCGCGTGTCGGGACGCCCACGGTGCGGCTGAGCGGCGCAACCGAGAGCGGCGAGGAGATCGAACTCACCATCGAGGCCGACGATTCCCCCCGGCTCACCAGCGCGATCGTTCGTGTGCCCGACGAGCGTGTGACGATCCGCATCGCGTGCGAGCCGGCCCAGTCAGAGCCCGGCCGGCTGGGCTACGACATCGCGGGGCGCGAGCGCCTAGAACGCATGAGCGATCTGCGTGCCCGGCCCGGCGATATCCGTGCCGGTGACACGCTGCCCTACATGCCGCTCGTTTTCTTCACGCTCGATGACACGGTGCCCGTCGAGGCGTACCGCCACAAGCTGATGATCTTTTTTGATGCGCACGACCTGGCAACGGGCCTTCCCGAGGACGTGGCCATCGGGCTCGACGCGCTGCGTGAAGCGAGCAGGCGCATCGGTCCGGTTACACGCATCGAACCGATCGGGATCTTCAACCCGCTCGACGTGGCGGGCCAGATCCAGATCGTGGAAGTGAACCTCATGGAGGCGACCGATCCTGATAGGCCCTGGTACAGCCTGAGCGACACCTACTCCATCCGGCGGGTGAGCGCCGACGGCTCGCCCGTGATCGTTGTGGCGAGCAAGGGCGGCTACGTCGCGGGAGTCATCGAGCTCGAGCCGGTGGACGGTGAGCTCTCGGAAGAAGAACGCGAGGGGCGTGTGAGCCGCCTCGCGTCGCGTGTGGTCGAGCTGTGCCGCGCCTTGGACCGCCGGTCGGACGGGCGTGACTGACAGCCGCCATTGTGTTGCCCGTTACGACACGTTGAGCCCGCGCAGGTAGTCCGCGAGCTCTTGGCGCCGCTGGTCTGCGCGTTCGCGGACCGTTGCCTGCTCGCTGCGCAGGCGGTCGAGTGAGTCCTCCTGGTCGGTGAGCTTGTCGATGTAGCGGCGGTACAGATCCGTGCCCTCGCGGACGGCTGCGAGGTTGTCGCGCACGCGGCGCTGGTCCGTCGAGATGGCGTTCATCTCTTGAGTGATCGCGCGGTCGCGTTCGGCGAGGCGTGCCGCCTCCGCGTGCAGGGCCGCTGCGTTCGTGAAGGCCTGCATCACATCGCGGCTGACTTTTCCGCCGCGGGAGAGCAGCCGGAGGCGATCGCGGTCGAACGTGGCCAGGTCGTAGCGCCGGTCGTAGACGAGTTCCTCCTCGACGAACAGCTCGGCCGACCCGCCCGGCTCGACCTCGACCTCGAAGCGGTACAGGTTGCTCACGGTCTCCGCTGGCTCCTCGGGGTTCACGAGTGTGTAGCTGCTGCGCGGGTGCTCGACGAGGATGGTGCGGCCGAGGTCCGCGCTTGCGTTGCTGAAGGTGTAGGTGCGTGAGCGGATCGCCTTGCTCGTCTCGACGAGCACGCCGTCGGCGATGACCATCGTGCGCACGTCTGCGCTCGCGCTGTCGTCGATCCGGGCCGTGACGTCCAGATCGACGGCGTACGAGAGCAGCCTCGTCTGATTACGTGAGGTGTGTGGGATCTGCGCGTCACCCGCGTAGATGCTCGCGTCGAAGACGGCGATGGGCCCGGGCATGAGGTGGAGCCCGGAGTCGTTGGTGAGCTCGATGCCGCGCATGGGGTTGATCCGGTTGGCGGCCGCGTTGTAGATCGAGACGCGGCGGCCTTCGATACTCGAAGCGAGGATCGGCAGCATCGCCGAGCGCTGGCGCTCGATCGTCACCGGGGCGTCGACGGTGTACAGGAACTGCTCGCCGGCTTTCTCTGCCGAGGCCTGGACAGCGGGGGCATAGTCGGCGAGGCTGACGGTGCCGGGGTCGATGTAGTCGAGTGATAAATCGGCATCATCCGCTTCAATCGAAGATGCAAAGGCCCGGTTCAATCCCCTCTGCTCTTCGAGTCCGCCCACGCCGCCGCCCACCGCGCGAGATGCGGGGCCCCCGCGGCCGCGCGCGGGTGCGCGGTTCGCCTCCGCTTCGTACAGACGGGGCGCCACGCCCGCGAGGAAGGGCACAGGCACCTCGGGACGCGTTGCGAAGAGCGGCTCGTACAGGTCCATCGTAAAGCTCACGGGCCGGCCCGAAGCGAGGGAGAGGCGCACGTCGGTCCAGTCGTGGTCCGTGGTGTTTTCGACGATGGCCCAGCCCTGGATCGTCGGGGAGTTCTCGTCATCGAGTATGAGGCGGTAGCTGGTCTTCCAGACGGGCATCTCGGTGACGTACGACACAATGATCCGCCGGGCCTGGCCCGGGGC
This sequence comes from uncultured Phycisphaeraceae bacterium, assembly GCA_964576725.1. GTDB lineage: Bacteria > Planctomycetota > Phycisphaerae > Phycisphaerales > UBA1924 > OFTM391. The sequence continues at coordinate 25,930 of CAZNUZ010000031.1, forward strand.
GCCGTCGAAGCGCAGTTCGACGGCCTTGGTCCTGTCCGCCCGGTTCGCGCCGAGCGCGAGCAGCGCTCGCTCGAGCTCGGCCTGCAACGCCTCGTCCTGGAGCGAGAAGAAGCGCACGTCGCGCATATCGACGGAGCTAATGCGCCCGTCCTCGAGCACGTTGACGAACTCGCTCTCGCCGGCAACCTGGCCCTCGTCGTTGAACACGCGCTTCTTCTCGGTCGAGATCACGCGCCCGAAGAGCTCGCCGTCGAAGGTGACGATCCGCACGTCCGCGCCGCGCATCTGCCGGAGCAGGCTCGCGGTGGAGGGGTTGCCCGAGAGATCGATCGCGAACGAGCCGAGCCTGCGTTCGAGGGGTTCTTGTGAGGCGTAGCTGATGGAACCGACCCGGCCGCCGTCGAGGTCGAGGAGCGTCATCGACTTGAGGATGTCGTTGATCTGTTCTGTCTCGAATCGGAGCGAGACGGTGCGCGAGCCGTCGATGAGGCCCTGGCGCGAGAAGGACCCGACCCCCGAGCGGTAGAGGGTGACAGCGCGGATCGGTAGGCCGGCGTCGTCGGCGGATGGCGCGTTCTGCGCCAGCGCGCTCGGGGGCTCTGGGAGTGCTGCGACAAACCCGGCAGCCAGCGCGAGGGCGAGAGGCGTCGCCCATCGGCGTGCGGCCTGATTCTTGGAAGGGCTCGGGGGGGTGTGCATGGGCGTGCTCCGGAACTGGTGGTGTGCGGGTGTGGGCGAGGTGGCCATTGCGTCTCTGGTATAGCGGAAACAGGCCGCGGCGGGTTCACTCGCGTCTGAGGTAAGGTGCCAGCGGGCCCCGAGGCCCGGAAAGGCGAGATCGTGACGCATTCGGAAGAGGCGGTTTTACTGGCGGGGATACCGGGTAAGAACTTGGGGCTGTACCGCCGGATCCGGTTCGACGTGCACGACCCTGTCGCGTTCATTGAGATCCCGGGCGGGGGTTCGACGCTCATTCTGCGTGATATCGAGCTTGCCCGGGCGCGGGAGTCGGCGCGAGCGGATGTGTGCGTGTCGCCCCCCGAGTTCACGCCCGAGGGCGGGCTCTCGGCGGACCGGGAGACGGCGACAGCGCAGGCCGCCGCGGAGTGCCTGAGGCGGGCGGGGGTGCGATCGTGCGTCACGGACCGCGCGCTCCCGATGATCTTCGCTCATTACGCGGAGGTCGCGGGTATCGCGGTGCGCTGCGATCCGGAGATGGGGCTGCTCGAACGCCGGATGAAGGACGAGGAGGAGATCGAGCACCTCCGCACAGCCCAGCGGGCGACGGAATCGGCGATCGAACGCGCTTGTACGACGATCGCACGCGCAAAGGCAGACGCCGAGGGCGTGTTGATCCACGAGGGCGAGCCGCTCACCAGCGAGCGCGTCCGCGCGATGATCGACGCGCACCTCATCGCAGCGGGGTACGACAACAGCGCCGGGTCCATCGTCGCTTCGGGCGTCCCGGGCCACGACTGCCACTTCCAGGGTGCGGGCGTGATCCGCACGGGCGAGCCGGTGATCGTGGACGTCTTCCCGATGAACAAGGTCACTCGATACAACGGGGACTGCACCCGCTGCGTGGTGCACGGAGCGGTGCCGCCCGCCGTCGAGCGGATGCACGCCGCCATCGTCGAGGCCAAGCGGGCGGCCATCGCAGCCTGCGTGCTCGGGGGGACCGGGGCGGCGGTGCACGAGGCGACGAGTGCCGTCATCCGTCGGCACGGCTTCGGTATGGGCGTGCATCAGGAGGGGGAGGTCGGGGCCAAGATGGTGCACGGAACGGGCCACGGCATCGGCCTCGAGGTCCACGAGCCGCCGCTCCTGGATGCGGGCGTGGGGCCGCTCGTGCAGGGCGATTGCCTCACTGTTGAGCCGGGGCTCTACGACCCCGCGGTGGGGGGGCTGCGCATCGAGGACATGGTCGTGGTCACAGAGGGGGCGCCTCTGAACCTCAACACCCTCCATGAGGGCCTCGACTGGACAGGCTGAACTCGTATCGAAGGCGGGCGCACGAAACGGGCCCCGGCGATTGCCGAGGCCCGTACGAAGGGTGATCGACGGGACTTGAACCCGCGACCCCCGGGATCACAACCCGGTGCTCTAACCAACTGAGCTACGACCACCATCACGAACCAAGGCGGCTCGGTGAGCCTTAACGGTATCCGTCACCGCAAAGAGGGTCAACGCGGTGTGCCAACTTCGATCGAGAGACAGCGGCCACCGCCCTGTCCCGCCGAACGATCTTCGTTGATCCGGTCTGGTTGTGAAATCGGGTGAGAAAGCGTGCGGGCGAACCCTACTGCGCTTCGGCAAACGCTATCATTCGGATGGTCAACAGAGGCCGCTTTGTTCGCCCCATTGGGGCTGAATCGGATCAGGAAAGAGGAGGCTCGTGTGAACACCGCTGCAGCGAACATTGATGTGCCCGCCGAGGTCAAGCACCCGGGGCTGGTCAAGTGGGTCGAGAAGATGGTGGGGCTCCTGAAGCCCGACGCCGTGCACTGGTGCGACGGCTCCCAAGAGGAGTACGACCGGTTCTGCGATGAGATGGTCGAGGGCGGCACGTTCATCCGCCTCAACCAAGAGAAGCGCCCCGGCTGCTTCCTCGCCCGCAGCCACCCCTCCGACGTCGCCCGCGTCGAAGACCGCACCTACATCTGCTCGATCTCCAAGACCGACGCCGGCCCGACGAACAACTGGATGGCCCCCAAAGAGATGAAGGGCATCCTGAACGAGAAGTTCGACGGCGCTATGAAGGGCCGGACGCTCTACATCATCCCGTTCTCCATGGGCCCGATCGGTTCCTCGATCAGCCAGATCGGTATCCAGCTCACCGACTCGCCCTACGTCTGCGTGAACATGCGCATCATGACCCGCATGGGCACCGCGGTCCTCGAAGCGCTGGGCGACGGCGACTTCATCCAGTGCGTGCACTCCGTGGGCATGCCCCTCGCGCCGGGCCAGCAGGACATCGCCTGGCCTTGCAGCCCCGACCCCAAAGACAAGTACATCGTGCACTACCCCGAAGAGCGCTCCATCTGGAGCTTCGGTTCGGGGTACGGCGGCAACGCGCTGCTCGGCAAGAAGTGCCTCGCGCTGCGCATCGCCTCGGTCATGGCCCGCGACGAGGGCTGGCTCGCCGAGCACATGCTCATCACGGGCGTGAAGAGCCCCGAGGGCAAGAAGACCTACGTCGCCGCCGCCTTCCCCAGCG
>CAZNUZ010000032.1:0-28135 GCA_964576725.1 uncultured Phycisphaeraceae bacterium
TACCTCAACACCCTCGCCAGCATCGACGAGTGCGTGCGCAACCTCGTCTGCGTCGGCGCCGACCCCGAGCGCATCGCCATACTCGATAACTTCTGCTGGCCAAGCTGCCAGAAGGAAGAGAACCTCGGCTCGCTCGTCCGTGCCGCAGAAGGCTGCTACGACGGCGCGATGGCCTACCGCACGCCCTTCGTCTCCGGCAAGGACTCGCTCAACAACCAGTTCCGCACCAAAGACGGCGCGGTGATCGAGATACCGCCCACCCTCCTCGTCACCGGCATCGGCATCGTGCAAGACGTCTCACGCTGCACCACCATGGACGCCAAACAGCCCGGCAACACGATCGTTGCCTTCGGCGCACCCGAGCGCACCTTCGACGCCTCGGGCCTCGAAGCCAACGCCCGTGCTGCGCGAGAGGTGGCCGCGCTCATCGCCGCGGGCATCGTCACGAGCGCGCACGACTGCTCGGAGGGCGGCGAACTCGTGGCGCTCGCCGAAATGTGCATCGCCTCCGGGCCCGAGATGGGCGCGACAGCGACCGACGACGAACGCGACTGGTTCGCAGAGGGCAACGCCGGCTACCTCCTCGAGATGACGCCCGATCAGTGGCAGCGTTTCCTGAACGAACACGCACCGGGGACCGAGAGCGCCTACGCCCCGATCGCCACACTCACCGATGACGGGCACCTCACCATCGCCGGCGAGCGGGTGAGCGTCGATGATTGCCGCGCCTCCTTCTTTGGCACCCTGGACTGGTAACGACCCATGGCCACGCGACCCACCGCACTCATCATCCGCACCGCGGGCACCAACTGCGACGCCGAACTCTGCCGCGCCTTCGAGCAGGCGGGCGCTGCGCCCGAGCTCGTGCACGTGCGCGAGCTCATCGCTGCGCCCAAGCGCATCGAATCCGCCGGGCTCATCGGTTTCCCCGGAGGTTTCAGTCACGGCGACGACATCGCCGCCGGCCGCGTCCTCGCCGTCACCATGCGCGAGCGACTCTGGCCCGCGCTCAGCGCCGCCGCCCGGCGCGGCGTGCCGATGATCGGCGTCTGCAACGGCTTCCAGGTCCTCGTCCAACTCGGTCTGCTCCCCGGGCCAGATGCAGGCGGGCACTGGCCCGACCAGCCGCCGACCCCCACGCTCGCCCTCGCAGAGAACGAGTCGGGCAGGTTCATCGACCGCTGGGTGCCCGTCGAGGCCGACGCCGCCAGCAACTGCGTCTGGACACGCCCCTTCCTCGCGCTCGACGCCCACGACGATTCGAGCACCCTCCCCATCGCGCACGGCGAGGGCCGGCTGGTCGGCGATGCGGCGCTCCTCGCGGGGCTTGAGTCCACAGGCCGTATCCCGCTGCGCTACGCAGGCGAGAACCCCAACGGCTCCATGCACGCCGCCGCCGGTGTCTGTGATGCGTCGGGCCTGATCCTCGGGCTCATGCCCCACCCCGAGCGGTACCTCACGCCCCAGCACCACCCGAGGCGCCTCGGCTCGGGTGAGACGCCCGGGCAGGCCATGTTCCGCTGCGCCGTCGAGCACGCGCTCGGCGCCGGGGTGTGACGCCCGCGCCCCGCGCGGCCCGATAGAGACCACATGCGGCCCGACCACCTCATCGACGCACCGAGCAGCTACACGCTGCGCCTGCGCAAGGGCGCGACGCGACTCGTCCTCGCCGGCGTCGTGCTCGCTGGGGCGGCACTGCTCTCGATGATGCCCCTGCCGACGGGCCAGCAGGCCCCGCTCGTGCGCACCTTGCTGCTCGTATTGCAGCTCGCGGTGTGGGGCATCGCCGGCGCGTGGTGGGTGGGTGCGTGGTGGAGGCTTTCGGACGCGCGCGTGGAGTCGCTGCCCACACGGGGCTTCATGGGCGGCTCGCTCGCGGTCCGTGGGTGCCTGCTGCTCTTTATGTGTAGCGGCGTGATCGCGTGGTGCGCGGCGCTCGTGCGCGCGATCCTGGATGCGGGCGATGCGAGCTTCTACGAACTCGTGCTCAACACCACCCCCGCGTTCGCGGCGCTCACAACCGTGATCGCCGGCGCCGCGACCATCGTTGCGGGCCAGGCCGTCGTGCGCAGCCTCTACGAGCGCACCACCCCTTCGAAGCTCCCCCTGTACCCGGTCGCGCTCGGGGCGGTCAGCTCTCCGCTGCCCGTGATGTTCTTGCCCGCGAACTACGGCCCGCCCTTCCCGATCGGTCTGCCCCCGTGGCTGGTCAAGATGGCCTGCCTCTTCGCAGCCGCCCAGGGCGCGGTGCTGGTGTACCGCATCTCGCGCGTCCGCCGAGCGCTCCGCAAAGCCGAGGTCGATGCGGCACGCGCCGCCCGCTCCGGTACACTCGAAGAGCACCCTTCCGAGGCCACCGAGACCGCACCATGACCCAGGCCCCAAGCCCCTCACCCGGCATGCCGATCGTTACCGAGGACCGTCCCTGCCCATCGTGCGGGTACAACCTCCGCGGGCTGCACATCGGCTCGCGCTGCCCCGAGTGCGGCGCCGCCATCACAGGCCGAAAGAAGGCGAGCTCCGCCCCCGAAGACACGATGGGCGACGCGCCGGCGGCCTACCTCAACACGCTCTCGATGGGTTTCCTCTGCATCGCAGCGGCGACCTGCATCTACCTGCTCACCACCGTATCGCTGGTGATGGACTTCGCCGCAGCGGCACGCACCGCGATCACCGGCATCGCCAGCGTCTCGGGCATGCCCTCGAGCCTGCTGACGCGGTACGGCGGGCTCGTTGCTTCGCTCCTATGGGTGGTGGGTTCGATCATCGTCATCCTGCCGCGCCCTGCCATCAACGGGAAGCCGCGCACCGACAAGGGCAAGCCCGAGTGGTACCGCCTGAGGCTCGGTGTGCTCATCACGTCGAGCGCGCTCGGGGCGTCCAACGGGCTCTACTCGCTCTCGCTCATACTCGGCTGGGCGGTTGCCGATTGGCTCGGCTGGCTGATCGGCCTCACGTTCTTCGCCAGCGTGCTCCCGCTGTGCGTGCACCTCTCGAACCTGGCCTACTGGAGCACCGACACCGAGCTCTCGGACCGGCTGCGGAGCATCGGTGTGCTGCTGGGGATGACGGGGATCCTGCTCGCGATCCTCTTCTCGCCGGTGGGCATCATCATCGGGCTCTTCGCGGGGATGATCGTGCTGGGGTGCATCATCTTCCTGGTCTGGTTCGTCATCCTGATGTTCAAGATGATGGGCATGGTGAACTGGGCGGTGCAGAACGCGAAGCAGGCAGAGGCCCGCGAACAGCGGATGGCCGAGAAGGCCAGGCGTGAGGCGGAAGAGGCCGGCTTCACCCCGCCCGCCCCCGTCGACGAGCCCGACCCCGCTGCGAGGCAGATGCTCGAGGACCTCGACCGCCGCAACCGCGAGGCCGAGGCGCAGGCCCACGAGCCGCCCCCCGCGAGGCCCGATCAGCCGGGCGAGCCGATCGAGCCAACCCCGCGTCCGGGCCAGCAGCTCGGCCCGGGCATGGACTCCACCGACGCCGACCCCTACGCGCTCGAAGACGACTGAGCCCGCCACTCAAATCCCAGCGGCCAACTCCGTCCCCTCCCCCGCGGCCCTCCTCCCCCGATACGATGCGGGCTCATGAAACTCCTCCAGCTCATCGCGTCGACCCGCACGCTCCTGCTCTTCTTCCTCTTCCCCGCTTCACTCGCGTGGGCGCAGACCGAGGGCTCGGGCGGCATCTGGTTCGTCCTCGCTCACACGGGCCTCATCCTCGCGCACCTCGCCATCTTCGATACCAAGAGCCTCGCCTCGGGCCACCGCCAGCGCATGGCACTCACCCGCGACCGCGCCGCGTGCTTGACCGGCATAACCGAACGCTGGGCGATCTTCAGCGGCGGCATCCTCGCCTTGGGCATCGTCGGCCTGCTCTTCGCAGCGCCGGGCAAGGCGCTCGCCTTTGTCATCGCAGCGGCGGTCGTGCTCTCGTTCACAGGCGGCGTCGGGCGCGGGGCAACGCCCATCGGCGCACGCCAGCGCATGTTCCTCGCCGAGGTCCTGAGCCCCTTCTGGATGCTCGTGCTCCCCGCGTGGTACGTCGCCGTCGGCACGATCTCGGGCGAGGGCGGTGAGTCGCTCACGCCCGGGCTGACCCCGAACGCCTGGGCCGCCACCTGGCTCTGTGCGCTCACACTCGGCGCCTACTTCCTCGTCTGCATCATCCGCGATCAGCCCGAAGACGCCGGCGCCGGGCAGGCGACCACCGCCACGCTCCTCGGCCGCAGCGGCGCGATCCTCGGGCTCTTCGCGCTCTTCGGCGCCGCGATCATCGTCTCCGCGATGCACACCGTCTCCGACGCAGCGCTCCCGTGGCTCGCGCCGGCGATCGTCGGCATCGGCGGCATGGCAACGATCTGGGCCGTCGCGCAAGACGGGGACGACGCCGCCCCCGCGCTCGTCTTCCTCACCCAACTCGGCGTCGTCGCAGCACTCGCGCTCTAAGCGGGCCCGCCGGCGCGTGTAACTGCGTGCCGAGCACTCCGCCCCGCGCGGGTGTGGTTGCTCAGTCGTCCGATGACGAGGCAAGCGGGCTCGACGCCGCTGCGCAGCCGGGGCACCAGCACCCGCCGCCGCCCATCTCGCGCACCTCGATGAGCGCGAGTTCGGCGCCCGTCTTGGGCCGGGCCGGCTTCGCGTCCGCGTACCGGCGCAGCATCGGCAGGATCTCGTCCTGGAATCGCCGCTCACCCGTGCGATAGGCGGAGTCGTTCACGATGTCGGCGTACTGCCCCGCGAGGCGGTTCTCGATGCGATCGATCCGCGTCGAGGGCAGCGGGTGCGTGCTCAGCCACTCGGTCTGCCCCGCACCGCCGCTCGCCTCTTGCAGGATGTACATCACCTTGAGCAACTCGGACGGGTCGTACCCGCTGCGCACCATGTAGCGCATGCCCAGGCGGTCGGCCTCGAGTTCCTCGTCCCGGCCGAACTTCAGGTTGAAGATGCCCGCGCCCGAGACGGCAAGGGGCACCGCCGCGGCCCAGCGGTCGTCGTCCTGCGTGCCCGCCGCCACCGCAGCGCCGATCGCGAGCCCTTGGATGATCATCTGCCGGCTCATCTGCTGGTCGGCGTGCTCCGCGGTCACGTGCCCGATCTCATGGCCCAGAACGCCCGCGAGCTGCGCTTCCGAGCTCATCCGCGCCATCAGGCCGCGCGAGATGAACACCTTGCCCCCCGGCAGCGCAAAGGCGTTGATCACGTCCGAGTCCAGCAGCGTGAACTCCCAGGGCAGGTCGCGGTACTGCTCTTCGGCACCGAGGGCGAGTTCCATCCCGATCGAGGTGACGTAGTTGGCGAGCGCCGGGTCCGAGACCGCGCCGCCGTACCCCTCGATGAGCTGGGGCATCGCCTCTTCGCCGATGGCGATCTCGTCGGCGCGAGAGATCATGTTGAACTGGCTGCGACCCGTGGCGGCGTTCGTCGTGCAGCCGATCGCCGGCAAGAGGGGCAGCACGAGTGCGAGGGCGAGCAGCAGGCGCAGGCGTCGTGAGCAGGGTTGCATATCGGGCTCCGGAGATGTCGGATCGGGCCCACACACCGAGGGAGTGGGGGAACCCCGCCATACTCCCGCGCATCGGGCCCCGTGTCGAGGCGTGTTGCGGGCGGCGACCTACGATCTCGTATGGCCACCGAAGCGCAGGGCGACACCGCCTGGACACAAGACGAACTCTCCGCCGACCCGCACGCCAACGCCGAGAAGCAGCGCAAGGTCCAGCAGATGTTCGCCGCCATCGCCCACGCCTACGACCGCAACAACCGCCTGCACTCGTTCTGGCGCGATCAGGCGTGGCGCAAGGCCGCCGTGAAGATCGCGGGCGTCAAGCCCACCGACGCCGTTCTCGACTGCGCGTGCGGCACGGGCGACCTCTCACTCGCCTTCGCCCACGCGGGCGCCGCCAGCATCGTCGGCCTCGATTACACCCCCGAGATGCTCGACGTCGCACGCGCCCGCAAGGCCCACCCCAAAATCGAATACGTGCAGGGCGACGCCCAGGCCCTGCAATTCGAGGACGATTCGTTCGACGTCGTCTCCATCGCCTTCGGCATCCGCAACGTGCAAGTGCCCGCCCGGGCGCTCGCCGAGTTCCGCAGAGTGCTCCGCCCCGGCGGTCGACTCGTCATCCTCGAGTTCTCCGAGCCGCGCTTCGCGCCCATCCGCTGGGGCAATGATCTCTACACCAAGGTCATCATGCCCCGCACCGCTGCCCTCGTCGCGCGCGACACCTCCGGCGCGTACGCCTACCTGCCCAAGTCCGTTGAACGATTCATGTCGCGCGAAGAGATGCAGGCCGCCGTACAAGACGCCGGCTTCGACTCCGTCACGCAGAAACCGATGACCTTCGGCGTCTGTGTCATCTATCGCGGGCTGGTCCCCACCGGCTGATCGCGCTGGCTCGCACTTTCCTCAGCCATAATTCTGCCATACCGATGGACCGCCCGGACCCGTCGAACCGCCGGAGAAGGGCCTCAAGAGCGGGTTCGTGCGCAGATGCTGCGCGAGGGTCCGAGAATATCCCCTCAATCGTGCGCATCGCGCACGCGTGATGTGCGCCGCCCCGCCCGGGCGATATCCACTCCGGTGGCGGCGTGCAGACTCGATGAGTCGAGCCCGCACGCCGACGGGCCGCGGAGCGGCACGGTGGATAGGTGGTCGCGTAGCCGGCGGAGCCCCGGCCCCACGCGGAGGTGAACAGACAAACAACCCTCTCTCTTTTCAGACCCGGAGCCCTTCCGTGCAGCAGATCGAAATCCTCTCCGAACGCCTCTTCGAGGCACTCATCAACGGCGACCGCATCATGGCCCGTGCAATCTCCGACAACGCATCGTCCCAAGGCCTCACCGCCGAAGAGATCGTCAGCGAGATCTACTGGCCCGCCTACGAGAACATCGCCAAGCTCTACCGCGCCGACCAGCTCACCCGCCTCGCCCACCACATGGCGACGCGACTCCTCCGCACGATGGTCGATCAGGCCGTCGGAAACTTCACCTTCGAAGCCCGCAACGGCAAGTCCGTCGCCGCCTTCTGTGGCCCCACCGACGCCGACGAGCTCGCCGCCCAGATCGCCACCGACCTCGTCGAGCAGGCCGGCTACGAGATCTCCTTCGCAGGCGGCGCCGTCGCCACCGACGAGATCCTCGGCTTCGTCCAGGACCGCCAGCCCGATTGCCTGCTCATCTTCGCCTCCGCGCCCTCGGACCTCCCCGAGATCCGCGAGCTCATCGACCGCATGCGTGAGATCGGCGCTTGCGCCCAGACGCAGATCGTCGTCGGCGGCGGCGTGTTCAACCGGGCCGAGGGCCTCGCCGAAGAGATCGGAGCCGACCTCTGGGCGACCGACCCCGTCGAGCTCGTCCACGTCATGACCGAGAACCCCGAGCAACGCGCCTCGGAGAACCAGCGCACTGTTGGCAAATCCAAGCCAAACACCAAGAAGTCCGCGACGGGCACCCGCCAGGCCGCCTGACGCACCAGCCGTTCCTCTTGCTCCGCGATCCCCGGCCCGTCGTCGGGGGACGCACCCAAATCCCGGCCCCCCGCAGCCCTCCTCACCGGCGGGTCGCGGGGGGTCGTCATTTCACGACACACCTCCTCGGGCCCTGCCATAGTCCGCTGCGAGCGTGTACCGTGTGGCCATGGCAGGAAGCCTCCACCAACACGCACGCACGCCCGCCCGATCCGGCGGATCGGACAACGCGAGCCGGGGCGTCGTGGAGACCCTCTGGGACCTCGCGGGCGACGCCTCCCCGCTCAAGCGCGCGATCCCCGTCACGCCACCGGAACCACCGCCCGCCCGCGCGACGGAGAGCCGCCTTGTCGTGCTCGCTTCCGGGTCGTCGGGCAACTGCTCGGTCTTGATCCACGGCCGCGGCCGGAACGTGCGGGTCACCATGATCGACGCCGGCCTCTCGCCCACGCGCACTCGCAAGCTGCTCGGCGAGCTCGGGCTCACACTCGACCGCGTCGACGAGATCCTCTTCACCCACCTCGATGCCGATCACGCGCACAAAGGCTGGGTCAAAGCGCTCCCCGAGCACGCGCGGTTCTGGATCCACCGGCGCCACCGCGGGAGAGCAGGCCGAGACGGCTTCCTGCGCCGCCACACACGCGTCTTCGAAGACCAGCCGTTCCTACTCTCGCGCGGCGTGCGCACCACGCCCGTCATGCTCGCGCACGACGAGCTCGGTGTCGCAGCCTTCCGCTTCGATTGGTTCGGGGAGCGCAACGCCTCACTCGGCTACGCCACCGACCTCGGGCGCGTCACCCCCCAGCTCGTCGAAGCGCTCCGCGGGGTGGACGTCCTCGCCATCGAGTCGAACTACTGCCCCGCGCTGCAAGCCGAATCAGACCGGCCGGCGTTCCTGAAAGAACGCATCATGAACGGCTCGGGCCACCTCTCCAACGAGGAGTGCCGGCGGGCCGTCTGCGACATCGCCCCCGCGCGCGAGCTCGTCCTCCTGCACCTCTCGCGGCAGTGCAACACGCCCGAGCTCGCATCGCGGTACCACAGCTCCTCGCCGTGGGCCGTCACGGTCTCGTCCCAGACCGAGATGACCCGGCCCATCCCCATCGCGCTGTGAACCGCGCCAAAGGGGCGGCGCCCCCGAGCGGCGCACGGACGCTTGCGACGGTCATCGACAACGCCGCCGCCGTGAACGCCGAATCTCGTTTCGTCCGCGCCTGCATGGCGCTCTGCGATCGCACCCAGGCCGCTACACGCGCATCGCGCTGCGGCGTCGGCTTCCTCGCACGCGGGACCGTCGCGCTCCGCGCGGTGAGTCACGCCGAGCGCATCGATCGCAAGACGGCGGACGCCCTGCGCATCGAAGAGGCGATGAACGAGTGCTTCGATCAGAGCATCGAGGTCCACCATCCACCGCGCGGATCGCGCCCCGTCGTATCCCGGGCCGCAGCAGAACTCGCGGGGCAGACCGGGGCGGGCGCCGTGATGAGCTTCCCGCTTCGCGCCGGGGATGACATCGTCGGCGTGTTCACGATCGAGTCCGAAGAAGCCCTGCCCGACGAGGCGATCGCCTCGGTCCGAGTGCTGCTCGATCTGGTGACGCCGAGGATCGCGCACCTCCGATCGACGGACCGCTGGTTCGGTGCCCGCGCGGCCGGGTGGCTCCGCGGGCTCGCCGCAGCGGTGATCGGCCCGCGCCACACCTGGGCGAAGCTGGCGGCGATCTGCGGGGCGGTGCTCATTCTGGTGTCGCTCACGGTGCGCATCGAGCTGCGCGTGCCCGCCGACGCGGAGGTGCGCGCCGTCGAGCGCGCGGAGGTCAGCGCTCCCTTCGCCGGGCGTGTGCGATCGGTCTTTGTGGAAGTGGGCGATCGTGTCGACGAGGGCGAGCCGTTGATCGCGCTCGATACTTCCGAGCAGCGCCTCCGCATCGCCGCCCAGCAGGCAGAAGCAGATCGCCTGCGCGCCTCCGAGGGCGCCGCCCGGGTATCGGGCGACCTCGCCGCCGAGCGCGACGCGCAGCTCGCCGCCGCCGCGATTGAAGCGCGCATCTCCCAGCTGCAAAGCGAGCTCGAACGCGCAACGCCACGAGCGCCCCTCGCGGGCGTGGTGCGCACCGGCGATTGGTCTCAGCGGGTCGGCTCGCCCGTCGAGCTCGGGGCGCCGCTCTTCGAGATCACCGCCGAGAGCGAACTGCGTATCGATGTCTTCGTGCGCGAGGCCGACGCGAACCTCATCCAGACCGGCGACGCCGGCGGCTTCGCAGCGGCGAGCGCACCGGGCGTGCGCACGCCCTTCACCGTCGAGCGGGTCATGCCCTTCGTCGAAGACCGCGCGGGCAAGCGCGTGGTCCGGGTGCGTGGCACACTGCGTTCGCCGCCCGAGTGGGTCACGCCGGGCATGTCGGGCGTGGTGCGCATCGATACAGGCCGCGCCACTATCGCCCACGCGCTGACCCGCCGGGTCGTCGACTGGCTCCGTCTGCGGGTGTGGGTCTAGAGCGTGAAGCGAACGAGTTTCTCCGAGCACTGGCACCGCGTCGCATCACTCACGCCGATGCTCCGGCCCACCGTGCGCACACACCGCCACCGCTACCGCGGCGAGGTCTGGCACGTCGTCGAAGACACCCTCGCCCAGCAGTTCGAGCGTCTCAACACGTCCGCCTACCGGTTCGTCGCGCTGCTCGACGGGCGGCGGACCGTCACGCAGGCGTGGGAAGCGTGTGTCGAGCAGCTCAAAGACGCCGCCCCCACCCAGGGCGAAGCGATCGCGCTCCTCTCCCGGCTCCACGCTTCGGGGCTCCTCACGGGCCTCGGTGAAACCGACGTCACCCCCGCGGACCTCCGGCGATCCAAACGCACGCGAAGAGAGTGGCGAGGCAGGGTCGGCTCGCTGCTCTTCGTACGCGTGCCCATTTGCAACCCCGACGCTGCGCTCGAGGCAATGGTCCCCCTCGTGCGACCGTTCTTCAACCCGCTCGGCGCGCTGCTCTGGTGCGCTCTCGTCGCGGGCGGGGTGTGGGCAACACTCGGGGCCTGGGATCGCCTCGGCGAACGGTTCGATACGCTCCTTGTCGGCGGGAACCTGCTGCTCCTCTACGCGGTCTTCGCGGTGACCAAGCTCGCGCACGAAGCGGGGCACGGCCTTGTGCTCAAGCTCCTCGCACGCAAGCGCGGGGGAGCGGGCGTGCACACCCTCGGCCTGCTCTTCGTTGCCTTCCTGCCGATCCCGTACATAGATGCCTCCGCTGCCTGGGCGCTGCCCAACAAGTGGCATCGTGTGCTCGTGGCGATGGGCGGCATCATCGTAGAAGTCGCGATCGCAGCAGCCTGCGCGATCGTCTGGTCGCAAACGGCCTCGGATTCTCTCCTGCACGCGGTCGCCTACAACGTCATGGTCGTTTCCGGCGTCGCAACCGTCGTGTTTAACCTCAATCCGCTGATGCGCTACGACGGCTATCACGCCCTCTCCGACGCGCTCGAGACGCCCAACCTCGCCTCGCGCGCAACAGCGCAATACGCCTACGCGTTCCAGCGCTACCTCTTCGGCGTGCGCAGCGGCTTCGCGCCGGCGCACTCCGCGGGCGAGGCAACCCTCTTTACGCTCTACGCCCCCGCAGCCCTCGCCTACCGCGTTTTCGTCATGCTCGCCATCGGGTGGTACATACTCGGAGAGCGGTTCCTCCTCGGTGGCCTGCTCCTCGCGGGCGGCCTCGCCGTGATGCTCGTGCTCCCGGTGGGCAAGTGCGTGAGCTACCTGCTTCGAGACCCAGCGCTGCACACCCGCCGCGGACGCGCGATGCTCGTCTCGGGTGGGCTGGTGGCGGCGCTCTTCGTGCCCCTCGTTGTGATACCGGTCCCCGAGCACGTGCGCATAGACGGCGTACTCGAACCCGAACGATTCACGCGCGTGATCACGCGTTCGGACGGCGTGCTTTCCACAATCACTACACCGGGGACGCAGCTCCACGAAGGCGCGACGATCCTGCGGGTCGAGCACCCCTCCCGAGCGAGCGAGGCGGCGGCGCTGCGCGCGGAGATCGACCGCCTCCGCTCTCGTGCGCGTGCTGCTACGGGCACCGACGACTCGCTGCGCATCGCAGCCGAGGACCGATCGCGCGTGCTAACCGATCGCCTGGCGTGGATCGAAGAGCGCATCGCCGACGAGACGGTTCTTGCCGAACACGCCGGCACATGGGTCACTCCCGAGGTATTGCCCGCGCGCGGCGCATGGGTACCCGCGGGCAGCGAGATCGGTGCTGTAGGCGCGGGGCCCGCGGTCGTGCTGCGCGCGCCGCTCTCGCAGGCCGAGGCCGGTTTGCTCGCAGCCGCTGCACAGAGTTCTACGGTGAGCGTGCGCGTGCCCGGTGCTGCGCACATCAACCTGGGCGCAGAGTTCGTCGGGATCACCGCGGAGGAGTCGGTTCCCCGACCCGCAGGCGCTGAGACTCCAGCGTTCACCGCAGAGGTGCGGGTCGCGCGTGATCCGGGCCTGCGCATCGGCCAGCGGGCCATCGCGCGCATCCGCACGGGGCAGAACCCGCTGGCGATCCAGTGGTGGAATGCGCTCCGCAGGACCTTCCAAGCAAGGACTAGCGGGTGACGGTCATCGCCTACGAGCCCGACGCGTGGCCGAGCGATCGAAAAGCTCGCGTTCCGCCCGCATCCATAGCCGACAGGGCCGCGGGCGCAGCGGCCGGCTGGGTGCGCACGCGGCGGGCCCGCACGTCGTACTACATGCGCACAGCGCAGGCGGTGCTCCAGCAGGCCAAGTCGCTCGAGTCTCTTACCGACTCGGATCTGGCAGAACGGGCGCAGCGGCTGCGGCATCTCTACACGCTCCGGCGCAACACGACCGCGGACCGCGTGATGGCGCTCGCGCTCGCGGGCGAGGCCGTCCGTAGGAGGCTGGACCTCGTCGCCCGCCCCGAGCAGCACGCGTGTGCGCACGCGCTCGACGACGGCTGCCTCGTCGAAATGGCCACAGGCGAGGGGAAGACCATCGCAGCCGCGATCGCTGCTGCGCTCGCGGGGTGGCGCGGCGCTGGTTGCCATGTGCTGAGCGCCAACGACTATCTGGTGGAGCGCGACGCGGCCGAAGTCGCACCGGCGCTCGCCCTCCTCGGCCTGACGGTGGGGCACGTGGTCGGGGGCATGACCCAGGATGTGCGCCGGGCCGCCTACCGCTGTGATGTGACGTACACCACCAGCAAAGAGGCCTGCGCCGATCACCTGCACGATCGCCTCCTCGGGCGTGGCCATCTCGCACGTGCGGGGGCGCTCGCGCGGGCCATCGCGGGAGAGCAGCACCACGCGCCGACCACACGGCCGCTCGCGCGCGCCATCGTCGACGAGGCCGACGCGCTACTCGTTGACGAGGCGGGCACGCCGCTCGTGCTCTCGGGCGGGCACTCGGAGATCCGGGCCGACGAGCGGTTTGCCCGAGCGCAACGCGTCGCAACGGAACTTGCGCGCGACACCCATTTCCGCGTGCGCGAGCGCTACCGGGATGTGCGGCTCACCTCCGCCGGCGAGGGCCGGGCGCGGGAACTCACCGAGCGTTTCGGCGGCGTGTGGGCAGGGCCGAGCCTCCGCGTCGAACTCGTGACCCGCGCTCTCGAGGCGCAGCACCTCTACGAGCGCGGCAGGGAGTACATCGTCGAAGGCGGAAGCGTGATCATCATCGACCCGTTCACGGGCCGGCCGATGCCCGACCGATCCTGGCAGGCGGGCGTCCATCAGGCGATCGAGGCCAAGGAAGGACTTGCGACAACACGGGTCCGGCAGACCGCTGCCCGCCTCGCGTTTCAACGCTTTTTCGCCCGCTACGAGCACCTCTCGGGCATGAGCGGCACGCTGCGCGAGGTCGCCGCCGAGTGCGCATCCACGTACCGCACGCGTTTCGCGATCGTCCCCACGCATAGGCCCTGCGTGCGCACCTTCGAGGGCGTCCGTTTGTACCCGGGCCCGGAGGAGCGTTCGGCCGCGATCGTGGACGAGGCCAAGCGGGTGCGCGGTCTGGGCCGCCCGCTGCTCATCGGGACGCGCTCGGTCGAGACCAGCTCGGTCATCGCACGTGCGCTAGTCTCGGCGGGGATCGAGAGCACGCTCCTCGACGCATCGCAAGACAAGGACGAGGCGCAGAAGATCGCCCAGGCCGGTGAGCCCCGGCGCGTCACCATCGCGACCAACATGGCGGGGCGCGGCACCGACATCCGCCTCCACCCCGCAGCGCGCGAGGCGGGGGGGCTCCATGTCATCATCGCCGAGTGCAACGAGGCTTCGCGCATCGACCGCCAGCTGTTGGGCCGGGCCGGTCGGCAGGGCGACCCCGGCTCGGGCGTCGTGATCGCGTCGCTCGAGGACGATCTCTTCCAAAGATGGGCAGCGCGCGGGCTGCTCGCGCTGGCAGCGCGTGCGCCCGGCGTGGTGCGCGGGCCGCTCGCACGCAGGCTCTTGCGCGGTGCGCAACGCCGAGCAGAAGCGCACGCGCGATCACGAAGGCGAGCACTCGCACGCGCCGAAGAACGCTCGGACGACGCCCTCGCCTTCGCGGGCCCACCCGACTAACGGTCGGTCGGCACCCGACACCGCTCTCGGGTACCCTTTGGCCCCTTCGACAGGAGCAACCCATGCACCCCGCAATCGACGACACCCACGACGCCGGCCTCCAGAGCTGGGTCGAGTCCGCCAACGACCCCGCCACCGATTTCCCCATCCAGAACCTGCCGCTCGGCGTCTTTCACACCGACGATGAAGACGCCGAAGAGGGCCGCGTCGGCGTGGCGATCGGCGAGCACGTCCTCGACCTGCGTGAGATCGCAGAAGAGGGGCTCCTCGACGCGCTGGACGAAGACGAAGAGGCCGACCCCATCTTCGAAGATGTGGAGTCACCCGTGCTCAGCCTGCTCATCATGTCCGGGCGCGACCGCTGGAAGCTGCTCCGTGAGGAACTCTCCAAGCTCCTGCGCGCCGACAACCCCGAGCTGCGCGACCGCAAACGCCTCGTCGAGCGGGCGCTGATCCCCATGGACGAGTGCGAGGTGCTCGTCCCCGGAGAGATCGGCGACTACACCGACTTCTATGCGAGCGTGCACCACGCGACCAACGTCGGCAGCATGTTCCGGCCCGACAACCCGCTGCTCCCCAACTACAAGTGGATACCCATCGGCTACCACGGGCGCGCCTCCTCCATCATCGCCTCGGGCACCGACGTGCGCCGGCCCTGCGGCCAGACAAGGCCCGACGAGAACGAGCCGCCCGTCTACGGCCCCTGCAAGCTCCTCGACTACGAGCTCGAGGTCGGCGCCATGCTCGGCCCCGCCAACGAGCTCGGCGACCGCGTGCCCATCGAACGCGCCGAAGAGGCCATCTACGGCATCTGCCTCGTCAACGACTGGTCCGCACGCGACATGCAGAAGTGGGAGTACCAGCCCCTCGGCCCCTTCCTCGCCAAGAGCTTCGCGACGACCGTCTCCCCGTGGCTCGTCACCACCGAGGCCCTTGCGCCTTTCCGCATCCCCGCACTCACCCGGCCCGAGGGCGACCCCCAGCCGCTCAGCCACCTCGACTCCGATGCCAACCGCGAGCAGGGCGGCTTCGGTATCACCCTCGAAGTGCTCATCGCATCCCAGCAGATGCGCGAGAAGGGCATCGACCCCGTCCGCGTCTCCATCGGCAGCTTCGAGCACATGTACTGGACCTTCGCCCAGATGGTCGCCCACCACTCCAGCAACGGCTGCAACATGCAGGCGGGCGACCTCATCGCGTCGGGCACCGTCTCGGGCCCCGAGAAGGAGAGCCGCGGCTGCCTCCTCGAGATGACGTGGGACGGCCCGGGCAAGCCCCGCAAGCCCATCGCCCTGCCCACCGGCGAAGAGCGCACCTTCTTGCAGGACGGCGACGAGGTCATCCTCCGCGGGTGGTGCGAGCGCGAGGGCTTCCGCCGCATCGGCTTCGGTGAGTGCTCGGGCGTTGTGCTGCCCGCCCGCAGCTGAGCTGCACCATCAATCCGTGAACCGCGAGGGGCCAGCTCGAACAACCGGGCTGGCTCTTATTCATGGGCGATCAGGCTTTGCCGAGGATCGTCGCGTAGAACGGCCGGCCCTCCCGGCGGTACTTGCGCTCGAAGTTCGTACCCACGACCTCACCGGCGCCCGCCGATTCCGGCCGCTCGAAGCTCCGACGCTCGAAACGCGGCTCGTGATCCGCTGCGCACCACCGATCGAAGTGCTCTTCCATCCACGACCAGTACTCGGCATGGTCTGTGACGATCCGCAGCTCGCCGCCCTCCATCAAGACGCGGTGCACCTGCTCGAGGAACGAGTCCTGCACCACACGCCTCTTGTGGTGGCGCGACTTGGGCCACGGGTCAGAGAAGTACAGGTGCAGCACCTGCACGATGCCCGGCGGCATGCGCCAGCGGAGGAACTGCGTCGCGTCGGCGTGCAGCAGGATGGCGTTGTCCATGCCCCGCCGGCGCACCCTATCGGCGGCATAGCTGAAGAACTCGTGCGCCCACTCGATGCCCAGGAAATTCGTCTCCGGCTGGAGCTCGCCCTGCTGGACGATGAACGTCCCCTTGCCCGAGCCGATCTCGAGCTCGAAGGGGCGTTCGGGGTGCGCGAACCATGTGCGCGGGTCCATGTGCGCCTTCTCGGGGTGCTCGAGCACGTCGTCGGGCAGCGGGGGGAAGCTGTCCGAGGTGAGGCCCGATTCTCCGGGTTCGAGGGGCTTGCCGCGTCCGAGTCCGAAGCTCATGCTGGGCGTCTCCTGCGGGGAGGGTGCGATGCCCATCGGCCGAGACGGGGCAGGGGGCATCGTTTCACCCGGAGTCCTGCCGGTCCACTCGCAGGCCGGCTGTGATGCTCGCAATCCTTCGGTGCGATTACCGAATACAGTTGTACAGACCATGGTCCGCCACGAAAAGCCAAAGCGCAGACGCCTCCCCGGCGCGAAAGACGACTCTTCCTACCGCGTCTTTATGCTCGTCTCCTTCTGGGTCGCGGTGCTGGGCGTGGTGCTGCTCTTCTTCGCGCCGTGGTGGCTCGGGGTGACGCTCATCGGGCTGGCTGCCTTTGGGTTCGTCGCCGGCATCATCGCGGGCGGCTGATGCTGCGTACCATCGCGCGATGACCGATGCACCCACCAACACGAGCCCGACCGCCGATCCGATGCGCCCCGATACCCCGATCGCGACCTCGGGCGAGGCGCGCATGCGCGTGCGCTACACCGAGTGCGACCCGATGGGCGTGGCGCACCACAGCTCGTACGTGACGTGGCTCGAGATCGGCCGCACCGAGCTCCTCCGCGACTCCGGGCTCACCTACGCCCAGATGGAGGCCGGCGGCGTGCTCCTGGTCGTGACCAAGATCGAGGTCGCCTACAAAGCGCCCGCGCGATACGACGATCCCATCGTCGTCCTCACCAACGTCACGGGCGGCAAACGCGCCCGCCTCGACCACGAGTACGAGGTCTGGATCGATCGCGGCGACGGGCGCGGCCGAACCGTCCTCTGCGCCACCGCCAAAAGCACGCTCGCCTGCGTCGACCCCGATGGCAGGCCCCGGCCGCTCCCCGAGTGGATCCGCGCGGACGCGCATACCTAACCCAAAGACAACTCGCCGATCTTCACGCGCTCAATCGCTCAGACCACAACCATGATGTCGTCGAGCGCCTTGCGCTCCATGTCGGGCACCGTCGCGTCGGCCGACGGGTAGCCCACCGGCAACAGCAGGAAGGGTCGTTCGTGTTCGGGCCGGCCCAGCACCTTCGAGAGGAACTTCATGGGCGAGGGCGTGTGCGTCAGTGTCACGAGCCCAGCGTGGTGGATCGCGCTGATGAGCATGCCCGCTGCCAGGCCCACCGACTCTTCGCGGTAGTAGACCATGCCCCCGTCGTCGGTCTTGGCGAGCGCAAAGACGATGATGAGCCACGGCGCCGTCTCGAGGAAGGGCTTCGAGCTGTCCGTGCCGAGCGGGGCCAGGTCCTCGAGCCACCTCCGGCTCGCACGGCGTTCGTAGAACTCGCGCTCCTCTTCCTCTGCTGCAGCTCGGATCTGTGACTTCATCTCAGCGCTCTGCACGCAGACGAACCGCCAGGGCTGCTTGTGCGCACCAGAGGGCGCCGTCCCCCCCGCCCGGCAGACCCACTCGATCGTCTCACGCGAGACGGGTGCATCACTAAACCACCGGCAGCTGCGACGCTGATCCTGCACCTCGAAGAACCGCCGAGCGGCCTCCTCGGGGCTCATGCCCGGGTCGTAACGCTCGTAGGGACGCGTGGGCAGCAGCGGGGGCAGGCCCGCGAGGCGATCATCGGTGCCCGCGGGCTGGGCGGGGTTGTCGGCGTGAGCAGGGTCTTCGGGCATCGAGCAGTCCTCAAATCGTGCAGCGATCCGGGAGTCTACCACCGCCCGCAACCGGGCTTGATTCACACCGATCGAGGCCTACCCTTTCCTCCTTCCCTCCCGCGCTATTGCGGGTGGGGCAGCACCCGCGGCCCCATCGTCTAGTCTGGTCCAGGACGTCAGGTTCTCATCCTGAAAACCGGGGTTCGAATCCCCGTGGGGTCATTCCCTGAGCCACGCCACTCCCGGCGTGGCTCTTTTCGTTTTCTAAGACTCCGAGCAATCGGCCGGCCTGCCCGGTTCTTCGCGCGACAAGTCGGAACCCTCGGAATACCCTTCCCGTCTCACTTTTGCGGGGCATATCCGTCTGTGCCCATGTAAGCGTCCACTGACGCACGCTCTGCCTCGCCGTGGCACAATGAGCATTCTGCACGCAGGGACGCGTGCGACACCCGTTCTGGCTCACCTGCGAGCCCCATCCGGATGCCTTCGGAGCCCCCGATGACCGAACCCGCTGTGACAAAGTCCGCCCCCGTGGGCACCGCCACCCAGACCCTCCGCTGCGCCGTTGTCGGCGTGGGGCGGATGGGCCAGCACCACGCCCGCAAGTACGCCCAGATGGAGGGCGTGGAGCTCGTCGGCGTCGTGGACGGCGACGCCGACCGGCGCGAGACGATGGCCGACAGCCTCGGGTGTGCTGCGGTCGCAAGCGAAGAAGAGCTGCTCGCGCTCGGCGTCGACGCCGTCTCGATCGCGGTCCCCACGACGTACCACCTCAAGTGCGCTGCTCCGCTGCTCAAGGCGGGCGTGGCGTGCCTCATCGAGAAGCCCCTCGCGACGGACTCGGACGAGGCCAAAGAGCTCGTCCGCCTCGCGGAAGAGTCGGGCGCGATGCTCATGGTCGGTCACATCGAACGCTTCAATCCCGCGGTGATGGCGCTCCAGCGGGCCGCCGACTCCGACGGCGACGGGCGCTCGGTCCAGGGCCTCGTGCCCCGGTTCGTTGAGGTGCACCGCGTGAGCCCGATGACCTTCCGCTCGGTCGACGTCTCGGTGGTCATGGACATGATGATCCACGACCTCGACGTGGTGCTCTGGCTCATGGGCGGGCGCGAGCCCGATGCCGTCGAGGCCTCGGGCGTCCCCGTGCTCACCGAGCACGAAGACGTCTGCAACGCGCGGCTTACCTTCAACATGCCCGAGGGCCGGTGCGTGGCGAACATCACCGCAAGCCGCCTCGCGTTCAAGACCGAGCGCAAGACCCGCATCACCGGCGAGCGCGGCTACGTCTCCATCGACTACGCAAAGAAGGCCGGCGTACTCATCCGCAAGACCGCCAACCAGGTGCAGATGGACGAGATCCGCTCCGCCCTCCGCGAGGGCAAGGACCTCTCCGACCTCGACTACTCCGACCTCGTCGCGATCGAGCCCCTCGAGCTCGAGGGCATCGACCAGCTCGAGCAGGAGATCGCGGCCTTCCTCCGCTGCGTCCGCACGGGCGAGGCCCCGCCCATCGACGCCCAGGCCGGTTTCGCTGCGGTGCGCACCGCCGAGCGCATCATCGAGGCCGCCCGCGCCAGCATGGCGTAAACGACTCTCCGAGTAGTTCAAGCTCGAGTCATTACCTGTTGAGTTCACCGATGCGGTGGGGCGGGTAGCGCTCGCCGTCGGCCGCGCCGTCCTTCGGGAAGAGCTCGTCGAGGCGGGCGTGTTCATCGGCGCTGAGTTCGATCCGGGCCGCTGCCGCGTTGTCTTCGAGGTACTTCACCCGCTTCGTCCCCGGTATCGCCATGATCGAGGGGCAGCCCGCATCCGTCGGCGCATCGCCCAGTCGCACCGCCCACGCCAGCGCCAGCTGCGCAGGCGTGCAGCCCTTCGCCGACGCGATCGCAGCGAGTTCGTCGGCAAGCTTCAAATTCTTCTCGAAGGCCTCGCCCTGAAAGCGCGGCGTTGTGTGCCGGTAATCGCCAGCGGGCATGTCGTCCTTCGTGCGCACCGTCGCCGTCAGCATGCCGCGACCCAGCGGCGAGTAGGCGACGAACGTCACGCCGAGTCGTTTGCACGCCTTGAGCACGGTGTCTTCCAAGTCGCGCGTCCAAAGCGAGAGCTCCGACTGCACCGCGCTTACAGGGTGCACCGCGTGCGCACGCTCGAGGGTCTGCGTGCTGACTTCCGAGAGGCCGATCGCCCGAACCTTGCCCGCTTCGACGAGCGAGGCGAGCGCACCGACCGAGTCCTCGATGGGCACATCTGTATCCGCGCGGTGCAGGTAGTAGAGATCGATCACGTCCACCCCAAGTCGCGCGAGCGAGGCCTCGCACTTCTCCCGGATGTACGCGGGCCTGCCCGATACACCGATCCACGCCCCAACATCGTCGCGGACGAGGCCGCACTTGGTGGCAATAGTCGCACGATCGCGCTTGCCGGCGAGCGCCTCGCGGAGCAGCTCTTCGTTGGAGCCCAGGCCGTACACGTCGGCGGTGTCGAAGTGGTCGACGCCGATCTCGATGGCGCGGTGGATCGTGCGGATCGCCTCGGCCTTGTCGGGCGTGCCGTAGGCGTCGCTCATGCCCATGCACCCGAGGCCGACGCGTGGGAGTTCGATGTCGGTGCGGCCGAGCTTCGTGCGCATCTGCGTAGGCGTGTTCATGCCCGCGATCGTACCAACACGATCAGAACCGCTTGTGCGCGGGCCGCTCCGAGGGGCCCTTGGTGCCCATGATCGCGCGCACGAGCGTCAGGTCATCGGGCGTCGTGATCTTGATATTCCGCGCATCGCCCGGCACGACCACGACCGCCTCGCCCAGCGCCTCCACCATCGAGGCGCAGTCCGTCACCCCGGCAACGTCCTGCTCGTACGCCCGCCGGATCAGGCCGGCTTCGAAGACCTGCGGGGTCTGCACCGCTACGAGCCCGCTGCGCGCCACACCCTCGACCACGCGCTGCCCCGCGCCCGCCGGCTTGCCCGCGCCGCCCAAGATCGCATCGAGCGGGTCGACCTTGGCGCCTTCGTCCTCGAACTCTTCGACCCGCTTGAGCGTGTCCGTAACGGGCAGCCCGGGGATCACCGCGCTGTGCTGCTCCGTTGCAGCGAAGAGCCGATCGAGCAGTTCGTGCGAGCACGCGGGCCGGGCGCCGTCGTGCACCGCGATGTGCGTGGCTTCGGCGGGCGACTCAGCGAGCGCGTTGCGGACGGTCTGCGTGCGCGTCTCGAGCCCGCCCCTGCAGAGCGTCGCCCCGAGCAGGCCCAGGCGGTCGCCGTGACGCTCGACGAACGCGGTGTACTCCGCGTCGTTCGCCGGGCCCGCGACCACGATCGTGCCCACCTCATCACGCTTCGTGAAGAGCTCGACCGTCCGCTGGAGCACGGGCCGACCGCCCAGGTCTTCATCGAGCTTCGATCGGAGCCCGCCCGAGGAGGTGTACCGCGAGGAGCCGCCGGCCGCCGGGATAATCACACAGATATGCATGCCGCGAGTGTACTCGGGCCCCGGCGTACGATGTGCCCATGCACGACACCGCCCGCGACCGCCCGGACTATCTCGCGCCCTACGCCGAGGCCATCCGAGAGCACGGCCCTCGGTTCGAGGCCACGCTCTGGAACGACAAATCCAAACAGCACCTGCGCTTTGATGTCATCGCCTCGATGATGCATCTCACGGGCCGGGTCGTCGTCGACGCCGGCTGCGGCCTGGGCGACCTCGCAGCGCGCCTCACCGAGCTCGGCATCGAGTACGGCGCCTATGTCGGGCTCGAAGGCATGCCCGAGTTCGTCAGCGAGGCACAAGCACGCGGCCTGCCGGAGGCGACGTTCCTGTACGCGGACTTCGTTGCCGACGGGCGCGCCTTCGCCGATGCCGCCAAAGACCCCGCGCTCGGCGGGCACCCCATCGACGTCGTCTGCTTCTCGGGTTCGCTCAACACGCTCGGCACCGAACCGGCGCTGCTCGTCTTACAAAGGGCATGGGACGCCGCCCGCGAGGGCATCGTCTTCAACTTCCTCTCGTCCGAACATCACCGCGTCGACGAGGGCGATACGGCGCCCGCGATCCGCTTCGACACGATGCGCGTACTCAAGTGGGCGATGGAGCGCACGCCGCGCGTCGTCTTCCGCCAGGACTACCTCGACGGGCACGATGCAACTATCGCGATGGTGAAAGTCTGATGGCCCACGCACAAGACCAAACACCGATCCTCATGCGCACGCCCCGCGGCCTGCGCAGCAGCCCCATGCGCTTCTCCGGCACCAAGGGCATCGCGCTGCTCATGATCGGCATGGGCATCGCGTTCGTCTGCTTCCCGACGTTCGGAGTCGCAGCGGGGGGCGGGGGGTTCATGTGGATCTTCGTCGCTCCGTTCATCGCGGCGGGGCTCTTCATGATGGGCCTCGGGCTCTTCATGGCGCTCGGTTCGGTCCGCGTAATCACGCGGCCCGGTCGACTCGGCATGCGGGCCGAGCTCGTGCTCTGGGGGTGGACCTTTTGGGTGCCCGCCCAGCGGCTGACCGACCTCCGGCTGCGCATGTCTACGGACAAAGACGGCTCCGCGGGGATCGAGGGCGTCTACCGCCTTGAAGCGCGATTCAACAAGCCCGCCGCTGGGCAGAAGGAATCCGCCCTCACGCACGGGGGCCACACCACCATCGCCGCCGGCAACGACCACGCGTGGCTCCTCGAGTGGGCTCAAACGCTGAGCACGGAGCTGGATGTGCCCCTCGTTCGGCAGCGGGCGTTCGATCGCGCGATCGAGTCGGCCGACGAGGGCGATACCACCCAGCGCCCGCCCGCCGACGCCGTCTACCCCCAGCCGCCCGAGGGTGTTGTCTCTTGGGTCGAAGAGACGCCGGGCGGGGTCACGCTCTACGCCCTTCCTGATGCGCACTCGAAGGGGTTCACACGCACACTCATAGGCCTCGGCGTGCTCTTCCCACTCATCGCCGGCGGTGTCGGGGCGATGTTCATCTCCTCCCTGTGGGGGACCAAGGGGGCAACGCTCCAACTCCTGGGCATCGGCAGTGTCGTGGTGCTCTTTGTCGGGGGCGGGTTCTACGCGCTCGTCTGCGGGATCCGCGGCAAACGCGCCCGCTGGATCGTTGACATCACCGAGGGCACCCTGCTCCTCAACGCCCGGACCATGCGCGGCAAAGTCTCCGCCGTCCTGCCCGCTGCTCACGTCACCCGCGTGAGCGTCGCCGACACGGGCACCTCGTACGGCGGGACCGAGCAGGGGGGCGGCACACCCGTTCGGGAAGTGCGCATTGCCCCCAGGCATGCCAGAGCACTCTCGATCCTCAAGGGCTCCTCTGATGCCTCGCTCGATTGGGCAGCAGAGGTGCTGCGCATCGCGCTCGCCCTCGACCCGAGTGATACCTCGCCCGAGACTGATGAGCAGGAGACGGACGAGCCCGAGGCCGAGGGGTTCGCTCGAGAGGCGCCAGAGTAGAAGGCCCGCGCTGGCGCGCCGTGCCGGTGCCCCGGGTATCCTGTGGGTATGGCAATCATCGTTCTTCAGCATTCGGACGCGAACCGACCCGGTCGCCTTGGTATGACCCTCCGCGACCACGGGCTCGCCCTCCGCGTTGTCCGGCCCGATCGCGGCGAGCAGATCCCCACCGATCTCGACAACGTCGACGGTGTGGTAACGCTCGGCGGCCCGCAGCAGGTCGACGAGAAGCACGCCTGGCTCGCACCCGAGATGGACTTCGTCAAGGCGGCTCACGAGGCGGCGTTGCCCGTTGTCGGTGTCTGCCTCGGTGCGCAGATCATCGCCAAAGCGCTGGGCGGCAGCGTCGGGCAGGCCGAGGAGCCCGAGGTCGGGTTCCTCGAGGCGACCGTCGATAAGAGTGCTCACACCGACACCGTCCTCGCCGGCGTGCCCTGGCGCACCAACTGGTTCCATCACCACTCCTACGAAGTGAAAGAAGCGCCCGCTGGTGCGCGCGTGCTCATGTCGAGCCAGCGCTGCGCGATCCAGGCCTTCGCGGTGGGCATGCGCACCTACGCCTTCCAGCTCCACATCGAGGCCGACCGCTCGATCATCGACGATCTCACAGCCGACGCGAAGACCGACCTGCACCGCATGGGCGTCACCTCCCAAGAGTTCGCTCAGCAGCTCGAGACGATCTACCCGCGGTTCGCCGGCATCGCCGACCGTCTGTGCGTGAACATCGCGACCTACCTCATCCCCCGCGTCGGCAGCGCGATGGTCCGCTGAGCGCCACCGACCGGTGCCCGGTTCGACGCTGAACATCACGCCCCCCGCCGATTTCGTGCTCGCGCGCGATGTCTGCTCCTACGGCTACTTCCTCCTCGCGCCCAACCGGTGGGACCCGGGCACCCAGACGCTCACCCGCCCGCTCCACCTCGCGGGCGGGCGCGTGTGGTGCTCGATCGAGCAGCGGAATGCCGGCCCGGGCGAGCCGCTTCGTGTGCGCACCGACCGGGCGCTCGAGCCTAAGGAGCGCGGTCCTGCGAAGAAGATGATCGCGCGCATGCTCGACTTCGACGCCGACATCGCCGGATTCCACAAGCTCGACCCGCGTTGGAAGAAGTCGGGCCGGGGGCGGCTCTTCCGGGCGCCGACAATGTTCGAGGACGTGATAAAAACTGTCACGAGCTGCAACGTCGCCTGGACGAGCACGATCCGGATGAACCAGAACCTCTGCTCCGTGATCGACGCGGGCTTCCCGCGGGCGACCCAGCTCGCGCGACGCAGGGCGACAACCCTCCGCACACGCTGCGGCGTCGGCTACCGCGATCAGCGCATCATCGATCTCGCAAAGCTCTTCGCCAGCCCCAAGAAATCAGGCGTCGACCCTGCGTGGTTCGAAGACCGCGCCAACTCCGACGGCGAGGTGTTCGACGCGCTGCTCGCGCTGCCGGGAATCGGACCCTATGCCGCGGGGAACATCATGCAGCTCCTCGGGCGGACCTCGCGCCTGGCGATCGACACCGAGTCGGTGCGCCACGCGAAGTCCACGCTCGGCTGGTCGGGCAGCGATACCGAGCTGATCAAGCGCCTCGAAGCTCGTTACGAGCCCTTCGGCCCCCACAAGTTCCGCAGCTACTGGTTCGAGCTTTGGTCCGATTACGAGGCCCGAAAGGGCCCCGCCTGGACCTGGGACCCCAAAACGACGGCCACCGCCTTCACCGCTGCCAAACTGAACGCAAAGAGCCCACGCGCGGGGGCCAACAAGCGCACCGCCACGCGAGCGGCCAGCCGAAAGACGCCTAAAGTCAAGGCGTGACTTCGACGCCCATACAAGCAGATCACAACTCGGCGCCGGATCGCCGCCCCGCGTGGTCCGTCGGCGACGCCCAGCGTCGGTACGGGGTCGATGCTTGGGGTGACGAGCACTTCCGTGTCAGCACGCGGGGGACCATCGAGGTCCTCCCCGAGTCAGACCCTAACCGCGCGATCGATCTGCACGAAGTCGTGCAGAGCCTCGCCCGACGGGGCGTCGAAGCGCCGGTGCTCATCCGCTTCCCCCAGCTCATCAAGCACCGCGTCGCGCGCATCGCGCAGGCCTTCGACCGGGCCATCACCAACGAGGGCTACGCCGCTCGGTACGAGGGCGTCTACCCCATCAAGGTCAACCAACAACGCCACATCGTCGAAGAGGTGCGCGACGCCGCCCGCCAGCACGGGATGGGCCTCGAAGCCGGCTCGAAACCTGAGTTGATGGCCGTTCTCGGCATGACCGCGGGCATGAGCACTATGCCCATCGTCTGCAACGGCTTCAAAGACGCCGATTACGCCGAGCTCGTCGTGCTCGCGGCCAAACTGGGCCGGCGTATCTACCCCGTGGTCGAGAAGTTCTCCGAGCTCGAGCGACTCATCGAGCAGGCCGAGCGACACGACGTACGCCCGTGGTTCGGCGTCCGCGCCAAGCTCAGCGCGCCGGGCACCGGGCGGTGGAAAGCGAGCGGCGGCGAGCGGTCCAAGTTCGGGCTCTTCACGCACGAGATGATCGAGGCCGTCGAACTCCTCGCCCAGCACGGCATGGCCGACCGGCTCGCGCTCTTGCACAGCCACCTGGGTAGCCAGATCTGCGACATCCGCCACTTCAAGAACGCCGTCACCGAGCTCGCCCACCTCTACTGCGAGATGCGCAGGCTCGGCGCGGGCCTGACCATCCTCGACGTCGGCGGGGGGCTCGCGGTCGATTACGACGGCTCGCGCTCCAGCGCCGAGTCCTCGATGAACTACTCCCTCGATGAGTACGCGCTCGACATCGTCCACCGCGTGCGCTCGGTCTGCGATGAAGCGCGTCAGCCGCATCCAACGCTCATGTCCGAGTCCGGGCGCGCGCTGACGGCGTACGGCAGCGTGCTCGTGACCGATGTCCCCGAGTGCGCACGCTTCGAGCCGGGCGAACCCCTGGGCGAAGAAGCCATCGAGAAGGACGACGACGGCGGGCTGCCCCAACCCATACTCGACCTGCTCGACGCGCAGGCCCGAGCACGCTCGGACGAGAACCTGCAGAGCGTGTACCACGACGCGTCGGCCGCGCGCGACGAGATGCTCGGGCTCTTTTCGCTCGGCTACGTCTCGCTGCCCCAGCGCGCCGCGGGGGAGCGGGTCTTCTGGTCCGTCGGCCGCGCGGTCCTCGACGAGGCGCACCGCCGGGGCGAGTCCCACGAGGAGTTCGAAGCACTCGCCCAGCACCTCTGCGACCAGTACATCTGCAACATGTCCGTCTTCCAGTCACTGCCCGACGCCTGGGCCATCGGGCAGGTCTTCCCCATCGCCCCGATCCACCGGCTCGACGAGGAGCCCTCGCGCTCCGCGATCCTCCACGACATCACCTGCGATTCGGACGGCAAGCTCGAGGCCTACGTCGTCGATGGCGGCATCGCGCCGGTGCTCCCCGTCCACCCGCTCCGCGCGGGCGAGCGCTACTACCTGGGTGTTTTCCTCGTCGGCGCGTACCAGGAGATCCTGGGCGACCTGCACAACCTCTTCGGCGATTCGCACGCCGCCCACGTGCGCCTGGACGAAGCGGGCCGGGTGCGCATCGATACGATCGTCGAAGGCGACACCGTGCGCGAGGTCCTGGGCTACGTGCAGATCGGCGCCGGGAACCTGTGCGAAGCGATGGAGCGCGACGCCGAGCGCGCCGTTGATGACGAGCGGATCACCATCGAGGAGGCCGCCGCCATCCGCCGCCACTACCGCGACGGCATGAGCGCGTACACCTACCTCAGGTCCGAGGACTGACGGGCCCGCTTCACGCGGGTTTGGACTCGTCCTCTTCCTCGTCCACGTACTCGTATTCGTACTCGTACTCCTCGTCGTCCTCGCCCTCTTGGGCGATGGGGTTGCCGTCTTCATCGACGTCGACGTACTCGTACCCGTCTTCGTCCTCTTCCTCCGCACCCGCATCTTCAGAGCCTTCGATCTCCTCGTATTCGTACTCGTCGTCTTCGTCCTCGTCCTCGGCGTCCTCGCTGGCGAGGGCATCCGATTCGAGCTCGGACTTGGGGTCGGAATAGGGTTCTGAATTCAGTTCGGTCTCCGCGTGAGGCCCGGGGGCGCGATGGCCAGCGTCGTCATCCTCGGGTTCGTACGCCGCGTTGGGGCGGAAGGGCGGTGGCACCGACTCGTCCTTGGATTCGACGATCGCGCTGGCCTCGCCCGACGATCCGTCGGAGGGCTCCTCCGCGGGGTCGAGTTCGCCGGCCTCTTCGAGCTCCTCGTCGGTGAGGTACTCCTCTTGATCCATCGGGGTCTCGCCGGCGTTCTTGCCGACGTTGGCGAAGAGCCCCGGCTCCTCGTCCGATGCTGCGCCGTCTCCCTCGGGGTTGGCAGCGAGTTCCTTCATCGCCTGCCACTCCTCGAGGGTCAGCGTGACCTCGCGGGCGACGGTGCCTTTGTGCTCGCCGATGATGCCCGCTTCGCCCATCATCTCGATGAGGCGCGCCGAGCGCGTGTACCCGATGGCGAGCCGGCGCTGGAGCATCGACACACTCCCGCGACGCGTCTCGAGCACGAGTTCCACCGCCCGGTCGAAGAGGGGGTCTTCCTGCGCCGCCTTGCGCATGTTTTCTTCGTGCTGCTCGGACGTCGGGTTGTACCCGTGATCGCCGAGGCGGACGAGCGAGCCCTCGAAGCTGCTGTTGGCGTTGTCGCGCAGGAACCGAACGACGTTGCGGATCTCCGAGTCGTCCACGAGCGTGCCCTGGGCGCGCATCGAGGCGCTCGAGCGCGGCGTGATCATGAGCATGTCGCCCTGACCGAGCAGCAGCTCCCCGCCCTTCTGGTCCAGGACGATGCGCGAGTCCATGCCCGACGCGACCTTGAAGGCGACGCGCCCCGGCA
>CAZNUZ010000033.1:0-20749 GCA_964576725.1 uncultured Phycisphaeraceae bacterium
TCAACCACGCGATCTGCGGCACGCAGACGATCGAGGGCGCCCCGCACCTCAAGGACGAGCACCTGCCCGTCTTCGATTGTGCGAACACCTGCGGCAAGACCGGCAAGCGGTTCATCGAGGTGGGGGGGCACATCCGCATGATGGCCGCCGCCCAACCCTTCATCTCCGGTGCGATCTCCAAGACCATCAACCTCCCGCACGACGCGACGGTCGAAGACATCAAAGAGTCGTACCGCGCCAGCTGGGAGCTGGGCCTGAAAGCCAACGCGCTCTACCGCGACGGCTGCAAGCTCAGCCAGCCCCTCAACATCAAGTCCGACACCGACATCGAAGAAGAGAACGGCGAGGACGAAGCGACCGACGCCGCCCTCGCGGAAGTCGAAGAGGACTTGGGCGAACTGGTCGGGGCTGTCGCGGGCGAGAACGTCCGCGTGGTGGTCAAGAAGGAAGTCGAGATCGTGCACCGCCCGATGCGTCGGCGTCTGCCCGAGACCCGGCGTTCGATCACCCACAAGTTCAACATCGCCGGGCACGAGGGTTACCTCACCGTCGGCATCTACGAGGACGGCATGCCGGGCGAGCTGTTCATCACCATGGCCAAAGAAGGCTCGACCATCGGCGGCTTGATGGATTCGCTCGGCACCGCGACCTCGGTCTCGCTCCAGTACGGCGTGCCGCTCGAGTCGCTGGTCAAGAAGTTCACCCACCAGCGTTTCGAGCCGGCGGGCATGACCACCAACCGCGACATCCCCTTCGCCAAGAGCCTTGTCGACTACATCTTCCGCTGGATGGGCATGCAGTTCATCCCCGGCTACCGCGAGCAGAACGCTCCGAAGCGGGGCGGCGTTGAAGCGCCCAAGGACGAGGTGCGTGAGAGCAAGCAGGTCGTTACGCGCATCGTCGAACGCGATCGCGGAGAGGCCAGTGATGACGAGGCCTACGCCGTCGCCCCGGCTGCGACTCCCGATCGCACCGAGGAGGGGGACGGCGAGTTTCGCATGAAGATCAAGGCCAGCACGAGCGTCCTCTCCGACGCGCTCGCCGAGTTCCAGGACGACGCGCCGCCCTGCGAAGTCTGCGGCACGATCACCGTGCGAAACGGCACCTGCTACCGCTGCCTGAACTGCGGCCACTCCATGGGCTGCAGCTAACCCGCGGTGAGAAACCCGCTTTGAGACGCAGCGTGTGTCGGGGGAGACCGCGACACACGCGTTGCCCGAGACCTCATCGGTCAGACGGTCGATCCCACCGCCGGCGCGAGGAAGGAACCTCCGCCGGGTGCGCCGCTGCAGGCAGGCAGAGCGCACCGCGCGGGCCCGTACGCGGATGCTCTAAGGCCTTCGGGGCCACGGAGAGCGCGAGCGAGCGGGCCGCCGCAACTGATCGGGGTTCGGGCCTTCGCCTCGCCGGTTCTCCCACCACCGGCAAGGCGTCCCGGCCCGCGCGAGATCCCACCCTCGCGCGGGCTCTTACCGAGTGGTCTTCGGGCCACCACAGCCCACCACCCGGCGCGACGGCGGCGACGCGCAATGCGCATCGCCGGACACCACCACCACACCCGTCGCGCCCTCTTGCCTCCCTCGGGCGGTTCCCACCGCCGCCCGAGGGACTTTCATCTCAGGCGTTCATTGCAAAGCCTGCCGGCCTTGCGCTCGGGGCGCAAGAATAAGCCTACACGGCGCGGCTTCTGCAGCAAAGCAGAAGTTCGGCCGGCAGGCGTGACTTCCGAACCTGTGATGTCTCGGGGTAAACCCGCTGGTCTATTGCGCAGACCGCGAGACTCAGGCGGGCATCGCTTCGGTTGCTCTCGAAGCGGGGCGCGTCGGGCGGACGAACACACGCGGGTGCTTCGGGCGGTTGTCAATCGTCGCCTGAATAAGGGATTCGTTCGCGATGTTGAGACGCTCGTAGAGTCTGTGGATGATGATTCCGGGCGGCAGCCAACGCATCGCCTTCTGATACATGTCGTCCTCGAAGCGGTCATCGGCGATCAGCACCGCGTCGACGAGTTCGGGGAGGCGCGGGTGATCGATCGAGCGGAGCGCGAGCCCGTCGCGGGTGTGCTCGTCGAGCGAAGTGATGTGTGTCTCGGGGCCCGCGATCAGGCACGTAACGGGGAAGGCCGACATGCCCTCGATGTGCGAGAAGAGCCACTCGACATGGGCCTTCGACCCGTACACGCCCAGCCGCTGGCAGCCGCGGTACACCATGCGGTCGGCGAGCCGGTCGAGGCGCTCCGCGATGAGGGCGGTCAGGAGTTCTTCGCTGGTAAATATCGAGGCTTTGTGCGCGTACACGGTGCAATCCTCCGCGGCTTGGAGCCGGTCGTCTGTGGTGAGGGGTCAGGAAGTCTTGGTCCTCACGCGAACCGCGTGCCATCGTCGGGCGCGTGGGCGGTGCCTGCGTGTACACTGGGCGTTCCTGCCGAGCGCAGCGCGTGCGCCCCGCATGCGCGATCGCCCATGCCGGGCATGCGCAGTTGATCCATCTCACAACCTAGATACCTCACACAGGGAGTGATCTCGTTGCCTCAGAACTCCAACCAGACGGTCGCCGTTGCTGGCTCCACAGGCTTCGTAGGCCGGTACGCGGTCCGTGCGCTCCTCGAGTCGGGGTACGCGGTCCGCGCGCTCGTGCGTGATCGCGCCAAGGCGTCCAAGGTCTTGCCCATCGATCACGATCGCCTCACCATCATTGAGGGGTGTGTGTTCGATTCGTCCGCCACAGCGGAGTTCGCGGCTGGGGCGCAGGCCACCGTCAACGCGATCGGTATCCGGCGCGAGTTCCCGAAGCAGGGGATCACCTACGAGCGTTTGCACCCGGGCGCGACGGGCCTGCTTTGCGACGCCGCCGCTGCTGCGGGTCACAGCAGGATGGTTCTTGTGTCAGCGATGGGCACGCGCGACGGGGCGCCCACCAACTACTGGCGCACCAAGTGGGAGGCGGAAAGGCTCGTTCGCACGAGCGGACTCGGCTGGACGATTCTGCGTCCCTCCCTCGTCCACGGGCCCGATGGTGAGTTCATCGGGATGATCCAGGACTGGGTCATGGGCCGGGCCGCTCCTCGATTCTTCTTGCCGTACTTCATGCGTGCGGAGGGGCTCGCGGGCTTCCCCCCCGTCCCGCAGTTTGCGACGCCCGAGGTCCAGCCCGTTGCGGTGGAAGACGTTTCGCAGGCGATCGCGGGAGCGCTCTCATCGGATGACGCGGAGGGGGAGATCTACCCCTTGATGGGCCCAGAGCGTCTCTCGTGGCCCGAGCTGCTCAAGATCGTCCGTGACGCGCTGCCGATGGGATCGAAGTCGATGCCGGCGCTGGCGCTTCCTGCCCCGGTGGGCACCGCGATGGCGATGGGGGCGAAGGCTGTAGGCCTTGCCGACGCGCTGCCCTTCGGCGCCTCCGAACCCGCGATGGCTGCGGAAGATTCGGTCGGCTCGAGCGCCAAAGCGCAGAGCGACCTGCGATTCACGCCCAGCCCCTTCTCGTCGCGGGTGCGTGCGTACGCCGCCTCTGTGTGACGGCCCGCGCGAGCCGACTCGATCCACTTTTCATCTATGACCCGGCGCTTCGCAGCGCACCGGAGCGAACATGAAGAAGAGCGACCTGCTGCTCACAGCACTGATCTTTCTCGGTCTCATCGGCGGCGTGATCGTCGGGCAGTTCTTCCTCTTCGACCGAGGGGCGTCTCCCGAAGCAGTCGCGAGCGTCGTCGGGCCCTGGCAGCAAGCGGGCGAGTTGCTCTTCATCCGCCCGCTCAGGCTGATGACGCTCCCGATCGTCTTCATCGCGGTCGTCGCGGGCGTCGCTTCGATCGGCAACCCGCAGAAACTCGGCGTGCTGGGCGTTTCAACGCTTGGGTACTACATCCTGACGATGATGGCTGCGATCTCGCTCGGGCTCGTTCTCGTGACGACGATCGCTCCGGGCGGGAACGTCACCGAGGAATCGCGCCAGGCGCTCATCGACAATTCTGAGCAGATCGCAGCAGGCACGCAGGCGCGCATGGAGTCCGGCGCATCTACGGGCATCGGCGAGATCATTTTGAGTCTCGGCGAGCGACTGATCGCGACCAACCCTGTTCAGGCGGCGGCAGAGGGCAACACACTCGGCATCGTCTTTTTCGCGATCCTGCTCGGGCTTTCGATCGTCGCGGTTGGGAAGCCCGCCGAGCCGGTCAAGGCGGTCTTCGATGGGCTCTTCGAGGCGTTGCTCAAG
Organism: uncultured Phycisphaeraceae bacterium; assembly: GCA_964576725.1. Classification (GTDB taxonomy): domain Bacteria; phylum Planctomycetota; class Phycisphaerae; order Phycisphaerales; family UBA1924; genus OFTM391. Next base: position 4,216 of record CAZNUZ010000033.1, read on the forward strand.
CTCGTGACCTGGATCATCTGGCTCGCGCCGATCGGTGTGTTCCTGCTCGTGAGTGCGCGCATCGGCAAGACGGGCCTCGCAGACATCGCGGGCCCGGTCGGGAAGTACGCGCTCGTCGTGGTGCTCGGGCTGCTGATCCACGCCGTCGTTACGCTGCCGATCTTCCTCACGGTGCTCACCCGCGTGAACCCGTTCGTTTTCCTGTGGCAACTGCGCAAGCCGGTGCTGCTCGCGTTTTCGACGGCCTCCTCCGCAGCTACGATGCCGGTGACGATCGAAGAGGCCCAGCGGTCGGGCAAGTGCTCGGAGCGGGCCACGAACTTCGTCATTCCCCTCGGCGCCACCGTCAATATGGACGGCACGGCGCTGTACCAGGCCGTCGCGGTCGTCTTCCTCTTCCAGCTCTACGGGATCAGCCTCGATCTCGGGACGCAGCTCATCATCCTGCTGACCGCGACCTTCGCAGCAGTCGGCACCGCAGCTGTGCCCTCGGCGGGCCTCATCACGATGGCCATCGTCATCACCGCCGTCAACAACTCGCTCACATCGATGGGGCGTGAAGAGGATGTCCTGCCTCTCGCTGCCATCGCGATCATCCTCGGTATCGACCGCATCCTCGACATGTGCCGGACCGCGGTGAACGTCTGGGGCGATGCGGTCGGGGCCCGGATCATGACGCGTCTCGCGCCCGACGACCCGGAACAAACAGCAACAACCGGCTGATGGGCCTGCTCACGCGGGATCGGTGCCTAGGCTCCTCGTCGTGACCGACCGCGAGGAGACCAACCCGGAAGCCCACGAGGGTGCTCGAGAGGATCTCACCCCGGCGCAGCCAACGCGAGTTGTGCTCGAGGATGAGGGGCTGGGCCCGGTCGAGGGGGCGGCGATCGTCGCGCCAGCTGCTGAGACAGCACCGCCCGTCCGCTGTGACGAGCGCGGGGTCATCAAGTCCGGCCGGCTCAAAGGCCTGACGATGTGGGGGGCGATCTTTGTGCTCGCCTGGCCCGTGCTCCTCGAGTCGTTCCTCAACGCGCTCGTCGGCATGGTCGACACCATCCTCGCTGCCCGGATCAGCACAGCTGCGACAGACGCCATCGGTGTGGCCTCGTATTTCCAGTGGTTCATCGGCATGCTGACGATCGCGCTGGGTGTCGGTGCGACCGCGCTGATATCCCGCGCGGTCGGGCGGGGGCGCACAGCGTTCGCGGGTGTCGTGCTCGGGCAGGTCGTCACGATCGGTTCGATCGTGGGCGTGATCACCGGGGCGGTTCTCTTCGTGCTCGCCCCTCAGATCGCGGTGCTGCTGCGACTCATCCCCGGCACCGAGGCGTACACCCACACGGTGGACTACATGCGGATCGTCTCCCTCGGCGTGCCGGCTGTGACGGTGCTCTTCGGCGGCATCTCGTGCTGCCGAGGTGTGGGGGACGCGGTGCGGCCCATGTGGGTGATGGTCATCATCAACATCATTAACATCATCACTTCGTTCGTGCTCTCGGGCACGGAGATCAGCTTCACCAAACCGGGCGCGAGCGACCCGCTTTTCGTTCTGGAGCCGATCCTCGCCGACTGCGGGCTCGGCGTGCGCGGGATCGCGCTCGGCACGCTCATCGCCTGGAACGTAGGCGGGCTGATGATCCTCGCGATCATGCTGCGGGGTATGAGCGGCGTACGGTTGCGCATGCCGAGGCTCAGGCCGCACGCCTCTACTATCGCTCGTCTTGTGCGGGTCGGCACGCCCAACTTCTTCGAAACCGCGGGGATGTGGCTGGGCAATTTCATCGTTTTCTGGCTGCTCGGCGTCGCCATGGTAGAGGGCCTCTACGGTGCGCACATCGTTGCGATCCGTGTGGAGGCCTTCAGCTTCATGCCCGGCTTCGCGATGTCGACGGCGGCGGCGACACTCGCGGGGCAGTATCTCGGCGCGAAGCGCACGGATCTGGCGCGGACGGCGATCCTGCGCTGCACCTACATCGCTGCAGCCATCATGGGCGCGCTCGGACTGGCGTACATCTTCCTGCCCGACCTGATCGTGAGCATCTTCTCGGGGCAGGAGTTGCACCGGGCGTACGTCCCGCCGCTCCTGATCATCTGCGGGTTCGCGCAGGTGCCCTTTGCGATCGCGATCGTGATTCGCGGGGCGATGCGCGGGGCTGGGGACACCCAGGCGGTGATGTTCATCACGTGGACGATGGTGTGGGGCGTCCGCCTGCCGCTCGCATGGCTCGGTTCGGGCGTGGACATCCCGCTGTGGGGCGACGTGATCATCCCCAACCCCGCGCCGCTCGAAGCACTGGTCGAGGGCACCGCCTACGAGTCATACTGGAACGCATGCGGTGCGCTCGTCGGCCTCTGGGTCGGCCTCTGCACCGAGCTCATGCTCCGCCCGATACCGTTTATTGTGCGGTACCTCCGGGGCAAATGGGCACTCGTCAAAGTCTGACGAATCAGTTCGACGTCGATTCGGTGAGCCGAGATGCGTTTGAACGGGCGTTACGCGCCGACCTTCAAGCGCTCGGCGTGGAACTCGGGCAGGCCCACCTTGGACATCTGCGCACCGACCTCGCGGACGTTGTACGAGAGCCGCCGGACTTCGAACCAGCCCTCTTCGGTGTCGAGAAGGCCCCACGCCGCATCCGGATTGCGATCGCGCGGCTGGCCCACCGAGCCGGGGTTGAGGATCGCCCGGCGGTCGGGGCGCAGGTTCATGCGGGTGGTGCCTTCGAGCGCGAGGAGGCCGATGTCAACGGGCCCGTCGGCGTCGCAATCGACACAGGTAAAGACCGAGGGCAGGTGCGTGTGTCCCACAACGCCGAATCGCTCGGTGAAGCCTGCGAAGCTGCGCGAGGCGGCCTGGGCTGTGTAGAGGTAATCGAACCGCGCTTTGCCGAAACTGCCGTGCGCGAAGGCGACGCCCGAGCGTGTAGCGCGGTAGGGCATCAGCTTGAGCATGGTGAGGTGCCAGTCGTCGAGTGCCCCACGCGTGTAGTCGAGGGCTGCTCGGGCGCGGTCGTTGAATCGTTCCTCGGTGCCGTCGACGAGAACGGCCTCGTCGTGGTTGCCGAGCACGCAGACGTCGCAGTGGTCGTAGACCAGCTCGACGCACTCGGCCGGTGCGGGGCCGTAGCCCACCACATCGCCGAGGCAGATCACGGAGTCGACGCCTTCCTTGGCGACCTCCCGCAGGACGCGCTTCAGCGCGACCGCGTTGCCGTGAATGTCAGATAGAAGTGCGATCCGTGCCATCAGTCCGTTGCTCTCTGTAAGAAACCCTCATCGACCTCATAGACGCCTACCGGGCATCTTTCTGTCGGTCTCGGTTGTATCTTTCTTGGGATTGCGTGTCCCGCGTTTCGGTGTCTGTTGTCCGCCCGGGGCGATGCTGGGACATCCAGCACATGCCCGGGCATCTGGTTCAACGCAGCAGGTGCTGCTGCGTTGCGTCTTCGCACAAAAACACCCCGCGGAGGCGGGGTGTTCGCATGCGTCTGAATAATCAGAGGCTGTGGCAGAGGCTCTGTGCAGGAGGCGGGGGGTCAGCCCTCCCGGGTCTCGGCTTCCTGGGGCTCCTGCTCCTCGGCACCGTCTTCGGCTTCGAGGCGCGACTCGGCGGCGGCCTGGGCGGCCTCCGCCTCGGCCTGGGCCGCTTGCTCTTCGGGTGAGAGCTTGGCCTTCTCCGCCTCGAGCTTGCGCTTGATGGCTTCGACCCGCTGCTTGTCCGGGCTCAGGAGCATCGACATCTGCCGGCCGGCTTGGCGGGGCGGAGCGTCGATCTTCGAGATGTCGGACAGCTCTTGCGCGATCTCGCGCAGGCGATCGAGGCCGATGTCCTTGTGCTGCATCTCTCGGCCGCGGAATCGCTGGACGAACTGCACCTTGTGGCCCTGCATGAGGAACTTGCGGGCCTGGTTGACGCGGATGCCCACGTCGTGCGGATCGATCTTCGCCGACCGGCCGAGGCGGACCTCTTTGAGCTCCTGCGCCTTGTTCTTCTGGCCCTTGCTCTTTTTGCTCAGCTCGTACTTGTACTTGCCGTAGTCCATGATTTTGCACATGGGCGGGCGTTCGTTCGCACGGATCTCCACGAGATCGAGGCCGGCCTCCTCGGCCATGCGCATGGCATCGCGCGTGTCGATGATGCCGACACGCTCGTTGTTCTGGTCGATGAGGTTGATCGGCGAGAGGCGTATCTCGTGGTTGACCCGTTGCTTACGAACGGGTCCGGCGTCGCGGTAGAATCGGCGGGAAATAGTAAGGCTCCTGGGGTGGTCAGGCCGGTTGACGTTCGGCCGGTGCAATCGCTGCAACACCTGCCCTCGTGGGCAGGTCGGCGAGAATGGGGCGGGATGAACGGGGCTGGAGCGTGGTCATAGAGACATCGCCGCCGCGGATGCAGCGGGAGGGACGCTCGAGATGTCTGGCGTTGCGCCGATCATCGTTCGCTCCAGTGGAATCGCGGCAGAACAACGCCGCTGGCAGAGAATAGGCCTCAATCGGCCTCCTCGCAAATCCGCTTGAATACTGCCACGCCCCGAGCTGTCCCCTGCACTAAGGGCGGTAATGGGTAGGTGGCAGCTACGAGGCGGGTGCCATGGCCGGCTGGAGGCCGATCTCGACCCATACGGGGTAGTGATCGCTGATCTCATCCAGATCGATGTCGGGCACAGGATCACTTATCCGGGAGGGTCTGCGGGCGGCCTTGAGATCCGCCTCGCCACGGATCACACCCCCCGTGAGGACGCGCAGGTTCGAGGAAGGCTGGGCGTAGTCCACCCGCAGGCCCCAATTCGAGGTGTCTTGCGGGGCGTGCGGGCCCCGGTTCCGGCTCTCGCCCGGCACCGCGCTGATGGGCAGGAATCCACCGTCGACGCGCTGGTGCGCGAGCATCTTGGCTGCGGGAGCGTCGGTGCTGCTGCCGTCGGCTGGGTCGGCGTTGAGGTCGCCCATGATGATGAAGCGGGCTGAGGGGTCGAGGCCTCCCGATTCGCCGGCATCGTCGGTGATCCAGGCCGCGTCATCGATGTAGTCGAGCCAGAGGCGGATTTCATCGTGGTTGCGACGGCCGTTGCGATCCTCGTCGCCGTCGAAGACGGGTGGGGTTGGGTGCGCGCAGAGCAGGTGCACCACACTGCCATCAGAGAGTCGGACGGGGACATCCCAGTGCGACTTGGAGCTGAGGCGGAAGGCTGCGAGTTCGTCATCGGAGTACCACGATCCCGCGCCCGTGCCATCGGCGTGCGGGAGGAGGGCGCCCGGCATCGCGTTCCAGAGGAGCTTCTGGAAAGTGCGCGAGTGCTCTCTGAGAATGGCCGCGTCGGAACGCACAAAGAGCGCCATCGCGTAGTGCCCGGGGAATTCGCCGTAACCGAAGCAATCGCCGCCGTAGGCCCGGCCTTCGGCGTTCGGATCGGCCTGCCCGTCGTTGTCCAGATCCATCCCAGAGTGAATCCCGGTGTTGCTCGGCGCAGCGAAGTAGTCCCAGGTAAAGCCGGTCCCCTCTGCAAGCAGCTTGGCGAATCGGGTGTAGTGCGCGCCGTCCTCGGTATACGCGAGCTCGTTGATGAGCACGGCGGTGACATCTGCCTCGCGTATGAGCAGGGCGGCTTGGCGGACCCGATCTTCCGGGAGGAGCACATGCTCCGGTCGCGTATCGCGGATGTTGTAGGTCATGAAGCGCACGCCCGTCTCACCCGCGCTTGCGGCCGGGCCACCATCGGCTTGATCCCGTGCGGCCGTCTCCGCCTGAGCCTCGTTTTGGTCGGGCGGTGCGCTGGGAGCCGGGCGCGAGCACGCGGAAATGAACGTTGCCACACTGACCAGAGCGCAGGCGAAGAGGGGGAACGATCGTCTGATGGGGGGCGTCATAGCGAGACGGTAACTCACGCGGCTACTGGCGTCGCGTGTCGGTTACGCTCTTTGCATGAAGCACACTTTGGCTCTGGCGGCGGCTCCGTTCCTATGTGCGTGCGTGCTCTTCTCGTGCGCCACGCCAGGCGAAGAGAGACAGCAGCCACGGGGCGAGCGGGCGGAATTCCCGGGCGATCCTGCCGCCGGCCGCGAGTTCTTGCTCTACGGCAACTACATCGGTTCCGGCGTGCCGCATGAGTTATACAAGGGGCTCCTCGGCGTGCGCGACACACCGAACCCGCTCGTCGAGCGCAGGGGGCCCGCGGCCTACCTGCCTGTATCGTTTAACTACGTCGAGACCGCGGACGGCATCCCGCTCGTCGTTGGTGCGAATTGTCTGGCGTGCCACGGCTCGCCCTTCGAAGGCGGGTACACCATCGGTCTAGGGAACTCGTTCTCGGATTGGACGAGCGAGGTGCCGTTCCCCTCTGTGCCGCTCCGCATCGCCGGCGCTATGCGCTACGGTGCCGGCAGCCCGGAGATGCGCGAGCTCGATCGCTTCTTGCGCGGCGTTGAGGCGCTCGGGACCGATGCGGCGACACCATTCGTCGGAGTCAACCCGGCCTTCCGCGTCGAGGAGCTCGCTGCGGCGCACCGCGATCCCGCGACGCTTGCGTGGACAGACGAGCACCAGTTCGAAGTGCCGGACCGGCCCATAGCGACGGACGTGCCCGCGTGGTGGCTGCTCAAGAAGAAAAACCGCCTGTATTACAACGGGATGGGCACGGGTGATTTCGCCAAGCTCATCCAGCAGATCACGGTTGTGGGCATCGAGGACCAGGCCGCAGCCGAGGAAATCCACCCGCGGATGCAGGATCTGCTTGCCTATATCCGCACGCTCGAAGCGCCCGCTTACCCCTTCGAGCTTGATGAGGACCTGCGCGCTCAAGGCCGGGCGATCTTCGAGAACAATTGCGCGTCTTGTCACGGCACGTACGGCACGGGCAGGGGCGACCCCGGTTGGACCTACCCCAGCAGGCAGGTGCCCGTCGAAGTGGTCGGCACGGACCCGGTGTACGCGCAGACGCTCGTCGATTCGGGTCTGCCGAAGTGGTACAACGAGAGTTGGTTCGCGATCACCGAGCCGCGCTCGCGTGTCGACCCGCAGATGACGTACATCGCCCCGCCACTCGATGGCGTGTGGGTGACGGCGCCGTACCTGCACAACGGCTCGGTGCCGACACTGGAGGCGCTCCTCGATTCGTCGAAGCGGCCGCGGTACTGGCGCAAGATCGGCCCCGATGCGTATGACTACAACGCGGTCGGCTGGGAGTTCGTCGAAACAGGTCCGCCCTCGCCGGGCGACACGCGCACCTACGACACCACGCGCGAGTCCTACGGCAACCAGGGGCACACCTTCGGCGACGACCTAACAACAGATGAGCGCACGGCACTCATCGAGTACCTCAAGGGGCTCTGAGGAGTCCGTCAAGCCAATCGGCGATGTCTTGAGGGATGCGCTCGTCGATAGGGCCGACGCGTCCGGCCACTTCTGGAGCGAGATTGTGACCGAGGCCGTTGTAGACCGTCACGCTCACACGGGTCGCTGAGCGAAGCGGTTCGGCGTGCATGGTGTGCGTGTCTGAATCGCCGAACAACGCGAGAAGGGGCAGGTCGAGAGCGCGAATGCTCTCGATCGGCCACGGCCCACCGAGCAGTGGCAGTTCTTGCGAGTCGGGGGCCGCAGCGGGTGTTGCGTATGCAGGTGCGAGCCAGACGATAGCGGCTGTGCCCTCGTCGGCGAGACGTGCGGTGCGGATTGCCCCGAGCGAGTGTCCGATGAGGATGAGTCCGGCTTGAGCGTGCGGTTCGCGTTTGCGGAATTCTGCGACCGCGTCGGCGTACAGAGTGACGGACTCGGGCACACCCATGCCACCGGCGAGCGCGATGTTCTCTGGGTAGTTGGGGTCGTTGGTATGGATCATGCTCTGCTGCATGACGGTGTAGCCGCGGGCGACGAGATGCTGGGTCAGGATCCTGGCGTCTTGGTGCGCACGTCCTTCGATCGTGAGGGGGGTCGTGACACCCTCGACCGTGTAGGAGGCGGGGACTGTCCAGTGTTCATCGTGCCCGTAGCCTCCGCCGATGAGGAGTATCGCCCCGCGCGGTGTGGATGCGGGTCTGGTGATCTGTGCGGGATACGAGCGCGGCTCGGTGTTGGCGTCGGAATACAGCAGGAATCGTTGGGTTCGTGTGCAGCCGGACAGGGCTGCGAGCGTAAGCGCGAGCACAGCGATGACGAACCGAGAATCTCGCTGTGCTCGCCGAGGACGGAAGGTATGGATCACGTGGTTGCGCTCGAATCGAAGTGTGAGCGGAGCGTTGTTTCGCCGCGACTCTCGTACTCGGCCTTGAGCAGCTCGACGAATTGCTCTCGGGGGATCGCGCCGAGGTCCTTCTGCACGCCGCGAGCGCGGACGGAGACCATGCCGTTCTCCGCGTCGCGCGGGCCGACGACGGCCATGTAGGGCAGGCGCTCATCGGCGGCGTTTTTGATCTTGCCCTGCACGCGGATGTCTGAGAGGTCGGCGCTCGCTCGAAGGCCCGCGTCTTTGAGCAGGGCGAGCGTCTCGAGCGCGTAGTCGTTGGTCTTCTCGGAGATGGGCAGCACGCGCACCTGTTCGGGGCTGAGCCAGAGCGGGAACGCCCCAGCAAAGTGCTCGATGAGCACGCCCACGAAACGCTCCATAGAGCCGAAGGGGGCGCGGTGGATCATCACAGGGCGGTGCTTCTCGTTGTCGGCGCCGATGTACGAGAGGTCGAAGCGCTCGGGCAGGTTGTAATCGACCTGCACCGTGCCGAGCTGCCACGACCGGCCGATGACGTCCTTCACTACAAAGTCGATCTTCGGCCCGTAGAAAGCAGCCTCGCCCGGCTCTTCGGTGAAGGGCACGCCAAGCGACGCGGCGGCGTCTCGGCAGGCCTGCTCCGCGCGGTCCCACTTTTCCGCGTCGCCCACGTACTTCGAGGAGTCCGGATCACGCAGGCCCACGCGCACGCGGTAGTCCGTCATGCCCAGCGTCCCGAAGATGAGCTGGACGATCGAGATGCAGCCTCGGACCTCTTGGGCGATCTGCTCCTCGGTGCAGAAGAGGTGGGCGTCGTCCTGGGTGAAGCCGCGCACACGGGTCATGCCGCTCAGCTCGCCCGATTGTTCCCAGCGGTAGACGGTTCCGAACTCGGCGAGGCGAACGGGCAGGTCGCGGTACGAGTGCGGCTCGCTCTTGAAGATCCGGATGTGGTGGGGGCAGTTCATGGGCTTGAGCATGTAGCCCTCGGCCTCGCCCTCCTCGAGCTGGTTCATGAGGTCGCCGCAGGAGCAGCCCTCGTGCGCGCGCTCGTCGAGCACGTCGCGCTCGGGCATCGGCGGGTACTGCGACTCCTTGTAGTACGGGAAGTGCCCCGAGGTGCGGTAGAGATCGAGCTTCCCGATGTGGGGCGTGTAGACCTGGTGGTAGCCCTGGCGCTTGAGCTCGTCTCCGATGAAACGCTCGAGTTCGGCGCGGAGCACCGAACCCTTGGGCGTCCAGAGCACAAGGCCCTGCCCCACCATCTCATCGATGTGGAAGAGCCCGAGCTTCTTGCCGATGACGCGGTGGTCGCGGCGTTTGGCCTCCTCGAGCGCGTCGAGGTGCTTGTTGAGCTCCTTCTTGGAGGGGAAGGCGGTGCCGTAGACGCGGGTGAGTGAGTCGGAGTTCTCGTCGCCCTTCCAGTAGGAGGAGGCGAGGGACATGACCTTGACGGCGCCGATTCTTCCGGTGCTCGGTAGGTGAGGGCCGCGGCAGAGGTCTTCCCAGTCATCGCTGGGGGTGCCCGTGGCGTACCAAGTGAGGGTGTCGGAGCCGGCCTCCACGGCGCGCTCGGCGTTGTCGAGCTTGTACTTGCTGCCCTCGGATTTGAGCTTGGCCATGCCCTCGTCGACGGAGAGCTCGTACCGGGTGAACGGCCGGTCTTCCTTGATGATCGCGTTGATCTCGGCCTCGATCTTCTCGAAGTCGTCGGAGGAGAGGGGGCGGTCGTCGGGGAACTTGATGTCGTAGTAGAAGCCGTTTTCGAGGGGCGGCCCGTAGACGAGGAGTGCGCCCGGGACGATGCGCTGGATCGCCTCGGCCATCACGTGGGCCGCCGAGTGGCGGGTGAGGTAGAGGAGGTCGGCCATCTGCTCGTCGTCGCGGGGCTTGGAGGTAATGAGGCTGAGCGACGCGTCCTCGGTGAGGGGGACGTTGAGATCGGCGAGCTCGCCGTCGACCCGGCAGCCCATGGACTGCTGGGCGAGGCGCTCGCCGATGGAAGCGGCGACCTCGAGCGGGGTCACGGGGGCGTCGAACTGCTTGATGGAGCCGTCTGGGAGCGTGATGGCGGGCATAGGTCGTGGTGCTCTGGGTCTGCGTGTCGGTGTGGGGGGCCAGGTGCCCGCACGATCGGGCGGAGGCACTATATTGGGGCAGAGCCCTTTGTACGCAACGATCGGTGGTACGCCCTCGTGATCTGTCCCTTTTGTTACGCCAACGACGATCGAGTGATCGACTCGCGCTCCAGCGACGGCGGGCGTGTGATCCGTCGCCGCCGGCAGTGCAACGTCTGCGAGAAGCGGTTCACCACCTACGAGCGGCTCGAGGAGATCGCCCGGCTCACGGTGATTAAGAAGGACGGCAGCCGCGTCGCGTTCAGCAGGGAGCAGGTCCTCCGGGGCGTGCAGGCCGCGTGCGGCAAGCGGCCGGTCCCCGAGGATTCGAAGCGCGAGCTGGTCGATAACGTCGAAGACGAGCTCCACCGCCGCTTCGATCGAGAGGTGGAGAGCCGGATCATCGGCGAGTTGGTGGCCGAGCGGCTGAAAGGGCTCGACGAGATCGCCTACGTCCGCTTCGCCAGTGAGTACTACCAGTTCCGCAACGTGGGCGACATCCTCACCGAGCTTCAGGCGATCTCTGACCGGGTGAAGGACGTGAAAGACCAACAGCCGCTCTTCGAGGAGCGTTCGTGAGGCCCTGCGCCAGCCTGATCGCGGGTGTGCTCCTGCTGGTCGGTTGCAGTGCGACGGAAGAGGCAGACAGCCGAGAAGCGCAGGCTGAAGCGGCCGAGGGTACGCTGGCCGAGAGCCCGCGGGCGGGGGAGGTTGAGCTCGAAGAGCGCATCGCTCCGGACGGCAGGCCCGAATGGTGGTTTCCGGAGCCGCGTTTCGATGACGCGGGGCTTACGGTCTGCGTAGAGACGATTGCGCTCTCGCTGCGCGGGGCGCGAGAGTCGGCGACGGAGCTCGGCCTCGAGCGGGCTGCGCTCTGGATCGAAAGCAGGGGGCGCACGCCGATCCCGGATACGTACAGCGTCGAGCGTGTGTGGGCGTGGCCGTTGCCAGAGCTTCCGGGCCGCGAAGAGCGTTACGCGGGGTACGCGCTCGTGCGCATGGAGATGGTCGAGCGATCCGACTAATCGGAGTCAGGTGACTGACCCGGGTGAGCGATTCAGGCCTTGGCGGCCTTGGCGCGCTTCTTCTCGGCGGCGGTCTGGATGTCCTCGCGCAGATCGTCGGCGATGTACAGGATCACGCTGCACGCGGGGCACTTCTGCAGCCCGCCCCGGTTCAGCAGGACGTTGACCTGCTCGACGGGCAACATCGTGTAACAGTTGTTGCACGTGTACTCGCGGTTGCGGCGGTTCTCTTCGGTCACTTCCGCCATGATCTCTTCGTCGTCACCCATTGTCTCCTGCAGCGTCTCGTACTCCGCGAGGGCCGCGGGGGGCACGTCCTGCAAGGCGACTTCGCGCTCGGCTTCGAGCTCGGCGAGGCGGTCTTTGATCTCCTCCTCGCGCTGGTCCCGGTCGGTCTGCGCGAGGGCTCGGACCTTGGTCCGCTCTTCGATGGCGGCCTGCACTTCTTCGATCTCGGAGGAGATCGCTTCGACCGCCGAGATGTTCTCGAGCACGCGCTCTTCGATCAACGCCCGGTCGGCTTTGATGGTGTTGATCTCGGTGAGCAGGGCGGAGTGCTCTTTGCTCGTCGCAGCATTGTTCATGCGCTCGCGCGACTGCTCGATGCGTTCGTCCATCGACTTCACGGAAGTCTCATCGTTGTGGACGGTGGCCTGCAGTTGGCGGTGCTGCGCCTCCAGCGCGTCGTGCTTGGATTGGAGGGTCGTGAGCTCACCGGTCTGATGAGCGAGGTACCGCTCTGCTGTCCGCAGTCGGCCCTTGAGGCCGCTGAGTTTTTGATCGACACGGTACAGCTTGAGCAGCTTGCTGGTGACGCCCATGCATGGCTCCGAACAGATGGAATCGGCGGCCGCGAACCCGTCACTCGCGGGGTGCGTCGCCTTGGCTAGTGTATCACCCTACCGGGTCTTGGGCGGGTTAGCCCTGCTGCGAAAGCGCCTGAAGGCCCCAGAAGGCCCAGTAGGCGACTGGCGCGACGACGAGGGGAGAGTCGATGACGTCCAGAACCCCGCCGAAGCCCGGGAGGACGCGGGAAGAGTCCTTGAGCCCGGCGTCTCGCTTCAGGAGGCTGGCGATGAGATCGCCCGCCTGGCCGAACAGTCCGAAGAGCAGGCCGATGACACCCGCCTGCCAGAGCTCGATGTGCAGATCGTTGGCGTAAGCGAGTTTGTACTGGTCGGCGATGGCCACGCACGCGATGGCGATCAATGTCGATGTGATCAGCCCCCCGGCGAGGCCCTCCCAAGTTTTGCCGGGGCTGAGCCAGAGGATCATCTTGTGGCGGCCCAGGATGCGGCCTGTGAAGTAAGCGCCGATGTCGTAGGACTTCGTGACCAGCAGGATCCCGAGGACGAGCCACGCGGAGTGCTCCTTCCGCAGCGCGATCAGGAAGCCTCCCATGATGCCCAGGTAGACAAAGGCCATCATTGTTCCCGATACCGCAGCAGCCACGCCCTCGGCCGTCTGGTGGCGAGCGTAGTACAGGAACGAGACGAGCATGATCCCCACAGACGCTGTGCACACCAGGGCGATGCCCGAGACGCCCGCGTGATTGGGCGCGACGAGGCCCGAAGCGATCATTCCGAGGACCGCGCCGGCCATCGTCAGGCGCGGCCCGACGAAGATGCTCCGCCGGTGCAGGATCACCGTCAGTTCGCGCGCTCCAAGCGCACACACAACAAGAAGCAGGGGGGCGATCACGAGGGCGGCGTGGCCCTGCGTGCGCAGCAGATACTCGTCGAGCCACGCGGCGCCGACGAGTAACGCGATGAGCACGGGTCCTAAGAGCAGCCGATACCGCAGCACGCGAGCACCTTACCCCTCTTGGTCGTCCGGCGGGTCGCTCGCGGGCGGGTGGCCTTGCAGAAAATGCAAGAGGTCCGCCAGGCGAGGGTCGGCCGTCTCGACGTGCGCCCTGCGGTGCTCGTCCGACTCGTCGAGGCGGTAGCGGATCTCGTGCAGCGCACCATCTATGAGCCAGTAGGGCCAGGGAGAGAGCGGGTCGGGGTGATCCTCAGCGACGGCGTGGTTCGCTTCGATCGTGCTCGCGAGGGCTTCGAGATCGGACTCTTCATCGAGAGGGACGACGACGAGCGTCTCCTCGGTCGGGAGCCCCAGGAGCGTACCGGGCCAGGCGTCGAGGCCGGGGACGAGCCGTTCGAGTGCCAACGCCGCCCCGGCGACCGGCTCGCGCGGCACGCGCAGCGCCAGCACGCCCGGCGCTTCCTCGATCGGGCCAAGGTGTTCCGGTTCGAGGCGCTTGGCGAGTGCATCGGTCGCGGCCTCGAGCGTCTCGTTGAAGCTCATCCCCCAGGCGTCAAGGAGGCGGGTGGTCACAAAGTTGCGTGCGCTTCTTCTCCCGATCGAGATAGCGATCAGGTAGTCCCGGCCGAGCGGGCGTCTGCAGAGAGCGCGTGCGGGACCATCGAGGACATCGGGCGAGAGGACGCGCGGCCGCAGAAGCGGCAGGGCGTGCAGCACATGCTGCTCGTAAAGCTCCGGTGGTGCGGGAAACCCGAGGAGATCGGCGAGCCGCATCGCGAGTGCTTCGGGGGCGTACTTCGTGGGCGGGCGGTCGAACTCCTGCGCGAGCAGGTTGATGTCGAGCGTGCGGCGGTCGCTATTCCGGCGGATCTGCGCGGTATCGCCCGACCAAGAGGCGGCCTGCGCTCCGATGAGCGCGAGGGCTGTCTGTACCGCATCTTTGGCCGGTCGAGCGCTCATGTGGATGCCGGCGCGGTCAGCCCGCCGAAGCGCCGGTCCCGCTGGGCGAATGCACGCACGGCTTCGAGCAGGTGAGGTTCATCGAAATCGGGCCAGAGGGTCTGTGTGACGTACAACTCGGCGTAGCTGATCTGCCAGAGCAGATAGTTGCTGATGCGCATCTCACCCGCGGTGCGTACCAGCAGATCGGGGTCAGGCAGGCCCGCGGTAAACAGCTCTGATTCGATGGTCTCTTCGGTGATGGATTCGGGATCGAGATCGCCCGCTGCCACCTTGCGCGCAACCCGCTGGGCGGCGGTCGTGATCTCGTCGCGCGAGCTGTAGTTCACTGCGAGGCACAGGGTAGTGCCCGTGCAGCGGGAGGTTGCTTCTATGGTGCGGTCGAGGGCGTCGAGCGCGGGCCCGGGCAGCCCGTCCCGCCGGCCGATTTGCCGGAATTGGATGTTGCGTGCGACGAGCTCTTCGCGCTCGGAGTCCATGTACTGCAGGTAGAGGGCCATGAGCTGGGCGACCTCGTCTTGCGGGCGCTTCCAGTTCTCGAGGCTGAACGAGTAGAGGGTGAGGCACTCGATACCGAGCTGGACGCATGTTTCGAGCGCGGCTCGCACGGTCTTCGCACCGTTCTGATGCCCGATTGCGCGGTGCATGCCGCGGGCCTGTGCCCACCTCCCGTTCCCGTCCATGATGATCGCGATATGGCGTGGGATCTTGCGGGGGTCGACGTCGGGCAGGAGCCTCGTCGGGTCTGCGACGCTGACTTTCTCTCGGCGAGCGGCAACCTCGGTGCGCCACTCCTCGGGCGTAATGGCCTGGAGCGGGGTGAGCGTGGGCGGGGGCGTCTGTGCGGTGCTCATTAGGGGCGGGCCAAAGCGAGGGGCAAGGGGGTGATGATTCTGCGATTCCGCGTTGGAGCGTCAGAATCTGAGGCGAAATTGCCGATACTGCTTACATAGATCAGGTAAAGTGACTACTATCCGAACGTGTGGGGGCTGCCCTCTGCGGTGCAGGGCGGAACTCACGCTCACCCGAGCCCGTCTGTGTTGGGTTCGGGACGCACACCATACCGCACCGCGACCCTACGGAAGGGGATCGTCATGAAGGCACACACACTGCTCCTGACGGCCGGAACCATGATGTTCGTCGCCCCCGCTGCACTCGCAGAGACCAGCGGCACCGATGAGGTCCGCTCGATCGTCGCCGAGATGATGGCAGACGCCCAGACGCGCAGCTCACTGCTGCAGTCCGGCGGCAACGCGGGCTACGACGGTGGTTTCTTCATCAGCGACGCTTCGGGTGACTACACGCTCAAGATCAAGGGCGTCGCTCAGTTCCGCTACACCGCGCACTTCAACGATGACAACGGCGCGGGCAGCGATGACTACGAGGGCGGCTTCTCCACGCCGCGCACCAAGCTGAATTTCAGCGGCAACGCCCACAGCCAGAAACTCGTCTACAACATCCAGGGCGAATTCTCGGGCCCCGCCAACGCGGGCAGCTTCACCCTCGAAGACGCCTACGTGGGTTACAACTTCGACAACGGCTGGGGCCTGTACTGGGGCCAGGTCCGCCTGCCCGTTCTGTGGGAAGATGTCATCTCCGAGACGGGCGGCCTTGCCGCTGACGTGTCCGTGACCAACGGTGTCTTCAACCCCGGCCGCTCGAAGGCGCTGTGGGCGTTCTACTCGAACGAGTCGTACCGCAACTGGATCGCCTTCTCGGATGGTGCCTTCTCCGCGAACACCGACTTCGAGGACGACGGCAACCTCATCGACGCCGACTACGCGTTCACGTACCGCGGCGAGTTCCTGCTCGCGGGTGACTGGGGCCAGTTCTTCACCATGAGCTCTGCCCCCGGCTCGGAGTTTGGCGCGAAGCTCGGTCTGGGCTTCCACTACCAGGACGGCCCGGATCGCCCGGGCGATGTCGAAGTCGAAGTCGTCCCCTACACCGCCGACCTGATGCTTCAGGGTGACGGGTGGAACTTCTACACCGCGTTCATCGGCCGCTCGATCGAGATCGACGGCGGCGCCGGCGGCGATTTCGATGACTACGGCTTCATCGCGCAGGGCGGCATCTTTATCCCCGAGACCGACTGGGAGTTCTTCGCTCGCTACGACGTTGTCTTCCCCGACGAGGACTACGCGGGCGATGATGACTTCAGCACCGTGACGTTTGGTCTGAACTGGTACTGGCAGGGCCAGGCCGCCAAGTTCACCATCGACGCCCAGATCTTCCTGGACGACACGGTGGGTTCGAGCCCCGTCGACGCCTTCGCGACCGGCACCGGCTCGGGCATCGGCCTCATCTCCACTACCGAGGACAGCGCCGTTGCCATCCGGGCGCAGTTCCAGTTGCTCTTCTGAGCACAGCGCCTTCGGGCGCACGGGTTCATGACACCGCGCAGGACTGGCTGCGCGACTCTCCCGCGCCCCGGCGCCCGTTCGAACGGGTTCCGGGGTGTCTGTTGTTTTGC
>CAZNUZ010000033.1:20849-28129 GCA_964576725.1 uncultured Phycisphaeraceae bacterium
CCGAGCTTGGGTAGGCTGGTGGTATGCAAGACACAAAGCGCGGTGCAGGGTTCACGCTCGTCGAGTTGTTGGTGGTGATCGCGGTGGTTGCGCTGCTGATCGGGGTCCTGTTACCCGCCCTTGGGCGGGCCCGGCAGGCGGCGCAGAACGCGGGCAGCGGGTCGAACCTCCGCCAACTCGGGCAGGGGCTTGCCATGTACGGCAACGACTATGACAACGAGCTCCCCCAGGTGCGGGTCAACGACGCGGGCGAGATCGTCCGCCGGCCCGAGGGCAGCAACGTCGGCGCGCTCTTCGGGGGCAAGCTCGGGACTCTGCCCGTTCTCGGCATCAACGAGATCGGCCCGGAGCGCCGCCCGCTCAACCAGTACGTGACCGATACCGAGCTCCCCGCGGACGGCTCGCCTTCGGCTGCGGGCTTCGAGATGGAGATCTTTCGCGACCCCTCTGACAAGGGCACGCAGTCCCCGCAGCTCGCGTTCTTTCCCGTCGACACATCGAGCGTCTACGACCTCGTCGGCACGAGCTACAACCTCAACGATCACGCGCTCGACTCCGACCCGTTCAACGAGCTGTACCCGACACTCATCCCGCGTGAGGGCGGGAAGTCACCCAATGTGCGCACCCCGACGAAGACCTGGCTGATCGGAGATCAGGCGATCTACAACTACGACTCGGGCACGAACGCGCAGATGTACTGGCGCGGCGGGAACACGGTCCGCTCCGTGCTTCTCTTCTGGGATCAGCACGTCGATCTCGATGTCACCGTGCCCGAGGGCGAAGTGCAGACCACCAGCGACTACACGTTCCTCCCCGAGCCCAACTGGCTCGAGCGGTTCGGCGTGACGGGAGGGACGCGATGACTGCCCCCGCCTTCGATCCCGCGCGGCTTGGCGCGATGCCTTTGAGCGACTTATTTGATGCGCTTGAAGCGAAGCAGCCCGTGCCGGGAGGCGGGGCGGCTGCGGGCGTTGTCGGGGCGCTGTCTGCGTCGCTTGCCCGGATGGTCTTGTCGTACACCGAGGGCTCCAAGAAATATGCCCCGCACGAGGCGGAGCACGCCGAAGCGGCCAGGTCGCTGGGAGCGGCGCGGGCGCATGCGCTGGAACTCGCGCGAGCGGATGCGGAGGCCTACGGTGCGCTCAACGCGCTCTGGAAGCTCGACCGTTCGGATCCGAGGTACGCCCGGGAGATGCCCGAGGCCGCCCGGGGGGCTATCGAGGCGCCGCTTGGGCTGATGGAGTCGTGTGTTGAACTGCTCGCCCTCTTCGAGCGGCTTGCGGGGATCACGAACCGGATGCTCAGGAGTGATTTGGCGATGGCGGCGGTCTTCGCGGAGAGCGTCGTCCGGGCCTCGGCATGGAACGTGCGCATCAACACCCCGCTCCTCGAGGGTGCTCCCGAAGCGGAGGCCTACGAGGCGCGGGCTTCGGTGGCTCTCGAGGACGCCGCTCGCCTTATGGAAGCCGTGCAGGCGGCCTGCCGCTGAAGCGGGAGCATGGGGGCGGCCGATAGGAGTGGGGTGAATTTTCCCGTCCCTGATCGCCCGGTCCCTGGCCAGCCTCGCAAGTGGATCGGTATCCACTTCAAGTGCTGTAATGTCTACGGCCGGCTCTACAAATCGGCCGACGGGCGTGCGTACCGCGGGGGGTGCCCGAAGTGCGGGTCGCAGGTGCAGGCCCGCGTGGGCGTCGGTGGTACCGACCAGCGTTTCTTTACCGCGGGCTGAAAGAGGCGGTTCGCCGTCTGGCGTTGTTCCTGCGGGGGCTGCTCTTGGCCGATCCTGCTGCTGCACCGGGGTGCGATGCGGGTAAACTGGTCGCATGTCACGGATGACGACAACGAAGTACGACCTGGGCCGACACGGCAGCACCTGCGCGGAAACGGGCGAAGCACTCGCACCGGGAGACGCGGTTGTGATCGCCCTCTCGGAGCGCGACGGTGAAGACGGCCTCGACCGGGCCGATTACAGCAAGTCCGCGTGGGAGGCGGGTGCTCGCCCCGAGCGCCTTTTTGCCTACTGGGGGGGCGTGGTCCCCGAATCGAGCGCGAAGCCCGAGCCACTCGTCGGCGATGAAGCGCTACTGGGCCTCTTCGAAACCCTCGCCGACGCTGACGATCCTAAACGGCTCGCGTTCCGGCACACGCTCTGCCTCGCGCTGGTGCGCAAGCGGATTCTCGTGCTTGTGGGCAAGAAAGAGCCGGATGGTGATGAACCCGGGGCTTCGCTCGTGCGCCGCAAGGGAGAGCCAGCGGAGACGGAGCCGGTCGCGGTGATCGAGCCTTCCGTCGATCCGGAACTTCTGCGCGAGGTGGTAGGTATGTTTGCGGAGATCGTGAGCGTGCAAGAGTGAGGGTTCCCGCGTTCTGGGGCGCACTCGCATGTGCGGGGCTTGTCTCGGGCGGTTGTGCGCAGACTCAGCAACCGGTGCTCGATGCGGGGACGCAGGCGGGTGACATGCCCGCACTGGCAGTTCCGGCGGCCGACGAGGTTGTTCGCGCGCACAACGAGCGTGTGGCGCTCCTTGATCGGCTTTGGGCGCGTGCGGTTGTCACGCTGCGGTTTACGGATGAGTCGGGCGACGGCCGGTGGGAGCAGGGCAACGGGCACTTTCAGGTGCGCGACGGTGAACTGCTGGCGCTGAGCATCGGGAAGATCGGCGAAGTACTGCTGTGGGTCGGCTGTGACGCCGAGCGATACTGGCTGCTCAACCGAGTGGATGATGACCGGGCCTACTTCGGGCGGCATTCAGAGATGACGGCGCAGCGTCTCCAGCGGACCGGCTTGCTTGTCCCGCCCCGCGACATCCTCCAACTCGGGGGGCTTCAGGCGATCGATCCGGAGGGTGCAGTTGTCGAAGTGAAAGGCAACGGCGATCGCCTCGTCACGGTCGCGGACGATGTAGGCGCATGGCGGTACCGCTTCGCAGCCCCTCCCGCGGGTGACATCCCGCTGGTGATCGAACGCCTGGATCTCCTGGGGGATGTGGTGATCGAGGCCCGCCTGGAAGACCCGCAGTCGGTGCGCATCACGGACGTGAGCGCGTTTGGTGTGCGCAGCTTCGGGCGGTTGCTCGTGACGCATGTGCCTACCGGCGATTCGATCAGCATTCTGCTGGATGGCGAGCTCGAGGATGGTCGTCGGCGTGGGGTGCCGAGGAAACAGGTCTTCGATCTGGATGTCTTGCTGAACGCCTACGGCCCGTTCGACGCGGTCATCGACCTCGACGCCGAGTAAGCGACTATCGGCGTCAGCCGAGGCCGGTCGAACCGAATCCGCCCTGGCCTCGCTCTGTGTCGCCGAGTTGTTCGGCGGCATCGACGGTGAGCACTTCGGCTTGCGCGACCGGGGCGATGACCATTTGTGCGATGCGCATGCCGGGCTCGACGGTGAAGGGCTCTCGGCCAAGGTTGATGAGTGGCACGCGTACCTCGCCGCGGTAGTCGGCGTCGATGGTCCCGGGTGCGTTGGGGAGCGTGATACCGAACTTGGAGGCGAGTCCGGAGCGCGGGCGGACCTGCGCTTCGTAACCGGGCGTGAGTGCCATCGCGAATCCGCAGGGGATCGTCTGGATGTCGCCGGGCTCGATGGTGACGGGCGTGCCGTCGTGCGGGCAGGCAGCGATATCGAGTCCGGCGGCGTGCGGGGTTTTGTAAACAGGGACCTGGGCGGCTTCGTGGATCCGGTGGATCTGCAGACGGGGCTGGCTCATCCGGCGGACTGTACCGCTTGGCTGAGTGTCCCGGGGCGTGTTGTGACACCCAGTCTTTCGCCGGGCCGTTCGCCAGAGCTATGCGCAGCGCGGTCGATGACATCGATCGTGTGCTGGGCCTCTGCGATTGCTTCGTCGAAGGAGGAAGTGCCTCGGACGGCGCTCATCGCGTCCTCGCGCTGTGTTGATGCGAGGTACGCCTCGGTCTCGGCCTTCGCAGCGCGGAGTGTCTTGAGCAGCGCGACTGCGCGGGCGCGGAGTTGAGCCCGTTCGTCCGTTGGGGCGCCTGGGGGATTCGGTTGTGCGTCGTCTTGCATGAGAGAAGCCTGACCGGCCTGTGGGCCAATCGTGATTCTACCGCTGAATCGTTCGTAAGGCTGCACTAAGCCGCGAACGCGCCGGCGTCTTCGGTGTCGCCCGCAACTGGGGGGTTCTCGGACGGGCTCAATCCCGGATGGACGCGCCGCGTGATGGCCTGTGGGGTCATCTCGGGGAGGCAGGATCGGAGAACGCTGAGCACCTGGGCGGGCGCGGGCGAGGAGCGGATCGCGTCGAGTTTGGCGATGAGCGGATCGATCTCGCTCGGCGCGATTGAGCCGCCCCCCCAGGATCGCACGCCCGGGATGTCAGTTGGTTCGAGCTCTTCGGCGCTGTAGGCGAGCTCCTCGTGGAGTTTCTCGCCGGGGCGTGCGCCGGTGATTTGGATCTCGATGCCGCCAACTCCCGGCTCGAGGCCTCGGTGTTCGAGGAAACGGCGCGCGAGATCGGCGATGCGTACGGGCTCGCCCATATCGAGCACAAAGACGCCGGCGCTCCCGGGGAGCGCGGGGATGCCAGAGGCTTGTATGACGAGCGACGCTGCTTCGGGGATGGTCATGAAGTAGCGGGTCATGCGCTCGTCCGTCACGGTCATGGCCCGGCCCTCTGCGAGCTGGTGTTCCCAGATGGGGAGCACACTGCAGGCCGAGCCGAGGACGTTCCCGAAGCGCACGATGGCGCAGGAGGTGGTCGAGGTGTTGGCACGCGATCGCACGTAGAGCTCGGCCATGCGCTTGGTCGCGCCCATGACGCTTGTGGGGTGCACGGCCTTGTCGGTCGAGACGAGCACGAAGCGGCCAGCCCCGCACGCGATGGCTGCGTCGAGGACGGAGCGCGTGCCGAAAATGTTGTTCGTGACCGCGGCCCCGGGGTGATCTTCCATCATGGGGACATGCTTGTGCGCAGCGGCGTGGTAGATGACCGTCGGCTTGTGCTGATCGAGGAGTGCGGCGGTCCGCGGCGCGTCGACGACGTCGTGGAGTATCGCGGTGCGCGGGACATCGGGGAAGGCTGCGCCGAGCGTGCGATCGATCTCGAAGAGTGCGTTCTCCGAGCGGTCGACGAGGATGATCTGTTCGGGGTTGTGCTCGGCGACGATGCGCGCGAGTTCCGAGCCGATGCTGCCGCCTGCGCCGGTGATCAGCACGCGCTCGCCCCCGACGATGGAGCGCACGAGTTGGGCGTTCACGGGGCGCGCCGGCCGGCCGATCATACGCTGTAGATCGAGTGCGGCATCGGTGGTCGAAGAGGCGGCCTCGGGTGCGTGAGAGCCGGTGAGGAGGTCGGCGATGGGTGGGATTTGCTTCAGCGGAGTGCCCGCTGCGCGCACGAGTTCGGTGCACTTGTGCTGTTCCATCGTCATCCAAGCGGGGAGCGAGAGGAGCACGAGGTCGGGCCGGCGCTCGGTGATGAGGCGTTGGATGGATTCGATGGGGGCGCGGTCCGGCCCGGAGTCTTCGGGGCGCGCACCGACTTGGGCGATGATCGAGATGTTGGGCAGGGGAGCGAGCCTCGCGCGGAGCTCGCTGAGCGTGTCGGGGGTGCCGAGGAGGAGCACGCGCTGGGCGGTGCCCGGGAGGTCGGAATGCGGATCGCTCATCATGCGATTGATATCGGAACCTCAGCGGCGAGTAATCCAGCTTGAAGGCTGGATTTACGGCCTCTCAGCCCAGACGGGGGGCGTTGGGATCACCTGAATCGGGTGGGCCGGACTCTCGCAGTTCTTCTCGGGCGGGGTCGATCTCTCGTAGGTACTGCCACGAGTAGATGCCTGTGTCGTGTCCGTCAGAGAACGCGATCCGAATGGCGTAGTTGCCGACCATCTCGGCGTGCCTCGCCACGAGTGGGCCTGCGCTTGCGGGTGAGGCGGGGAGGACCGTGAGCGGGTTCTTGGCCATCTCTTCGCGGAGCTGGCGCTGGTCGGCGGAGGGCGACATCTTGCGCAGGTACGCGATGGAGTAGTAGGAGGCGGTGCCGTCCGCCCACTCGATGGACAGGCCGCGGTCTTTTTTGAGATCGAGGTGGGCGGGTGGTGTGGTCATGCTCCGACTGTAGGTCGGCTGTGCGCAGCCGCGGTCCTACCCGAGGAAGGTGGAGGACTGGCCCTGCGCATCGGGTTTCTTGCCATTTGAGTTGTTGGGCGCCCCGTTGAGGCCGTTGCCGTTGGAGTTGGCGATGGCGCTGCCGTTGGGGCCACCGTTGGCGAGGTTTTCCCCGCTGACGGTGAGCCCGAGTGGTACGACGGGGGGTGTGACGACGTCGGCGAGTGTCTGCGCACCGAGTGTTGCTTCGACTTGGCGGGCGACGTTGTCGAGCGCTCGGTGGAGTGGGCAGAGGGTGCCGCAGTGTTCGCGGAGGCCGAGGGGGCACTCATGGATGCGCTGTATGGGCTCGACAGCTTGCACGATATCGAGCAGCCGGATGGCGCTGGCGGGTCGTGAGAGGGCGAATCCGCCCGTTGGGCCGCGTTGGGAGGTGACGAGCCCGGCCTCTGCGAGCTGCTGGAGGACTTTGGAGAGGTAGGGCACCGAGACGTGGGTGGCTTGGGCGATGCGCTGGGAGGACTGATAGCCCTCCGTAACCTCAGAGAGGAAGACGGCGGCCCGGAGTGCGTATTCGGTGGTGCTTGAGAACACGGAGAGTGGTCCTGCCATGAGGGGAGGGAAAATCGTATCGCTTATACGGGATTATCCTCGCCATTCTGTTGACAATCCAGTAGAAACCGATATGTTTATCCGATTATCCGTACTGTGTGATCGGATTCCTTCTCGTGAGGCAGCACCATGAGTGACACAAGCTCCGCCCAAGTACCGCAGGGCACCCTCGAGCAATTCTCGTATGACGATTCGATCGTCCGGAAGTTTTTCTTCGCAACGGCTTTATGGGGCATCGTGGGCCTGTTGGTGGGCCTGTTGGTCGCTCTGCAGCTGGTTGCACCTTGGGCGGTCGAGAAGAACCCGGATCTTTGGGGCTGGAGCCGTTTCCTGTACGAGACGGAGTGGCTGAGCTTCGGCCGGCTCCGCCCGCTTCACACCAACGCGGCGATCTTCGCGTTTGCGGGGAACGCGATTTTC
Source organism: uncultured Phycisphaeraceae bacterium (assembly GCA_964576725.1). GTDB lineage: Bacteria > Planctomycetota > Phycisphaerae > Phycisphaerales > UBA1924 > OFTM391. The sequence goes on from CAZNUZ010000033.1 coordinate 27,955, forward strand.
TGCGCGGTGTACTACTCGACTCAGCGGCTATGCAAATGCCGTATGTGGAATGACACGCTGAGCAACCTGCACTTCTGGGGGTGGCAGGCGATCATCGTGTCGGCTGCTCTGACGCTTCCACTCGGCATCACGCAGGGCAAGGAGTACGCGGAGCTCGAGTGGCCCATCGACATCG
>CAZNUZ010000034.1:0-27996 GCA_964576725.1 uncultured Phycisphaeraceae bacterium
CGCTACAACCGGGAGACGCTCGAGGTCACCTACCGCGGCAAGTCGATCGCCGACGTGCTCGCGATGACCGTCGAGGACGGGTGCGAGTTCTTCGAGAACCACCCCAAAATCCTGCGATTCGTCGAGTGCCTGCGCGACGTCGGCCTCGGCTACCTCACACTGGGCCAGCCCTCGACCACGCTCTCGGGCGGCGAGGCGCAGCGCGTCAAACTCGCCACCGAGCTCGGCAAGGGTGGCAGCCAGTCGGCCGCCTCGGGCAGCACGCTCTACATCCTCGACGAGCCCACCACGGGCCTGCACTTCGAGGACGTGCGCAAGCTCTCGTCCGTCTTCGACCGTCTCGCCGACGCGGGCAACACGCTCGTCGTGATCGAGCACAACCTCGACGTCATCAAACGCGCCGACTGGATCATCGACCTCGGCCCCGAGGGCGGGGACGCGGGCGGCACCATCGTCGCAGCCGGCACGCCCGAGGACGTCGCCAAGGTCAAGGCGAGCCACACGGGGCGATACCTGAGAGAAATGCTCGGCTGAGTTGCGACTCAGTACGCCGGCCGGACGCGGCGGGCGTCGAACTCGAGTTGGCTCACACGCGAGCGCAGGTTCGCTCGCTCGATCATGCTCGGGATCAGGAAGAGATCCACAAAGGTGCCGACGAAGAAGAGCCCGAGGGTGAAGAACCACAGGAGCCCTGTGAGCGGCTTGCCGGCGTAGAAGCGGTGGAAGCCCGCGAAGCCGAAGAGGCTGAGCAGCCACAGCAGGTAGGCGGTACCGGTCGATCGCATTGCCGTCTCCTTCGGGCTGCGTGGTCCGTGCGTGCGAGGCCGGGGCCGGCCTCCGCGTACTTGTTCGGGATCGGACGCCCGCGATTTCTGTGGCCGGTATCCTGCCGGCATGCTGATGAACGCGGTCTGGATCTTCATGATGGTGATGGGCGGCGTCTTCGCGCTGGCCTTCGTCTCTCAATTGCTCAAGCGGGGCAGCCCCGCGCTGCGCAAGCTCTGCGAGCGCTACCCGCCCCAGCAGCCCTCGATCGCTGCGGACCGGCGCAGCGCCAACGTCTTCCTCTCCGACGCCGACGACCCCAAGGGCATCTTCAAACGCCGCGGCTGCCTCTTCGTCGGCTTCGACTACTTCGCGGGCAACCGTAATGCCGTCTCGCTCGACCTCGAGATCGACGACGAGTACTTCCACGCGCGCCTCGACGGGGGCGCGGGCGGCGCGAACCTGGCGATGTCCGTCCCCTGGGCCGCCATCGAGCTCGAGGGCGAGTTCGAGACGCACGTCGGCACCCACCTCGTCGCCAAGGTCGACGAGGTCGCGATGTTCATCCCCGCAGCGGCGGTCGAGCGCGAGATCCTCAACCGGCGACTCCTCGCTGAAGACCTCGCCGACGATCCCTTCGCCTAAACCGTTTCATAACCCCCACCGCGCGCACGGAGCCACGCATGCCCCTGAAAAAGACTCTCGCCGACCTCGCTGCCGACCTCCGCGAACGCGGCGTGCCCGAACTCGATCTCGAAGAGTTCGCCGAGCTCCGCGCCGAACGCGATGACCTGCTCATCATCGACGTCCGCGAGGATCACGAGTGGGCGCGCGGGTACATCCCCGGCGCGATCCACCTCTCGCGCGGGATCATCGAGCGCGACATCGAGAAGAAGGCCTTCGGGGGCATGGCGACCGACGCCGATCTCGACCGCCCCATCGTCTGCTATTGCGGCGGGGGCACGCGCTCGCTCTTCACCACCGCGCACCTCATCGAGATGGGCTTCACCGACGTGCAGTCGCTCGAGGGCGGCTTCCGCGGGTGGACCAACAACAGGGGCGAAGTCGCGATCGACCGCCCCTGATGGCCGCGAAACGAAGCGCGCTCAGCTCACGATCGAACCCGCGGCGATCTCGCTCATCGGGTTGAGGACGACGACGTTGCGCTCGTCGGATTCACCCTTGGGGGCGTCGGAGGCGGCGATGATCATGCCGCGGGATTCCTCGCCGCGAATCGTCCGCGGGGCGAGGTTGGCGACGATGACGACCTGCTTCCCGACCAGGTCCTCGGGGGCGTAGTAGGCCTTGATGCCGGCGCAGACCTGGCGCTTGGTGCCGCTGCCGTCGTCGACCTGCAACCGGAGGAGCTTGTCGGCGTTGGGGTGCGGCTCGGCCTCGAGGATGGTCGCCACCCGGAGGTCGACCTTGGCGAAGTCTTCGAACGTGATTTCGGGCTTCTGGTCGGCCATCGGGGTTCGTCCTCTCATCGGAAAGTATGCGTGCCTGAACGCGCACGCGGAGCTGTCGGGGCGGTGACTGTAGCCCCTTGGGGGCCGATCGCACACCCGGATGGGCCCATCGCTTCGGGGGGTATGTTCAGCCCCCGTAAATGAAGGGCTCCGCCGCCGAGGGTCGATGTAGCTGTACGAATCTACGCCACTCCAGCACGCCCCCTTTGCCCACGGAGCCCCGCATGCTCGCCAGTCGCGGTCGCCCTTACTTCTTCGCCCTCATCATCGCGGCCACAACCGCCCTGCTCGCGGCCTCGCCCGCGCACGGCGACGTCGAGGCCGAGCTCGAATCACTGATGAACGAGGCAGGGTTTACCGAGCGGATGGATTTCGCCGTCGCCATCATCGACGGCGAGACGGGCGAGCTCCTCGCCGCCCACAACGAGCGCAAGGCGCTCATCCCGGCGTCGAACATGAAGCTCTTGACCTCGGGGGCGGCGCTGCGTGTGCTCGGGCCCGAGTTCGAGTTCGTCACAGAGCTGCTCCTCGAGCGCGGTGCGGGGCCGAACGGCGCGAACCGGCTGATCGTGCGCGGCTCGGGCGACCCGGCCTTCGGCGACTTCGAGCTGCTCGACGACATGGGCCTGACGATCGAGGACTTCCTGAGCGTCTGGGTCGATGCGATCGCCGACTCGGGCCGGGCGAACGAAGTGGGCGAGATCGTGATCGATGATCGCGTCTTCGACCGGATGTACGTGCACAGCTCTTGGCCGCGAGACCAGCTCAACAAGTGGTACTGCGCCGAGGTCTCGGGGGTGAACTTCCACGCGAACGTACTGCGTGTGTACACGCGGGCGGGCGAGGTGGGCGAGCGCCCGGGCATCACCTTCGAGCCCGAGATGGCTTGGCTCGACATCGGCAACAAGGCTCGGAGCGTGGGTCGGGGCAAGAACCACACCGTCTGGGCCTCTCGCGCGCACAACACCAACCGCATCACGCTGCACGGCGACGTGCGCCGCTCCTCGATGCCCATCGAGGTGACGGTGCACGACCCGGGCCTGATCTTCGGACGAGTGCTCGCCGACCGCCTGCGGGCGCGGGGGCACACCGAGCCCGCAGTCCGGCTGGTCGGCGCCGACGAAGAATTCGAGGGCGCCGAGATCATCCACCGTGTGCGCACCCCCTTGGCGGTCGCGCTCGAGCGCTGCAACAAGAGCTCGCACAACCTCTACGCCGAAGCGCTGTCGAAGCGCGTGGGCGCAGAAGTGGGCGGTGCCCCCGGGACTTGGACCCGGGCTGCGTTCGCGGTCCGCGCGGCGCTGATCGAGCGTGTGGGAACGGATCTCACCGCGGACTTCATCATCGCCGACGGCTCGGGGATGAGCAGGGAGAACCGCGCCTCGGCACTGGGGCTCGCGCGCTGGCTCGAAGCCATCGACGACGACGCACAGATGGCCCCCCACTTCCGAGAGAGCCTCCCCACCGCCGGCGAGGAGGGCACCCTCCGCAAACGCTTCAGCCGAGACGCGCCCCAGAACGAAGTACGGGCCAAGACGGGCTACCTGCGCGGCATCACCGCGCTCTCGGGATACGTCACGAGCCGCAGCTCCGGACACACCTACGTCTTCTCGATCATCAGCAACAACAAGCCCGGCAACGTGCCGCTCTCAGCCGTCCGGCAGCTCGAAGAGGAGATCGTGATGATGCTCGACGACGAGCTCATCCTCGCCGACCAGCAGGCCGCCCTCGGCGGCTGAACCGCGCCGTCGCCCGCGTGCCTACTGCACGAGCCCCTGCGTCAGGCGCATAAAGGCCGTCTCGAGGTTCACGCGCTCGTCGGTGAACTGCGTGAGTCGGAACCCGGAGTTGATCAGCCGGTTGGGGATGTCGGTCGCGTGGTGCACGCCCGACTCTTCGAAGGTGACGTGGAGCACCGGACGCTTGGGCCCCCCGGGCTTGCTCGGGTCGTCTTCTTCCGAGAGGGAGATCTTCTTCACGCCCTGCATCTGATGGAGCAGCTTCGCCGCCTCTTCGATGCGTTCGGCGACGCCCACGTGCAGCGTGTGCTCGAGCCGGGCACGGGCCATGATGTCCGAAACCGGGCCCGAGTACAGCAGTTTGCCGCGCTCGATGATCCCGACGACGTTGCACAGCTCGGCGAGCTCGTGCAGGATGTGGCTCGAGATGATGATCGTCTTGCCCATGCGTTTGAGCTCTTTGAGGAGCTCGCGCATCTCAATGCGGGCGCGCGGGTCGAGGCCCGAGGCGGGCTCGTCCATCAAGAGCACCTTGGGATCGTGGAGGAGCACGCGCGCCACCGAGAGCCGCTGCGACATGCCCCGCGAGAGCGAGTTGACCTCTGCGTTCGCCTTGTAGTTGAGATCGGTGAGGTCGAGCACGTCGCGGACGACGCGTGACCGCTGGGAGCCGTGGATGCCGTACGCGCTCGCGAAGAACTCGAGGTACTCGCTCACGACCATGTCTTCGTAGGCGCCCATGAAGTCGGGGACGTAGCCGATGCGCGGGCGGATCTGCCTGTTCTGGTAGCCGACGGTAAGCCCGTCGATCATCGCCTGGCCGCGCGTGGGCTTGAGCAGGGTCGCGAGGATCTTGATGGTCGTCGTCTTGCCCGCGCCGTTGGGCCCGATGAAGCCGAAGCAGTCGCCCTCCTCGAGGACGAGATTGAGGTTATCGAGTGCGACGAGCTCGCCGTACTCCTTGCACAGGTTGATCGTCTCGATCATCGGCATCGGTGTGTGCTCCGGTGTGTCACGGCGTTGGCGGGAAATCGACGGGCCCGGGGGTCAGCGGATAGATCCATCGCACGACGGTGTGCCCCTCGGTGGGCACACTCCTGCGGGCGCTCTCGGGGCCGATCTTCAAGGGCGTGGGCGACTGGGCGTCGAAGACGTGGCCGATGATGATGAGCGCCGGCTGGGTGGCGAACTTGGAGATGTCGAGGGCGTGCCCCACCTCGGTGTAGACGCGTTCGCGCTCGTACGAGGTGTTGGCGTAGCTGGGCGGCGCGAGCAGCGACATCCAGGAGAGACGCTCGGCGTTATCGACCGCCGCCCCCCTGCTGTAGGAACGGATCTCGCGCAGCGGGCTCGGCTGCGCCCACCCGCCGGCCGACGCCTGCGGGGTGAGATTCGCGAAGTAGTTCTCGCCGACCTGAACCCCGGTCGAGGTGCCGGTGATCTGCGCGAGATCGAGCGCCGCACCTGGTGCCCAAGAGCCGCTGAGCTCCCACCTGCGCAGGTTGGGGTAGAGGATGCCCCGGACCGAGCTGGCGTTGGTCGCCGGACGCACGCGCGAGCCCGACTGCCCCCAGACCAGGTAGACCTTGACCGCCTGGAGATCGCCCGGAAGGTCGTGCACGAGCCTGCCGGCGAGTTCGGGGAGGCCTGCGCGATCGTCGATGAGGCGCGGCTCGTTCTCGGTGGATTCGGGGCGTGGCGTCTGCCACCGCACCCCGCCTGCCCAGTCAGCGCGGATGCGCTTCACGGTCGAGCGGACGGGCACACCCATCACCTCGGGCTCGGACTCGTCGGCGACGTACCGGCGCGCATCGGGGAAGGGCGTGATCGAGTTCATATCCCGCGGGTCGTACCAGACCGAGATCAGGTTGCGGAGGCCCGCGTCGAGCACGCCATCGCCGACGGAGAACGAGCGCTCGCCGTAGCCATCGACCGTCACACCCGCGAAGGTGTGCGTCGTCTGGAAGGACTGCCCGTAGACGTGTGTGAGGAAGGTCGTGTGCCGGGCGCGGAGGGAACGATCGGCGAGCGTGCTCGCGCCGATCCACGCCGAGACGGTAAAGACCCCCACGCTGATCAGGAACGCGACCCACGCGTGGCGGTGCCAATGCTTGGCTTTGAGCAGCGCGAAACCGAGCGGGCCCGCGAGCAGCCAGTAGACGCCAAAGACGACAAGAGCGAGCAGGACGCCCACCCCCGCCTCGGCTGTGTTCTCGATGCTGGGTGAGATTTGTCCGTCGGCGGAGGACTCGGCGACCTGCCGGGGCGGTGCGGGCACGCTGTCGGGCGGCATCGGCACGCGCAGGCCCAGGATGCGGTTCCAGATCGTGTCGGCCCGCACCGCTCTGCTCAGGCGCAGATCACGGTCGTCGAGATTCAGGCCCACCACCGTAACCATGCCCGTGCCCACAAGCCTGCGCACAGCGACGGTGCCCTCGGGGCCGGAAAAGAGCGGCGCAGCATCGAGCGGGTCGGTCTCCTGCTCGCGCTCGAAGCTGAAGATCGTCCCCATCGGGAGCGGGGTGTTGTCGAACTCGCGTGTCGTGATGAGGTTGCGGTAGGGCTCGTACGAGACGTCCTCATGCCGAACAACATCGACCTCGGGCATGATCGCATCGAGAGGGTCATCACGCGTGAACCAGACGCCGCCCACCTCGGGGAGCAGCACGACCAGGTGCCCACCGCGGCGGACCCATTCGCGGATCGCTCGGGGCCGCAGGTCGATGCCCAGGTCCGTCGGATCCCCGCCCGTCCACACGATCGTGTCGAAGGCCGCCAGGCCTTCCCAGCGGTCGGGCATGCCCGCGGGCACGAGCCCGGGGATTACGTTGATATCGAGGTTGCTGTGGTACCGCCGGCCCGAAGTGCCGCCGCCCATCTCGTACTGCTCGAGTCCGACGGTCGCGGGGCCCACCACACCGATCAACCGCTCACGGGTCTGAACGGGCCTCGAAGGCGCGATCCGCCGAGCAGCGATCTGCGGCCCGATGCCCACGTCGCTGTCCGCAAGCTCGTTGACCGTCACCGTGAACGTCGTCGGCATGCTCCACGGCATCATCGCGTAGAGCCAGACCCCGCCTCGACGACCGGGTTGCAGCGTGATCCGGCGCTCGTATAGCGTCGTATCGCCGTCGCCGTCGGGCACGTGCAGCCGCACAGCGACATCGCGAGGCCGGCCCGTCGTAGAACCGTCGGTCAGCACCAGTCGAACCGGCGCCCATGCGCCCGGACGCACCACCCCGCTGAGCCCGAAGGTCTCGACCTCGATGCCGACCGCGTCGAGCCCGCCTTGAGCGGGCGCCTCATCAGCTGCGCTACCGGCTGGCGAACCGTCCTGCGCGAGGGCAGGCGCGTGCGCGAACGCCCCGAAGAGGGCCAGAGTGAGTGTGAGCAGTCGAAGCAAAGTAGGGCCCGGCATATTCGTGGCAGTGTACGGGCACCTGTGGGTCAAGACGAGGGGGGAAAGGGTCGATGCCCACACCATGCTCGGTGAGTTCTTGCCACTTCTAACCACCGGTGGGATCGCCCTCATGGCGGCCTTCATGCTGTGGTACACCTTCGCCAAGACCATCCTCTTCGAGCGCGACATCCACGCCCTGACCGTCGACGCGCACAGCCTGCAGATCGAATACGCCAAGCGCATCGCGGCGCTGCACGGCAACGCCGACTGGGGCGACGCCGAACTCGTGCTCGACGAGCGCGAAGAGGCGATCCTCGCCAAACTCTCCGATGCAGGCGAAGAAGCGATGCAGGGTGAGCAGGCCGAGGCACCTACAGCCCAAGCCGCCTAATCACGGCCAGACCTTCTGAGTATCAGAGCTCCTGAGTACCAGCTCAACCAAGGAACCAGCTCATCGGCAGCGGTGTACGCGCGGCCGAAGGCGCACTACTGGCCCTGAGGCTCATCGTGCTCGTCGAGGCTGTCTTGCACCTCGCGGGCGTGCTGACCGAGCATCAGTTCCGCGACAAGGTCGCGCACGCGCACGCCCTTGTCGTCCACGGCGTAATGTTCGATGTTGAGCGGTGCGAGCACCCCGTACCCCATACCGATCTGCAGCAGAGTCCAGGCCGTGATTTCCGGGGAAAAGTGCCGGGAAACGTGGCCTTCGTCCTGCGCCCAGCGCACCTCTTTCGAGATGAACTCGTGGATCTGCGTGATATGCTGCTGGAGCGCACGCAGCACGTCCTCGTCCTTGATCTCCATCATCGCCTGAGTCACGACGCGGTAGATCCCCCGGCCACGATCGGTGATGAGCGGGTTGGCGACAAAGAGCCTGCGCAACCGCTGCCCGGGGTTGCGGGCGATCGACATCTGCTTCTCCCACATGTCGATGGTCTGCTGGCCCGTCCGCTGAATCACCGCGATGAAGAGGTTCTTCTTGGATTTGAAGTGGCGGTAGATGATGGGCTCGGTGACGCCGGCGGCACGCGCGAGCTCGCTCGTCGTCGCGCCCGCGTACCCGCGCTCGGCAAAGAGCGACACAGCGGTATCGAGGAGCTGTTCACGCCGTTCTGCAGCCGGGAGCCGGGACATCACACACACCTCCGTCGTGCCGAGTGCGCCGGGGACGCAAGCCCCGCGCGCAGCTGTAGCACACACTAACTTATCGGCCGTATCGCGTCACCCGGTTGAGTCGGGGGAACGGGAATCCGATGGGTTCTCGTGTCTCGAACCGGCGTCTGCACCGCATCCCCGGCCGCAACACCCCCCTTTGTAGGGCGGGACGAGATCGACCCCGTGTCGGCCCCACGGGTGACAGCTCAGCACCCGCCGGGCCGTGAGCCAGAAGGCGTACCACGGCGCGTGCGTGCGAAAGGCCTCGAGCCCGTAGAACGAGCACGAGGGATGGAACCGGCACCGCCCGCCCATCACGTGCCCGAGGGTGTGCTGGTACAGGACGATGCCCCAGACGAAGGGCAAGCCGAACGGTGTCCAAGGGCTGGTGCGCACGGTCGTCGGGCTCGTCATTGCTCGCTCGCGCCTCGCTCTGCGTCCCGCCCATCGGACTCCGCCTGCCGGCTGCGCTTCGCCCAGGCGCGCGCGGTCGACCGCACCGCCTCCGTAAGGAGCCCGCGGTACTCGACGGGCTTCATCACGCGATGCTTCCCCGCGGTCACCACCACATCGAACCCCGGCGGCAGATCGCAAGCGGTGCGGAACGCCTCGCGGATACGGCGCTTGAGCGCCACACGCTCGTGCGCTTTGCCGAACTTGCGACCGATCGAAAGACCGAGCCGGCAGTGATCGAGGCCGTTCGGCATGGTGAAGACCGAGATCGGGCCCTTCCGGCGCATCATGCGGGCCGCGAAGACCGCCTGGTAATCGCGGTCGCGCGAGAGCCTGTGCCTTTTGCGGTACAGATGCCGCGCGGGGGCGATCGCTTGATCTGCCTTTGGGAGATGTCCGGGGCCCTGTGTCACGCAGTAAGCCTACGACGCTCGGACCCGCTTGGCAGGCCCGCCGGCGTCACTCCTCGCGCAGGGCCTCTTGGTAGCGGCGCATCAGCCTGCTGCGGGTGATCAGGCCCACGGGTTTGTCCTCGTCGCGCACGTCTACGAGTGCGAGCGAACCCACGTCATGCTTGGAGAACTTCTCGAGCACGCGGTCGAGCGTGTCGTCGGGGTGCACCGTGGGCAGGTCGGTGCGCAGGAGCTCTTCGACGAGCAGGTACGGGATCGCTTCGCGCTCGATGAGCGCGGTGCGGACGTCCTGAGCGGTGACCATGCCCACGTAGTGCCCGTCATCATCGGTCACGACAAAGTCCGCGACGTGGTACGAGCCGCGCAGCTCGAGGAGCCTGCTCAGCGGGTCGCCGGGCCGGACCGATACGTGCGGCACGGTCTGCACCGCGCGTGCGGTGAGCCGTCGCATGATCGTCAGGTCCGCCATCGTGCCGACCAGGACACCGCGCCGGCGGAGCTTGAGGGAGTACACGCTGTCGCGCATGACCGTTTGCGCGACGGCGGTGCTCATGACCGCCGCGAGCATGATGGGCAGGAGCACATACACATCGCGTGTGAGCTCGAAGAGGATGAGGATGGCCGTGAGCGGTGCGTGGGTCGTCGCGGCGACAACGGCGGCCATGCCCACGAGCGCGTAGGCCGCGGGCGAACTGCCCTCGGGCAGGAGCCCCAGCGCCTCGAGCACCGCCCCGCACGCTGCGCCGGAGGCAGCGCCGAGGAAGAGCGAGGGCGCGAAGACGCCGCCGGACCCGCCCGAGCCGAGCGTGAAACACGTCGCCACGCACTTGCACAAGACGAGCAGCGCGAGGAGCAGGAACTCGGCGCGGTGGCCGCCCGCGAGCAGCGCCCCCCCGGTGTAGCTCGCCGGGTCGAGCAAGCCACGGATCGTCTCGTAGCCGTTGCCGAAGAAGGGCGGGATGCTCTGGGCGTAGTCCGCGTTGTGTTCGGCTTCGCCTTCCGCATGAACCGGCGTGCTGGTCAAGCCGTGCGCTTCGACAGCCTGCGCATGCTCCACAAGCTGCGCGGGTGTCTCCCGCGGGACCGCATCGCCCGCGGGCAACTGCATAAACGCGATACCCAGCGCCCCGAGCATGACCGCACCGATGATCGGCTTCAAAAGCGGGTGCAGCTTGAGCTTGTCGAACAGGTCCTCCGAGACGTACAACGACTTCACGAACCCCACCGCGACGATCCCGCAGACCACACCGAGCACGAGATAGCTCGGCAGCTCGAAGATGTCGAACTGGTACTCCGCCATCGCACCGGTGACCGCAAAGATCGCTTGGTTCTCGCCGTAAAACGCCTGGGTGAGCATCGTGCTCATCACACTCGCGACGACGATGGGCGTAAAAGTGCGCAGCGAGAAGTCACGCAGCAGGATCTCGAGCACGAAGAAAATGCCCGCGATCGGCGCGTTGAAGACCGAAGCGATCCCCGCCGCCGCACCACAGCCGAGGAGCGTCGCAGCGTACTCGCGCGGCAGGCGCAGCAGTTGGGCCAGCCCCGAACCGATCGAAGCACCGATCTGCACGATCGGGCCCTCCGCCCCCGCCGACCCACCCGAGCCGATCGTACAGACGCTGGCGATGGTCTTCACAAGGCCGACGCGCGGCCGGATCCGCGCGTTCTTGCGGTAGAGCACGTCCATCACTTCGGGCAGCCCGGTGCCCTTGGCCTCGGGCGCGAAGTAGTAAACAAGCAGAGATGTGAGCGTCGCACCGACGATCAAAGGCAGCGGGATGATCCACCACGGGTTGTTCGAGTAGACCGAGCCCACGAACCGCTCGGCGACGTGCAGCAGCTCGACGAAGCCGATCGCGCCCATCGCCGTCACACAGCCGATGGCCGCCGCGATGACAATCAGGTACCAATCGCGCCGGAGGCTGAGCCGCCGAGTGATCGCGTTGAAGATAGAGCGCAGCCGGTCCATGCCAGCGGGCACGATAGCCCGGCTCGGGCGATCGCGCAGCGTGTGACCCTCGCGCAAACCCGCGTACGGACCCGCTCAGTCCGCGTCGAGCACGATGCGGTACCGCGCCTTGCCCGAGCGCAGGTGCTCGAAGGCGTCGTTGATCTTGCTCATCGGGAAGTGCTCGGTGACGGGCGTGACGTTGTGCCTCTTGCAGAACTCGAGCATCTCACCCATGCGCGCCGGGTTGCCCGTCGGGCTGCCCGAGACACTCTTCCCGCCCATGATGAGCCCGAACGCGGGGATCGCGAGCGGCTCGAGGACCGCGCCCACAACATGGAGCCGCCCCTCCGGGCGGAGCGCCGTGAGATACGCCTCCCAGTCGAGGGTGACGTTGACGGTGCTGATGATCATGTCGAGCGACCCCGCGATCTTCTTGATCGCCTCGGGGTCGCGCGAGTTCACGATGTGGTGCGCCCCCATCCGGCGCGCCTCGTCAGCCTTGCTCTCGCTCGAAGTAAACGCCGTCACCTCGCACCCCCAGGCGCGGAGCATCATCAGCGCCATGTGCCCAAGGCCGCCGATGCCCACAACACCGACGCGGTGCGTCGGCTCAACGCCGAACTCCGCGATGGGCGTGTAGACGGTGATCCCCCCGCAGAGCAGCGGGCCGAAATCATCGTGCGGCACGCCCCCCGGGATCGGTATCGCCCACGTCTTATGACAGCGCAGCCGCTCCGCGAAGCCGCCGTGCCGGCCAACGATCGTCCCCTGCCCCTGCGCGCAGTAGTTGTGCTTGCCGCACGTGCACCACTCGCAGGTCATGCACGACCCGCTGAACCACCCCACACCGACGCGCTGCCCGACCCGCAGGTGCTGCACGCCAAGACCGACCTGCGTGATCGTGCCGATGTTCTCGTGCCCGCCCACGAACGGGTAGACGGACATCCCCCACTCGTTGTCGAGCATCGAGAGATCCGAGTGGCAGATACCCGCCGAGCTGACTTGCACCTCGACGTCGTCGTGCCCGATCTCGCCGGGGTCGTACTCGAAGGGTGCGAACGCACCCCCTTGCTCGGTCGCTGCGTAGGCCTTGATCGTCGCGGTCATGCGGTGCTCCTTGGTGTGAAGCGCAGCCTACCACGCCACCAAGAAGGCTCACCGCCCTCACGCCACTTGCAAATCGCCTCGCAGTTGCGCCGATCGAGCTCAGGCAGCGCCCGCCGGCGAGGCCGACTTCGGGTCCTCGATGAGCAGATCATCCACGGTCGGTGCGCCTTTGAGCGGCTGGCCCTTTTCGTCCGTGAGCGGCTTGCCGTCGAGCGTCTCGATGATGGGGATCGGGTTCTCTTGCAGGAGGTTCTTGAGCGCGAGCTCGAGCTCCTTCTGCTGCTCTTCGGTGAGCGCCGTCCACTTGCCCCGCCCGCGGCACTTCGGGAACGTCGAGCAGCCGAGCCACGGCCCACGCACCCCGTCGCGCAGGTTCAACTGGCTCCCGCACTTCTCGCAGGGGAGATCCGTCAGCAGCGCGGGAGGGGAGGGCGCTTTGATGAAGCCCTTCTTGTCGATGTTGAGGATCATGCCCACGTCAGGCGACTCGCCGTCCTCGAGCTGGGTTGTGATGAAGGGCCCGAAGCGGCCCGTCTTGCGGATCATCGGCCTGCCCGTCTTGGGGCAACGCACGTTGACGAACTCCGCCTCCATCGGCACGCCCTCGCGCGTCACCGGGGCGGCGTAGTTGCACTTGGGGTACGTCGAGCACGAAAGGAACCGCCCGTTCTTGCCGAAGCGGTACACCGTCGGGGCGCCGCATTTCTGGCAGGCGTAAGGCGCAGGCCGGGTCTCGGCCTTGGCGTGCACGAGGTTCTCGTGCGCGTCCTCGAGGCGCGTCTTGAAGGGGCCGTAGAAACTGGCGATGACATCGCGCCAGTCGCGCCGCTCTTCTTCGATCTTGTCGAGGCGGTCCTCGAGCTCGCGGGTGTAGCCCAGCTCCATGATGTCGGGGAAGGCCTCCACCAGTTTGTCGGTAACGACCTCGCCGAGATCCGTCGCGTGGAAGGCCCGGCCCTGCTGCTCGACGTACTTGCGGTCCTGGATCACCTGGATGATCGAGGCGTACGTCGAGGGCCGGCCGATGCCCTCGGACTCGAGCGTTTTGATGAGCGACGCCTCGGAGTACCGCGCGGGCGGGCTCGAGAAGGTCTGCTTGGGCTCGATCGAGAAGGGCGCGAGCTGGTCGCCGTCGGCGAACTGCGGCAGGGTCTGCTCGTCGGTCTGCGTCGGCACACCCCACACCGCGAGGTACCCGTCGAATACAAGCACCCGGCCGGTCGCGCGGAAGACGAGCGTCGATCCGCCGGCCTTCCCCCCCGCGATGCGCACGCCCGTGGAGTCCCACTGAGCGGGCGTCATCTGGCACGCGACGAACCGGCGCCAGATCAGGTCGTAGAGCCGCCACTGGTCGTTATCGAGTACGCCGCGCAGGCTCTCTGGGGTGCGTGTGACGTCCGTCGGGCGGATGGCTTCGTGGGCCTCCTGGGCGTCCTTGTTGGTGCTCTTGAAGAAGTTGGGCTTGTCGGGGAGGTGCTTGGGCGAGTGGTTCTTGGCGATGTGATCGCGGGCCATCTCGATCGCGGGGCCCGAGAGGAACGTCGAGTCGGTACGCATGTAGGTGATCAGGCCGACCTGGCCCTCGCCCTTGACCTCCACACCCTCGTACAGACGCTGGGCCGTGCGCATAGTCCGCTGCGCGCCGAAGCCGAGGCGCGAGCTGGCGGCCTGCTGCATGGTTGACGTGATGAAGGGTGCCGAGGGGCGCGAGCTCGTCCGCCGGGTCTCGATCGACTCGACGGCGAAGGGCACCGCGGGATCGACATCGCCCGTAACGGTGCGCACGAACATCGCTGGGCCTTTGCCCTTCTCGTCCTCCGCCGTCTCGCTCGAGAGGTTGGTCATGCCCGCGGACTCGAGCACACGCATCACCCTCCCGGTGAGGTCCTCTCCCTCTTCGCCGGTCTGTGCGATCTCGAAGGGCTCGCCGTCGACTTCGACGAGTTCTGCGCGGATCGCGCCCTGCTCGGCGAGCCAGGCGTTCTGCGCCTTGAGCGTCGGGCCGTTGCCCTTCTCATCGCGCTGGTCGATGAACTCGGTCCAAGGCCCGACAAGCGAGGCCGCCTTGCTCGCGTCGAGCGCGAATCGCCCAGCGATCTTCCAGCTCTCGTCGGGCACGAAGGCGTCGATCTCGCGCTCGCGTTCCACGACCAGCCGCACAGCCACCGACTGCACCCGCCCCGCGCTCAGGCCCCGGGCGACTTTCTTCCACAAGAGCGGCGAGACCTGATAGCCCACGATTCGGTCGAGGATGCGGCGGGCCTGCTGGGCGTCGACTTTGTGCAGGTTGATGTTGTGCGGGTGGTCGAAGGCCTCGAGGATCGCCTTCTTGGTGATGGCGTTGAAGACGACACGCTTGGCCGTCGCCGGGTCGACCTTGAGCAGCTCCGCGAGGTGCCAGGCGATCGCCTCGCCCTCGCGGTCGAGGTCCGTTGCGAACCACACCTCGCTGGCCTCCTTCGCCGCCTTCCGCAGCTCGGAGACCGTCTTGTTCTTGCCCTCAAGCACCGCGTAGGTGGGCTCGAAATTGTTCTCGAGGTCCACGCCCGGGACCGGCTGCTTCTCGCCCTTGGGCGCCTTGGAGGGCAGGTCGCGGATGTGGCCTACCGAGGCCTTAACGATGTACTCGGGGCCCAGGTACTTATTAATGGTCTTGGCTTTGGCGGGCGATTCGACGATCACCAGCTTCTTACCGCTCGCGCTGCCGCCACCGGCGGCCGTCCGCCTCGTCGTCTTTTTCTTGGAGACCTTCTTAGAGGTCGACTTCTTCGACCCCGCCTTCTTGGTGGTCTTCTTCGTCGTGGTCTTTTTGGTGGACGTCTTCTTGGCCATGCGGGGCGAGGGTTCCAGCTATGGGTGGCGAGTGAGCCGCCGAGAGGGGCGGGCGGGGCAGTAGAAGCAGGCTCCGTGCCCGAAGTCAAGAGGGCGGGCGGAGAGCTTCTTCCATCGGCCCCTCAGAAGACGCCCGCCAGAGGCTTCCCCTCGCGGTCGCGCGAATCAGCTCGCAAACAGTTCCTCTACAACAGCTTGCGCGATTTCCTCTGGCGACGACTCCTCGCCTTCGAACCACAGGCTGCCGGGGGTGGATTTCAATCGACGAAGCCACGTGCGCTGGTTCTTTGCGAAGCGCCGCGTCTCGATCTTGGTCCGCTCGAGCGCCGTTTCGAGGTCGATCTCACCCCGGAAAGCAGAAGCGAGCTGCTTGTAGCCCAGCGCCTGACCCGCCTGCCCGACGAGCGCCCCGCGATCGAAGAGCGCGCGGGCCTCTTCGATGAACCCCGCCTCGACCATGCTGCGCACGCGCGCGTTGATCCGCCCGTTAATCGCTTGCGATGGCCACTCGATCCCGACGAGCAGCGCATCACCCCGAGCGTTGCCCGTATCCCACTGCGCCTGGTGCTCGGAGAGGGGCCTGCCCGTCAGCCGGTAGACCTCGATCGCCCGGATGCCCCGGCGGATGTCGTTCGGGTGGATCCGCCCCGCCGCCCCCGGGTCCACACGCTCGAGCTCCTCGCGCACCCCCGCAGCCCCCAGTTGATGCAACTCGGCCCGGAGCGTTTCGTCGGCGGGCGGGCCTTCAAAGAGGCCTTCGAGCAGCGCTTTGACGTACAGGTGCGTCCCCCCCACCACGACAGGGAGCCGGCCCGATCCGCGCAGCCCGTCGATCATCGCCCCGGCCTGCTCGAGCCAGGTGTTGACCGTGTACCCCTCCGCGGGCTCACCCGCGGGGTCGAGCAGGTCGATGAGCCGGTGCGGCACGCCCCCACGCTCGGCCTCGGTGGGCTTGGCGGTGCCGATGTCCAGCCCGCGGTACACCTGCATCGAATCCGCGGTGATGACCTCCGCGGGCACGCCCCTAGCGGCGGACATTTGCGCAATCAGCACCCCCAAGGCGCTCTTACCGCCCGCAGTCGGGCCCACGATGACCGGGAAGCGTCGTAGCATGGCTGCCCCGAGCGGATCGGCGTGCGCTACGTTGCGCGGGCGCCGGGCCGCGATGATCCGAGCCGAGGAGTGTAGAGGGTGGCCAAGAAGACGATCGACCAGACCGAGGTGCAAGGCCGTCGCGTGCTCATGCGGGTGGATTTCAACGTCCCCATGAAGGACGGCGTGATCACCGACGATCGCCGCATCGTGGCGGCGCTCCCCTCGATTCGCTCCGTGCTCGACCGGGGCGGCCGACTCGTCCTGATGAGCCACATGGGCAGGCCCGCCGGCACCGGATACGAAGAGGCGCTCTCGCTCGAGCCCGCCGCCAAGCGTCTATGTGAACTCCTCGGCGAAAACTGCCGGGGCAACGTCCGCTTCCCCTCGAACGACTGCGTCGATGAAGACGCCCTCAAGGCCTCGGAGATGCTCGCCGACGGGGAGTGCCTCGTGCTCGAGAACCTCCGCTTCCATAAGGCCGAGAAGAAGGGCGACGCGGACTTCGCCTCGAAACTCGCCGCCCACGGCGAGGTCTACTGCAACAACGCCTTCGGCACGTGCCACCGCGAGGACGCCTCCATGGTCGCCGTCCCCGAAGCCATGAGCGGGGCACCGCGCGTCTGCGGCAGCCTCGTCGAGAAAGAGATCCGATACCTCTCCGAAACGCTCGCCGAGCCCCAGCGACCCTTCGCGGTCGTCCTCGGTGGGGCCAAAGTCTCCGACAAGCTCCCCGCCATCGAGTTCCTCCTCGGCAAGGCCGACGCCATCATCGTCGGCGGGGCCATGGCCTACACCTTCCTCAAAGCGCGGGGCGTCGACGTCGGCGCGTCACGCGTCGAAGAGGAGATGCTCGGCGAGGCCGGCCGCATCCTCGAACAGGCCGCCTCCAGCGGGTGCGTCATACACCTGCCCACCGACCACGTCTGCGCGAGCGAGTTCGACGAAAAAGCGTCCGACATCCAAACCGCAACCGGCGATATCCCCGCTGGCTGCATGGGACTCGACATCGGGCCCGAGACACGCGAGGCCTACGCACGCGTGCTCACCCCGGCCAGAACCATCGTCTGGAACGGGCCCATGGGCGTCTTCGAGTGGGACTTCTTCTCGGTGGGCACCAAGCAGGTCGGCGAAGCGATCGTCACAGCGACCGAAGCGGGCGCGACCTCCATCGTCGGCGGCGGTGACTCGGCCGCAGCCGCTGAGAAGTTCGGCCTCGCGGACGGGCTCTCCCACGTCTCGACCGGCGGCGGCGCCTCCCTCGAGATGCTCTCGGGCAACTCCTTCCGCTCCGTCGAACTGCTCGACGACGCCTAAGCAACAACGCCTGAGCAACAACGCCGCACCGGCACCACTCGATAGGAAAGCGAAGCCCGCCGAATGAGCCCACGCAAAGAGACACTCCTGCACCTGGCGATCATCACACTCGCCTGCCTTGTCGTCTTCTTCGTGGGCCTCACCGACCACGGGCTCACCAACACGCAGGAGTCCACACGCCTCACCGCAGCGCTCGAGATGCAGCAGCTCGAAGAGTGGATCCTGCCCACAAGGGGCGGTGAGCCCTACATCGCCAAGCCCCCCCTCATGTACTGGATCATGATGGGCATCGCAGAAGTCCGCGGCACCAACGTCGGTGTGTTCGAGCTGCGCGCCACCGTGGCCCTCGGCGCCCTCCTGGGCGTCTTCGCAGCCTACTGGTCCGCGCGGGTCCTCCTACGCGACCCAGACGAGCCCGGCAACGACAAATTGAGAAGAGAGGCCGCGCTCTGGACGGCCCTCGGCCTCGCTTCAGGTGTGCTCTACGTCCGCTCCGGGCGCATCGGTGAGCTCGACATCCTCATGATCCCTACCGTGGTGACGGCCATCACCGCGATCGTGATCGCCTGGCGCACCCACGCCGAGAAGGGCAAAACCAACTGGAACATGGTCGCCCTCGCGACACTCTGCTCCGCGATCGCCTCGCTGACCAAGGGGCCCATCCCCACCGCCGTCATCGCGGTCGCGGCCTACGGCGCCATCGTCGCAGAAGCGATCTTCTCCGCACCCCGCGTCGGCGCATTCAAAGCGCCCGCACGAATCGCTGCGGTCGTCGCGGCGATCGCGGTGCTGGTCCTGCGCGTGCCGATGATCGTGGATCTCAAGCACGCCGTCGGCGTCACGCTCTTTACGCTCGTCGGCGCGGCGCTCGCGTGGGGCGCGGTGTGGGCCTTCGAGCCTTCGCGCCTCAAACGCTGGTTCTTCGCCTTCAGCAGGACGCACCCGGCCCTCGTGCTCGGTGCAGGAGTCGCCTCTTTGTCTTGGTGGGTCTGGTCCTACCGCCAGCGCGCTGACCCGGCGCTCCTCGCCAAGCTGGAGGAGTACGAGGTCGACGACAACCTGCGCCTCTTCGAGCCCCTGAGCCCGGTGCGGAACCTCGAGTTCCTCGGGTACGGCCTCGGCCCCGCCTCCGTCGCGTGTGTGATCGCGCTCGTCTGGCTCGGCCGAGAACGCCTCAGGCTCTCGCGCGGGCGGATCGTGCTGGTCTGCTGGGTGCTGTTGGGCCTTGTTGTCTTCAGCACGATGGGCAAGGGCGTCGCGCGGTACCTCACCAATCTGTGGCCCGCGGTATCGATGCTCGGCGCGTGGTGGCTTGTGAGTGCTATCCGTGACATACCCAAGACGCCCTCGGGCATGATGCGCTGGCGTGCGTCGGCGGGCACCATCGTCGCCTGTGTCACCATCGGCCTCTCGTGGTGGTACGCCGACGGGCGTGATCGCTTCTTCTCCGCGCGTTCGCCGCGCGATGCCGCCATAGCGATCACCCAGCTGCCCGGGTACGACGCCTCCCGCATCGGCACCTTCGGCTTCGAGACGCCCGCGCTCGAGTACTACCTGGGCATCCCGACCTGGACCGGTGCCGACACGCACTTCTTCGACATGGGCAAAGACGAAGGCCGAGCGTGGGACCCCGCCGACAACTCCGACTGGCGGGCCCGGCCCCTCGCCCAACTCCCAGAAGAAATCGCCCGCACTAACTCCCCCTACTTCCTCCTCGCCCACGAAGAGGCAGAGCACATCATCAAGCGCTACGGCGACCTCCGCGGCTACCTCATCGAGCAAGGCATCACCTTCCGCGAAGTGCCCGCAGAGGACCTCCCCGCGTGGCGCCGCGAGCCCGACAGCACGCCCATCCGGCTGCTCATCATCGAGCCCGCGGGCGAATAAACCGCCCGATCCGCGCGCCGCGCCGCGGCCTACGGGATTCCCCTCGGTACAATATCCCACACGCATCTGCCGCCGGCCTGACGGCGCGTGCCCCGGCCGACGGCCCGTCGCGAAAGGGCTCGGTTATGGCCGCACACGTCACGATGCACCAGCTCCTCTACAACATGCGCAAAGTCGGGGCCTCGGACCTCCACCTCAAGGTCGGCCTGCCGCCCACATACCGCGTGAGCGCCGAGCTCGTCGCGCCCCCGGGCCTGCCCGCCCTCACCGCCGAGTGCACCGAGCGCCTCCTCAACGAGATCATCCCCGCCCAACTGCTGCCCCGGTTCGAGGAGAGAGGCGACCTCGACTTCGCGGCCTATCACCTCCTCGATGAACACACTCCCGAGGGCGAAGAGGCCAGGCCCGACCGATTCCGGTGCAACGTCTTCCGCGCGGGCGGCGCGATGCACGCAGCCATCCGGCGTGTGAACCCCACCATCCCCAGCTTCGAGTCGCTCCAGCTCCCCCCGATCTACGAGAAGCTCGCGGACGAAACACACGAGGGGCTCGTGCTCGTTGTGGGCGTCACCGGCTCGGGCAAAAGCACCACGCTCGCCTGCATGCTCGAGCGCATCAACGCGATGCGGCGCGAGAACATCGTCTCCGTCGAAGACCCCGTCGAGTACCTCATCCGCCCCAAGCGGAGCGTGGTCAGCCAGCGCGAGATCGGCACCGACGTGCCCGACTACGCCTCGGCCCTGAAGTACATCGTGCGGCAAGACCCCGACGTGATCTTCATCGGCGAGCTGCGGGACCACGACACCGTCCTCGCTGCGATCCAGGCGTCGGAGACGGGGCACCTGGTCTTCGGCTCGCTGCACACCGCCGACACGATGCAGTGCTTCAGCCGCATCATCGAGTTCTTCCCGGAGAACGAGCACGGGTTCGTCCGCAGCGCCCTCGCGAGCGCTCTCCGCGCCGTCTGCGCCCAGCGTCTCTTGCCGGCGCTCAAGGACAACGTCCCCTCGGGGGTCGTCCCCGCGACGGAGGTGCTCATCAACAACGCGATCGTGCGCGAGAAGATCCGCGACGCCGAGGACGCCGACCTGCCGACCATCCTCCGCTCCTCGGAAGACGACGGGATGCACAGCTTCACCACAAGCCTCGCGCGTCTGGTCGAACAAGAGAAGGTGGCGCTCCACACCGCGCTCGAATACGCACCCAACAGAGAGGCGCTCTCCAGCCGGCTGCGCGGGCTCGAGGTGCAGACGACCAAGCTCGTCAACCGCGTCCGCTAGCCACCTCGAGCGGGGATCGCCCGAGTCCCGTTCTTCCCCGCACCCTCCAGAAAACCGGCCTGAGGCCCCAGAAACGGGTGCGCTCGGGCCTACGGGGGCGTTCGGCCGATGTCATAAGGTCCGATGGTCTGGGTATACTTCGGACCAGCCGCGACGGATCGCGGCCGCGGGCTCGTGCTCGCAACCGCCGCCCGGGGCATCCTCCCGAGCGGCACGCAGGACGCGACGACGCTCTCGCCGCCACAGTGCGCGGCCCGATGAGCGCAAGGATCACCTCTATGAGCCCCGAGCGCAGCCACACCAAATGGACCGCACCGCGGTCTGCAGTCACCATCGGCTTCCCCGCCGAAGGACAACGCCTGGGTGCCTACACACTTGTCGCGCGAGGCGAAGATCATCCGCTCGCCGAGCGCTGGGTCGCCACCGTCGACCACGCCTTCCCGGAGCAGACCGAGTTCCAAACCCCCGCGCGCCGCGTGCTGCTCTACCGCATGCCCGGCGAGGCCGCCCGCCTCGCACACCCCGCGGCCCTCGATCACCCGCACCTCCTCCGCGCCGACGCCACCGCCCTGCGCACCGGCGCCGGGCGCTGGTTCGTCGCCGAGTACCCCACACGCTCGGGGGGCGTCTTCGTCCTCGACCGCGTGATGCGCCAGCGCGACGGCGGCGGGTGCACGCCCGTAGAGGCAGCCACCCTCGCCCAGCACCTTCTCTCGGCCAGCGCCCACGCGCACGAGGCCGGGCTCTGTCACGGCACGCTTACCGCCGACGAGATCCTGCTCACCCCCACCGGAGCCGCGGTGATCGAGCTCTACGCGCTGCGCAGGCGTGCGACGGGCCAGCCGGCCTTCGACGATTTGGCCGCGACCGATGAAGTCGCTTCGATCGCCGACCTCTGCTCGGGCTTCGCCAGAGCGGGCCAGCGCGACACCCGGATGCGCTGCTTCATGGCGTGGGCCGCGAGTGTTCGGGAGTCGTCGCGGGACGGTGGCATCGACGCGCGTGGAGCGCTCGACGACCTCGTGGCCGCCATGCGCCTCCCCCACTAACCCTCGTCAAGCGCCCCTCGTCAGGCGGCCCCCGTCAGCCGGGCCGGTCCCCGCCGATCGCGCCTTCCGCCGCCGACCGCACCCCACGCGATCAGGCCATCGATGCGAATGCCTCAATGAGGTGCGCGTGCGCGTGCATGCCCAGGCGGAAGCAATCGATCTCGAATTTCTCGTTGGGCGAGTGCACGCGGTCGTCGTCGAGCCCGAAGCCCACGAGCAGGGTGTCGAGGTCGAGCTCTTTCTTGAGCAGGCCGACAACAGGGATCGATCCGCCGCTCTTGATGAGGAAGGGCGAAGTACCCGAAGCGGCCTCGAGCGCCTTCTGGGCCGCGGAGAGGTAGGGCGAATCGAAGGGCACCGCACCGGGGTGCCCGCCGCCGTGATCGGTGAACTCCATCGAGAAGCCCGCGGGCAGTCGCTCACGCACCCACGCCTCGAAGAGCCGCGTGATCCGCTCGGGGTCCTGATCGGCGACGAGCCGGAAGCTCACCTTGGCACCGGCTTGGGAGGGGATGACGGTCTTAGCGCCCGCGCCCATGTACCCGCCGTAGATGCCGTTCACGTCGCACGTCGGCCGGGCCCACTCACGCTCGACCGAAGACCAGCCCTTCTCGCCCGCGTCCGCAGCCCGGGGAAGACCGATCTTTTCGAGCCCGCCCACGTGATCCATCGGCAACGCGGCCCACGCGTCGCGCTCCGCTTGCGGCGGCTCCACAACACCGTCGTAGAAGCCGGGGATAGTCACACGCAGGTCCTCGTCGTGCAGCTGCGCAAGGAGCCGCGTGAGCACGTTGATCGGGTTGTGCACCCGCCCGCCCCACATCCCGGAGTGCAGGTCCTGATCGGGCCCGGTGAGCACGATCTCGGTGTAGGCCATCCCGCGCACGCCCGTCGTGATCGCCGGCTGGCCGCGCCCCATCATGCCCGTATCGGAAATGACGCAGACATCACACGCGCCGAGCTCAGCCTTGTGCGCTTCGACGAAGCGCTCGAGGTTCACGCTGCCCGACTCCTCCTCGCCCTCGATTAGCACCGTCAGCTTGAAGGGCAGCGGCCCCGAGGTGTCGTGCCACGCCGCGATCGCCTCGAGGAAACTCGCCACCTGCCCCTTGTCGTCGACCGCGCCGCGAGCGACGACGCGTGCGCCGGGAACGTCGGCCTCGGTCTGCCCGGGGCCGGGCGTCTCTGCCTCCGCGATGACAGGCTCGAAGGGCGGGCTCTCCCAGAGCTCAAGGGGGTCGGGCGGCTGCACGTCGTAATGCCCGTAAAACAGCACGTGAGGACCTTTGTACCCCGCGGGCCCCTCGTGCTGCGCCCAGACGATCGGGTGCCCCGGCTCCTCCGGCGTGCCCGTCTCGCGCAGCTCGGGGGTCAGACCCGCAGCCCTCAGTCGCTCGCACGCCCACAACGCCGCCTCACGCGTCTGCTCACGGTACGCAGGGTCGGTGCTGATACTCGGGATCCGAAGCCACTCGACCAGCCGCGCGATCGCGTCGCCCTCGCGGGCGCGAAGGGCCTCTACCACTCGTGCTGCGTCGGACATCTCCGGGGCTCCTCTCGGCCGGGCGTATCAAGAATCGCGGGCCGATCGAGAGACCACGCCCGCGGTGCCCGCAACACCCAAGCGGGCACACGCGAACAGGATACGCTGGTGCCACCACGCTGCGCCGGAAGAGAGATCACGACGGGATATGAAACAGCAACACCTCCGCTCATTCATCGCGGTCGTCGAAGAGGGCGGGTTCCGCACCGCCGCCAAACGCGTGGGCATAAGCCAGCCCTCGCTCAGCCAGCACATCGGCCACCTCGAGGATCACATGGGCCTCGAGCTCTTTCACCGCACCCCCGAGGGTGTCGAGCCCACCCGGGCGGGCGAGCTGCTCTTCGAGCGGGCGAAGGTCATCGTGGGGCTCATCGACGAGACGCGCGACCTCATCCTCGAGGACCAGGGCGGTGCGCACCAGAGCGTCGGCATCTCCGCGATCCCAACGCTCGCACCCTTCGTGCTCCCCGCAGCGCTCGACGCGCTCAGTGACCGCTACCAGCACATGACCGTGCGCATCGAGGAGCGCACGACCGACGACCTCTACAACGCCGTTGTTACGGGCCAGACCGATCTCGGGATCGTCGCGACGACACCGAGCTCGTGCGCGGAGTCCGTCGCGCTCGAGCACCTCGCAGACGAACCGCTCGTCCTTGCGATGGCCAGCGGATCGGAGTGGGCCGCGCGCCCGCACCTGTGCGCAGAAGACCTGCAACAGGCCGGGGTGATTATCCTGGGCGAGCTGCACTGCCTCGGCGAGCAGGTCTCCGAGTTCTGCGCTACGCAGGGCGTCGAACGCGTGATACAGATCGAGTCCGGGCAGATCGCAACGATCATCGAACTCGTCCGGCGGGACGTGGGCATCAGCCTCCTGCCAGGCTCGACACTCGCCGGCTACAACACCGAGGGACTCACTATCCGCTCGATCAAAGACGGTGCGCCCTCACGCCCCATCTACATGGTTCGCAACCGCCTGCGCCCGCAGTCCGAGGTCGCCCAGCACCTCGCGTCGTGCATCACCGGGCTCTTCGCGCAAACAACCCTCGCGCCACAACCGCAATAGCGTCTGTTCATACCTAAGCGCGAAGAGGCCCGCCGAGCGTGTTTGCGCCGGGCGGGCCTCACTTCCTTCGATCCTGACTCCTCCGAGGAAGTGTCGTCTACTAGATCATCCGCACGGGGCTCAGCCGGCGCGACGCCGGCGGACCCCACCGAGACCCGCGACCGCGAGCAGCCCCGCAGCGCCCGGCGCGGGAACCACGGTGATGCGCGCAACGAGCTTGTCGGGGCCGAACACATGAGTGATCGTCTCGCCCGTCGCGGTCTGACTGCCGACGAACGAGGCGAGGTACTGCGTGTCCGCGTTGAGGTTGGCGTTGTCGAGGAAGTTGCGGATGACGTTGTTCTCGCTCGCGCTGGTGCCGCCGTTCGCGCTGAAGGCCGCGCCGCCGAACGCGTCGTTCACCTCGGTCCCGTTGTCGTTGAAGCTGCTGCCGTAGATCTCGATGGTGAAGGGTCCCGTGAAGTTGCCGCTGGCGTCGAAGACCTCGTGCTCGAAGGGGTTGCCGTTGGCCACGAAGATGTCGTTGGAGGGGATGAGCATCGAGGCGTAGCTGAAGTAGCGGTTGGTCGTCGCGTCGGCGGGGTCGAGTGTCAGTGAGCCCGACTCACCCGGCGCGAGGGTGGGGTGGCCCGAGGAGCCGGTGATCGCGCCGTCTACACCCGCGCCGCCCGTGGCATCAGCGAACGCTGCGCTGATCGGGCCCGTCTGCCCGAGCTCCGCGAGTTCCGTGAGGCCGGGCCAGTTCGAAGCGAGCGTCCCGCCGTCGTACGAGTCGAACGAGCCGTCGTGCAGGCCGACCCAAACGGGCGTGAAGAAGAAGCCGCCCGAGGCCTGCGTGTTCTCGAAGGTGATCGTGACGGGCTGGGCCGCCGCCTGGGTGGTGGCAGCGAGGGCGGCGGCGATAGACAGAGCGATAGCGGAACGCTTGAGCATGATGCTCCTCCGTGGGACGAGTCCGACTGGACATGAGGCGAATGAGGCCGCGCTGTGCGGCGGTACACCACCAAAGGTCCGCACGAACCCGATTTGTTTCAGGGTTGGGCCCTACCGTGCGCTATCGGCTGATAGGCATCATCTACGAATCGCCCGCAACCGCCCGAAACGGCAACGACTTACGGCGCGCTCAACCGCCCACAACCGCCCAAGCGGTCAGCGTGACGACCATCACCAGAATGCCAACGACAGCCACCCGCTCGCACACCCGCCCGAAACGCGTCCGCCGCACCGGGCCTGCGACAACGCGCATCGGCGCCGCATCCACGAAGCCCTCGAGTTCCGCGTACGACCGCGGCGGACGGGCATACAGGTCATCGCCGCACTCCGGGCAGGCGTACGGCCCCGCAAAGACCGGCGACTGGAACGCCTCTGCCGCGTGCCCGCAGGAGAGGCACCTGCGCACTCGCAGGGCATCGGGCACACAGGTCGTCTCTTGGGCCGGCATGCTTCGACCATACCCGCAGGCCCGGTCTCATCCAAGCGAAGTGCGCAGATACTGCGCGTCTCGACGCCCGGGCGGGGCCGTAAGATGTCGCCATGACGACCGGAACCGACCTCAGCCGCTGGGCCAACGCACTCCGCCGATCGGCGCGAAAGACCCTCGGAGACGACCTAGGCGCCGCGGACTGGGGCACCTCCGCCATCGGCGGGTTCTCGGACGAGATGGGCCACCGCCGGGCCGTCGACCCCTATCTCCTCGCCTGGCGGGGCAAGCAAGAGGCCACGCCCCCCGCATCCGCGCACCCCGCAACGCCCGAGGCGCTGCTCTGGGCGGCCCTCACTGATGAATCGATAGATGTGCGCGCGGTGCTGGGCGACCGACTCGACCGCCTGGGCTCGCCCACCGACGACCCCGCGGGCTCCCTCTTCCCTCAGCCCGACGATGTGGTGATCGAAGTCTGGAGCGAGACCGAACTCGCCTCGCTCCACGCGCTCTGGTGGCACGCAGCGGTGCGCGCCGACGAGGACATCGCCGCGCTCATCCCCGAAGTCGCTGCGTGGCACGTCGAACGCATGCAGCCAGACAACGCGACCAACCACCCGTGGGCCGTGCACGTGTTCGTGGAACTCGAATCAGCGGATAAGGTCCCCGGTGCCGCGCTCTACGCGCAGACGCTGCTGCACAACTGCATGGTGAGCCTCGGGCGCCCCGACCGCTTCAGCGCCCACATCCTCGCGGATGCAGCGACCGCCCTCGAACACGCCTCGGCCTGATCGATCCGCGAACAACGACCGGGAATTGCGAGTAAAACCCGGGGCTCAGGTGGCGGGCTTGGTCTCGCCGCCGGGCTCGACCTCTTCACCACGCGCGACGGTGCGGGCCTCCGCGGATGTGTCCGAAGGCAGGGCCGCGGGTCCGCTAGAAGAAGATGCGGGCCTGTTGGACTCTTCCTCGATCTCGTCCTGCACGCTCTTGACGCCGCGCTTGAATTCGACGATCGATTGGCCGATCGAGCGCCCCACCTCGGGCAGTCGTCGGCCGAAGATGAGCAGCCCGATCGCAAGGATCACGATCCACTCCCAGCCTCCGGGCATCCCGAGGGCGAGTTGCAGCGTGTGGGCGGGGATCATGGTCATCGTCGCTCCGGGGGATGGAAGTACAAACCGGCTCGCGCCGTTCAACACATACTAGGGGCTTAACCCCGACCGGGTTGCGGGATTGCACACCGAGGGCCCGCGGAGGCTCAGTCGTTGCCCTCGAAGGCGCTGACCACGTTTTCGAGGAGCATCGCGACCGTCACCGGTCCCACGCCGCCCGGGACCGGGCTGAGCGCCCCCGCGATAGGCCGGACCGCCTCGTGATCGACATCGCCCACGGTCTGCTCGCCGCCCGCATCGTCTTTCACCCGATGGATGCCGACATCGATCACCGTTGCACCGGGCTTTACCCAGTCAGCGCCGACGAGCCTCGGGACGCCCGCAGCCGCGACTAAGACATCCGCCGAGCGTGCGAGCTCGGGCAGGTTCTCGGTGTACTTGTTGCACGAGATGACGGTGGCCTCGGGCCGCATGAGCATGACCGCGATGGGCTTGCCGACGATATCGGAGGCCCCCACGACGACGCAGCGTTTGCCGCGGAGGTCGGCTCCGGTGGATTCGATCATGCGCACCACCGCGAGCGCGGTGCAGGGGGCGAGGCTCGACCGCCCGTAGACGATGTTCCCGATGTTCGCGGGGTTCACGCCCTCGACGTCCTTCTCCGCCGCGATCAGCGACTGCACCCGGATCGCGTCCACGCCCTCGGGCAGGGGCATGTGCACCATGATGGCCTTTACCTTCGGGTCCGCCGAGAGCAGCAGGACCCGGCCGGCGATGTCGTCGAAGTTCGCACGGGCGGGGAGCGTGTGCAACGAGTACTCGATGCCCAGCGCGTTGCACGTGCGGGCCTGGCTCTCGGCGTAGACGCGGGCCGCTGCGTCGTGCTCCCCCGCGACGAGGACGGCGTCGAGACGCGCGGGGTTGCCGCGCTCGCGCAGGCGGT
>CAZNUZ010000035.1:0-27784 GCA_964576725.1 uncultured Phycisphaeraceae bacterium
CGAAGGTGTTGGCGTAGAAGTAGGCGGCCTGCTTGGCGTTGCCGACGTAGAAGCGCACGTGGTCGACGTCGATCAGAGCGAGGGGGTCGGCAGCGGTCGCGGGCTGGGTGGTCGGGGCAACGGTCATGGGCGGGCCTCCTGAGGCACGGATGTTCAGAATGCTGAGCGAGGGGCGATAAATGGTCGCCCTCGCCGATAGCAGTACAGCGGGCGGGCCTGCCCGCCGAAGCGTTGTTCCGATTATCACCGAAATCCCCGCCCCGGCAACATCTTCTTCCGCCAAATCGCCGTTCAGACGAATATTCTTCTTGATTCACGCCCGGACGGCATAGAGACTGTGGAGCTCAGGTGCACAGCCTCGGCCAACCAATCTGCCCAGGCCCAGGCGGTTGCCTCCGCACGGGCACCCGCCCCTACTCGTTGTTCGACCAGCCGCCGACCCCCTCCGCGGAGCGATGACCATGTCCGACGCCGCCCTCAGCGCGATCCCCGCCTCCGCCCAGAAGGCCGCCGCACGCGCCAAGATCAAGTTCGACGCGATCGACCTGGCCATCCTCGAACAGCTCCAGGACGACTCGAAGATCACCAACGCCACCCTCGCCCAGCGGGTCGGCATCTCGCCCCCCTCCACGCTCGAGCGCGTGAAGAAACTCGAGGCGGGTGGCGTGATCCGCGGCTACCGGGCGCTCCTCGACGCCAAAAGTGTCAATAAGTCCATCAGCGCCTTCGTGCACGTCACCCTCCGCGTGCACGGGGCCGAGCACATCCGCGCGTTCGACGAGTCCGTGAGCGCCTTCCCCGAGGTGCAGGGCGCGTGGCACACCACGGGCGAGGAGGACTTCATGCTCCGCGTGCTGGTGACGGACATGGACGAGTACGAGCGCTTCGTGGTCCATCGCCTGAGCGCGGTGCCCAACATCGGGCGCGTGCGTTCGAGCTTCGTGCTCAGCGCGGTGAAGGACGAGACACGCGTGCCCCTCGACGCGATCGGCGGCGGCTCGGTGGACGTGGGGAAGTAAGTCGCGTTCGGGTTTTCCCGCACACAATCCTGATCAGTGGTAGCCTCGCCCCCACTCACCCACACCGGAGGCGACCCCGCTATCGATCTCGACACCATCTACAAAGTCGCGGCCGTTCTTCTCTACTGCTCGATCCTCCTCGTGATCGGGTGGGCCGCGTCGAAGCGGATGCGGTCGATCCGGGACTACTTCGTTGCCGACAAGAAGCTGGGGTTCTGGAACGTGGCCTTCTCCGCCCGCGCAACGGGCGAGTCGGCGTGGCTGCTCATCGGTCTTACGGGCATCGGTTTCTCGATCGGTGCTGTGGGCTTCTGGGTGGTGCTCGGCGAGATGCTGGGCATGGGCGGGGCTTGGCTTCTCATGTCGAGGCGGTTCAAGCGGCTCTCGGACCGGTACGACGCGATCACGGTGCCCGACTACCTCGAAGCGCGCCTGCGCGATACGGGGCACACGCTCCGCCTGATCGCGGCGGGCGCTCTCATCGTCTTCGTGCCCATCTACGCCGCCTCGCAGGTGCACGCGACGGGCAAGGCCTTCAACGCCTTCCTCGGCTGGGAACACATGGTCGGTGCGATCATCGGCTTCCTCGTGGTGCTGTTCTACATCACGCGCGGCGGCTTCCTCGCCGTCGTGTGGTCCGATGTTTTCCAGGGCACGCTCATGGTGGTGGGCCTCGTGTTGCTGCCCATCGTTGGCGTGCTCGAACTCGGTGGCATTACGGACTTCATCGGCGCACTGCGCGAAGCCGAGCCCTCCCACCTCTCGATCACCCCCGCAGCAGGCTGGACGGCGCTCGGCATCACCACCGTTGTCGGGTTCGCAGCGATCGGCATCGGTTTCTTGGGCTCGCCGCAGGTATTCGTGCGCTTTATCTCGCTGCGCGATGAGCGTGAGATCCCCAAGGGCGCCGCGGTCGCGCTGACTTGGACACTCCTCGCCGATAGCGGCGCGGTGCTCGTCGGTATGACGGGGCGCGCCATCTACGACGCCGCGGCCCTTGGAAACGACGCGGACAACATCCTCCCTGTAATGTCGCAGGACCTCTTGCACCCGTTCCTCGCGGGCGTCTTTATCGCGATGGTGCTCAGCGCGATCATGTCGACGATCGACTCGCTACTCGTTGTCGCCTCGAGCGCGGGTGTGCGTGACTACTGGCAAAAGACTCGGCACCCGGAGATGGCAGACGAGACGCTCGTGAAGCTCAGCAAGCGCGTGACACTTACCCTGGCGTGCATCGCCTTCGTGTTCGGACTCGGGCTGATCGCACACGACAGAGAAGCGGGTGTTTTCTGGATGATCATTTTCGGATGGTCCGGCATTGCAGCGACGTTCTGCCCGACGATCATCCTCAGCCTCTTCTGGAAAGGGCTCACGGCCCGCGGGGCCAAGTGCGCCATGGTCGCAGGCTTCCTGAGCGTGCCGTTCATCAAGTTCGCGCTCCCGCCGATCTGCCGGGCTGCGGGGTGGCAGGCGGGCCCCGACTATCTTGCCGCGCTCGACGTGCTCTTCCCCGCGTTCATCGTCTCGGGTGCTGTCGCCGTCGTAGTGAGTCTGACAGACCGCGCAGGAAGAGACCGCATGGACGGCATAGCAGAGGAGCTGCGAGAAGCGGGCTCACGTCTATAAGCCGACACAAATAGGCCCGGTGGGACTCGAACCCACACTCCGGTCTCCCGAAAGCGGATTTTAAATCCGCTGCGTCTGCCGATTCCGCCACGGGCCCTCGTGCAGTGGATCAGTCTATGGCCCGCCGGTGCGCGGTGCCTCGGCTGGTTCTTGGTCCTGCTCTTGGGCCTGCTCTTGCTGGCGTCTGGCGCGCTCTTGGGCGTCGCGCTGGCGCACCTCGGCGATGAGCGGTGCGAGCGGCTCGAGCGCCCGCGTGATTTCCGCTGCGCGCTGGGGAGTGGGCACGTAATCCCAGAAGATGGTCCCTTCCATACCGCTCAGGTAGGGGCCGACAACGAGCGACCGCGCGTCCTCTGGGTTAAGCGGAGCGTTCTTGTACGTAGCGTTGACGTCGTCGTACGCGACGCGCGTGATCATGAAGATGGCGGGCTTGTTCTCAGCCTTCTCCGCGAGCTCCCCATGGAAGCGCGTCGCGCGACCGACCCGGTCCATGAGTTTGTGCGCCTCGCTCTCGTCTTTGTTCGCTGGAGTGCGCAGCACCCCGTACTCGCGCGCATAGACCGCGGAGTACAAGACGTCGCTGTGCTCGACGAGCCAGCTCAGCTCATCGAGCTCGTCTTTATCGCGCGTGGTGGGCACCGCGAAGTACCCCCAGCGCGCGTTGGGGCGGAGCGCTTTGGCGAGCTCTATCGTGGCGATGTACCACCGCCGGTTGGCCTCCTCGTACTGCCGCTTCGCCTCGGCCTCGACCTGCTCATCCGTGAACTCGGGGTTGTTCTGGCGGACGATCCCACGTGAGAGGCGCTTGTAGTCCCAGCGCATCTCGCGCCAGAGGACGGGGCGCGATTCGTAGTCGATGATCGCCAGGCCCTCCCAGTCCGCGTCGGGGATCTCGCGTTCGATGTCACGGCGGACCTTGCGGAGGTGCTCGTTGAGGTTGCCCAGTTGCGGGATGCCGCCGTGCTCGGTCCGCCCCTGGAAGATGCGCGGGTAGCGCCCGAACTGGTGCTCATAGAAAATGACCGCGTTGCGGTCGAGCCCGAGGCCGTCGGCCCGGACCAGATCGGCGGAGGGCCCCGTGACGAGCAGCGCGAAGCTGTAGGGCTTCTCTGTTTCTGGCCGTACAGGCTCCGCCTGACTCGGGGTGGGCAGCGGGCCATTGGGCCCACCCGGCGTGCAGACGCGGAACACCCCCCCTATACAAGCGGACATCGCGCTCATGAACACCGCGCAGGCCAGCAGAACGCACCCCGCGTGGATCCGCCTGGGGCTCAACTCGCTGCGTTGGATCATGCCGATAGCCTCCGAACCTCGATACAGAGTTGTCGATTCGGGCGTACCGTACCGCCCCGCGCCCGCTGCGTCGGGCGATCTTGCCCGCGTCCGTGGGCGTACGCACAGGTAGCCCGGCGTTTGTACCGCTGGCATTGAGGAGCCCCCACGCGGGATGTTCGGTCTTTCGCCCATCGTGCTCTTTGTCGCCGTCCTCGGCGCTGCGACGCTCGCTGCGATGGTGGTCGTCAGCATGCGTGCTGCGATCATCGTCTTTGGGCTCATGCTCTTCTCGACTTCGATCAGCTTCGGACTCACGCCCGATGGCGACCTGATCAACACCTGGCTCACCCCCCTGCAGCTGCGCAGGAACGAGCTCTTCATCGCGTGCGGCGCGATGATGTACCTCGCGGTCTTGGTGCACTTCCCGAAATTCGGCCGGGGGACACTCGGAGCGGCGACGGCGCTGATGGTCGCCCTCCCTGTGTACGCGGGCCTGATCCGCGTGGTGAACGGCTACTTCAACGAGGGCGCGCTGTCCATCGGCCTCGCCCTCGCAACGGTCCCGCCGATCATGTTCATGCTCCCCAACCTGGTCCGCAGGCGTGAGGAGTCGCTCATGCCTTTGCGGGCGATCTCGCTCGTGGCGGTCGCCTGGATCTTCGTCGCGGGGGTGCAGTACCTGCTCGACCCGGGCGTGCTGACGCCGGGCGCTTCCTCTCGGTTCCAAGGCCTCTCGGGCAACCCGCAGTTCGCATCGGTGTTCCTCGCGACGACGGGCATCGTGACCCTCTGGCTCTCAGCGAACGACCGCGTGAAGACGTTCCGACTGGGCTGGCTCGCCCTCGCGGGTGTGATCTGCGTGTGCCTGCTGTGGACGGGCTCGCGCACCGGCGCGCTGCTCTTCACCGCGGGCGCGATGTTCATCTACGCCTCACGCCTCGGCCAGCTCGTGCTGCTCGCGCCCCTCGTGCTCGGTGCGGGGTTCCTCTTCTTCCGGTTCTTTCTGGGCGGGGATGTCGAGTTCAACACGGGCCGCCTCACCGACACCACCAACACGCGCGCGGTGCAGTGGAACAACCAGATCAACAGCTTCATCTCCAACCCGCTCTTCGGCACGGGCGACCCGGACACGGTCGGCGGCTCCGAGAACAGCTACCTCGCGGGGGCCGCGTCTTACGGCATCTTCTACTTCTTCCTGATGATCGCGCTCATGATCGCCGCGGGCACGCTGTGCCTCAAGCTGTACCAGCTCCGCAAGTTCATGGACAAGCGCACCCGGTCCCAGACCGATCTCGTCTTGGCGTTCATGGCGATGTACTTCGGCGGCGCCCTCCTCGAGGGGTACATCATCGCCCGCGTGAGCCCGATGACGATCATCTTCGTGCTCATGGCCAGCCTGGGGATGCAGATACTCATCGACGTCCGCGCACGACTCGCCGGGGAATCGCCCGAGGAGTACACGCCGTCGGAATGGGACGAAGGCGAGCCGCATGACTACGAGGACGGGTACGCCGACGAGGGCTACCACGACCACGGGTACGCCGACTGGGAAGACGACTTCCAGGACGACAACCGCGACGACGCGTACCAGGACGACGACCGCTACTGACGGGACTCCGACCCCCCGAGAGCGATCGCTCAGACACGCACCCGCACGCACCCGCACGCACCCGCGGACTCAGCCGCCAAATTAGCTGCCAAATCAGCCGGACATGCTGCGGTACATCACTTCAGTCGCAGCGGCGACGCTCGGCCAGGCGTAGCGCCCCTTGACCCACTCGCGGCCCCTCTCGCCCATCGCGGGCAACGCCCGGCGATCGGCGAGCATCTCGCCCAGCTTGGCTGCGACTTCGTCTATGTCCGTGCGGGTCGCGTGGCCGACGCCTTGCTCGGTCACGTCTTTCCAGATGTTGACCTGATCCGAGATCAATACAGGCGTGGAGACCGCGAGCGCCTCGATAACCGCAATACCGAAGTTCTCCTGGTAGCTGGGCAGACAGAAGAGGTCCGCGTCCGCCAGCGGGGGCAGGCGATCGGCGCCCTTGAGCATGCCCGTGAAGACGGTCCGGCCCGCGATACCGAGCCGCTCCGCCTCGGCCTTGAGTGAGGCGACGTACTCCTCATCTCCTGGCCCGACCAGCGCGAGGAACGCCTCCTCGGGCGCACCCTTGGCGAATGCGGGCAAGAGAATGTCGAGGCCCTTCTTGGGGTGAAGCCTGCTGAGGAACGTGACCAGAGGGCGATCACCGATCTGGTGCGCACGCCGGAACGCGCCGGCTTCGGGGAGCGTTTCGAACTCGCCCCAGTCGATGCCGTTATCGATGATGTGCGCCGGTGGGCGGAGGCCCATGGGGACGACGAGATCGCGCTCGATGGGCGCGGTGTAGTGCATAGCCGAAGCGCGGTTGAGGTCCGACCGGCCGCGCATCGCGAGGAAGAGGCGCTTCTTGAGCGCGCTGTTGGCTCGGAGGGAGTAGGGGTCGAGCATCCCGTGGGGCGCGTAGGCGTAGGGGATGCCGCGCTTCGCGCAGTACGCCGCCCCGTGGTGCGGCATCGCCTGCCACATCCCGTGCACGTGCCCGACGTCGGGCCTCTCGCCGTCCATCGCGCGCTCGATCAGCCCGCGGACGCGGCGCCTGCTCCCGAGGAAACCGAGCGGCTCGTCGGGGTGGACGTGCACGATCCCCGCCTGCTTCAGGCGATCGGCAACGAACGACGCCCCCTCGGCGAGGTCGGCCGTCACGATGCGTACATCATCGCCCCTCCGCGCCTGCTCGAACGCGAGCCCGAGGACGACGCTCGCAACGCCGCCCGTGGTGACATCGACCGATGTGGTGAGGTGCAGGATCCGCATGGCGCTCCGTGTGTTCGGCGGGTCAGCGCGACTCGATCAGCTCGGCAAAGTTGTGATGCCAGCGTTTGGCCCAGTTCACGCTGGAATACCCGTCTGCGAGCGTGCGCGAGCGCATGCCCATCTCGGGCAGCATCTCCTCGCGGTCGTGGATGAACTTCATCCCGCGGGCGAGGGCGTCGGGTTTCTGCGTGGGCACGGTGATGCCGTTGTACAGGGGGCGGATGAGCTCGACCGAAGAGCCGCACGACTCGGTGCAGACCACGGGCAAGCCCGCTGCACACGACTCGACGACAACGAGCGGCCAGGGGTCGAACCTCGAAGCGAGCACCATGGCGCCGACCTCTGTGAGGACGTCGCGCAGCGCGTCGGGCTGGACGAAGCCGCGGATATCGACCCCTTCGATGGGCTCGAGCAGGTGCTTGAGCGGGCCGTCGCCGCACACCACAAGATCCCACGGATCGTTGACCGAATCGCGGTAGATCCGGTAGGCGCGTGCGAGGTCCTCGATGCCTTTGATGTCGATGACGCGGCCGATGTTCACAAACTTGCGCGGCCAGCCGCCCGGGCGGGCGGCGCGTGCGTCGTAGAGCGGGCCGAGGTTGGTGGCGTCGACGCCGTACATGCCCTTGCGGATCTTGTGCTCGGGGAAGCCGAGGTTCTTGGCGAGCCACCGTGCCCGCTCGCCGGGGACCGCGACCATGTCCATGCGGTCGAAGAACTTCGGGAACGCGAAGCGGCCCATGCGCTGCTTCCAGGTGCCGAGGTAGGGCGTGTCCGAGCCCATTACAAACGGGGTATTCGCCAGCTCGGGGTAGAAGGGCAGCTTGCGGTACGAGGGGTAGGCCCAGCCTGCGATCTTCACCACGTCGGGCTTCTGGTCTGCGACGAGCTTCCGGATGTACTCGGTGTCCTTGAACTTATCGTCCGGCACGAGCACGCCGTTCACGCCCTCAAAGACGCCCTCGCCGAACGGGGTCCCCGCTGTGTGCCCCTGCATGCAGACAACAAAGAGCTCGACGCCCTCAATCGAGGCGATCTCGCGCCAGCACGAGGCCATGTATCCAGAGATGTGGGTCCAGCAGATGACGATGCGCATCGGTTCTTGCGTTCACAGGGATGGGGCTGATAGATCGGCGGGCGGCCGCGGGGAGTAAAGCAGTATAACGAGCCCTCCGGAACCGCCCGCTCCCGGCCGTAGACTCCGGGATTCTCCGACATCGTCTAGCAATCGGCTCCAATCCACCCGATACGGGACCTGGTATGACCTCTCCCTCCCCATCCGCATCCCACGCCGACCAGCCGGCGCCCCCCGCAGCATCGGCAGCCGCCGATAGACCCGAACCCAAGGTCTTCCATCAAGACCGCCGGGGGCAATCGCCCTGGAGCCTGAAGCACCGCATCAAGACCGCGCTTTGGGTCTTCGCCTGCGCGATCTTCTTTCGGACCTGCCCTAAGCCCTTCAACGGCCTCCGGCTCACGATCCTGAGGCTGTTCGGCGCCGAGATCGAGGGCTCGCCCTACATCGACGCCTCGTGCTTCATCAAGTACCCCTGGCACCTGACTATCAAAGCCCGGGCGACGATCGGACCAAAGGCCGATATCTACAACCTCGGGCACATCACCCTCGAAGAGGGCTGCACCGTGGCCCAGCAGTCCTACCTCTGCACGGGCACGCACGACCTCGACGATCCGATCCTGCCCCTCGTGACCGCACCGATCGTGATCGGCCGGGATGTCTTTATCGGTGTGCGGGCGCTGGTGATGCCGGGCATCACCGTGGGGCGCGGCGCGGTGCTCGCCGGCGGCGCGGTGGTGACGAAGAACGTCGAGCCCTGGACCATCGTGGGCGGGAACCCCGCGAAGCCGATCAAACAGCGGACACCCTTCGAAGACCCCGCTGCGACTAAGCCCTAGCCCAGCAGACCATCTCGGCCCACCATCTCGGCCCAGCACCCGGGCCGCCATTCGGACCGACGCTCGAATCCGTTCCGGCGGCGGACCGGGCTGGTAGTCTCAACGCATGCTGATGCGCTCACTCACCGCGTTCTGTGCAGCCGCGCTCGTACTCACAGCCGCCGGTTGCAGCGAGCCCGCACCGCCTCCGTCGCAGCAGGCCGCGGAAGAAGCCACCGCGCCCGCTCCGCCGCCCGAGGTGTGGTGCGACTGCACGCTCTCGAGCTGGGTCGTTGCGTTTCGAGGCCGGCACCTGCACCTCGATATCGATTGTCCGGAGGAGTATGACCATCTCGACGGCCGGGTTGAATTCACCTCCGCTTCACTGCGCCGCGATTACGATCCCGCCCACCCCGCAGCGACACCGGGGCTCATCCCCCAACTGGTGCGCATGACCCCGGGCGGGCAGCTCACCTCGTACATAGACGACCCCAAGCCGCGGCAAGAAGCGTCGTACCGCGTGCCGCTCGCCACCGCTGCCTGGTTTCAGCGCGATGTCGCGTTCGATACGGCCTACGTCCTCACGGGGGCCAACTCCAACGCTGCGATGCGTGCCATGCTCGAGCGCGCGGACCTCGAGATCCCCCCGCATGTCCTGAACGGCAGCGGTGCGTTCGGTGCGTTCCCGGGCATCGATTTCGATGCGGGCTCGGAGCGCGATCTCGCCGAGTGGCCCGCGATCGGCCTGCCCGCCGGGCCGCGTCCGCTGCCTGTCGATCTGCCCGAGTGGGCCCGCCCTGCCTTCGAAGCCCTGGGGCGCATGGGCTATGCGGGCTCGCAGTAGGAGCCGGGGGATCCGGGCTGGTTACCGAGAATCCGGGCTCGCCCGGGGGGTGGAGCGCTCCGTAGACTCCGCTCTGATTCCGCTACAGTCGCCCCCCCGATTGCCTTCGAACGTCGTTTACCGACGGGCCTCACCGGAGCCGCCCCATGGCCAAGCCGCGCAAACCCTCCGCCGCTCTCCGCACGCTCTGCAAGCTGCACCATGTTCAGCCCAGCTACGCCGGCTCGGGCGGCAAGCGCATCGCAGCCAGCGCCGAGGCGCTCGTTGCCATTCTCTCGGGCCTTGGCGTTGACGCCTCGACACCCTCGAAAATCGACCGGGCCATCGCCCGGCGGGTCAAGGCGATGCGCTCGCGCGTGCTGGAGCCCGTGACCGTCGCGTGGAAGGGCAAGCTCGCGCTGACGCTCCGTCTCAATGGCAAGTCGCCCAAGCACATCGATGTCACCATCGAGCCCGAAGCGGGCGAGACCGTCGAGCTGCGCGTGCCCGCGGATCGCTTCATCACGAAGACGAAGAAGGACGGCCTGGGCGAGCCCGAGGAACTGACCACCATCAAGCTGCCCGGCACGCTGCCCATGGGATACCACACGGCGCGCGTGACCGTCGGCCGCACCGAGCACGAGACGCGCGTGCTGAGCGCCCCGACCGAGTGCTTCCGGCACGACGAGGAGCGCCTCGCGGGCGCTTGGGGCCTCTTCTGCCCGACCTACGCCCTGCGCTCGGAGCGCGACACGGGTTGCGGCGATCTGACCGAACTCCGCCGGGCCGCGGCCTGGTCCGCCTCGCAAGGCGGCAAAGTCATCGCCACACTGCCGCTGCTTTCGGTGTACCTCGACGAGCCCTTCGAGCCCTCGCCCTACTCGCCCGTCTCGAAGCTCTTCTGGAATGAGCTCTTCCTCGACGCCGAAGCCACCCAGGAGTTCGACAAGACGCCCAAGGCCAAACGCCGTGTGGCCAGCGCCGGGTACCGCAAAGAGAAGGACGCGCTGCGCGCCGGGTCGCTCGTGCAGTACCGCAGGCAGGCCGCTCTGCGCCGCTCGGTCGTCGAGCACCTCGCCCAGCGTTTCTTCGAGAAGGGGGGCATGGAGTCCCCCGAGATGCAGGCGTATCTCGAGGCCAACCCGCTGGCCCCCCGCTACGCGCGCTTCCGCGCCGTTATGGAACGCCAACAGCGGGACTGGTCCGACTGGTCCGAGCGCCTGCGCTCGGGCAAGTTCCGCAAGGGCGACTTCGACCCCGCGGCCGAGCAGTACCACCTCTACGCCCAGCTGCGCACGAGCGAGCAACTCGACGCGCTGCAGAACGACATGCAAGACCGCGACGGGCTGCTCTACCTCGATCTCGCCGTCGGCGTGCGCGGGGACGGGTTCGACGCCTTCATCAACCCGAGTGTCTTTGCGAACGCGCTCTCCGTCGGTGCGCCCCCCGACTCGAGCTTCCATCGCGGCCAGGACTGGGGCTTCCCCCCCATGCACCCCGACGCGCTCCGCGAAGACCGCTACGCCTACTTCATCGATACCGTCCGTGCGCACATGCAGCGGTGCGACGTGCTCCGACTCGATCACGTGATGGCCTTCTACCGCCTCTTCCTCGTCCCCTCGGGCATCGGCCTCGATGCGCGATCGGGCGCGTACGTGCACTTCAACGCCGACGAGCAGCTGGCCATCTACTCGATAGAGAGCCACCGCAACGCGTGCATGATCGTGGGCGAGAACCTCGGGACCGTCCCGCCGCAGGTCGAGAAGGCGCTCGACAAGCACAAGATGGGCCCGCTGTACGTCGGCCAGTACGAGGCCAAGGCGAACGCGAAGAAGGCCATCGGCGATGTCCGCCCGCGCTCGGTGGCGAGTTGTAACACGCACGACATGGCGCCCTTCGCCAAGTGGTGGGACGGCAGCGAGGCCGACGACCGCATGGCGGTCGGCCTGGTCAACGAAGAGACCGCCGATCAGGAGAAGGCCTGGAAGGCCAACCTGCGTGAGAAGATGACGGCCTACTTCGAGAAGAAGGGCGAGGTCGCGGGCGAGCACGCGGGGCAGGTGCGCGATGCCGTCCACAAGCACCTCGCATCCGGGCCCTGCGATTTCATGCTCGTGAACATCGAGGACCTGTGGCTCGAGTCGCACTGCCAGAACATCCCGGGCACGGTCGACGAGCACCCCAACTGGCGGCACCGCCTGCGGTACGAGCTCGACGAGATCGCCGCCGATTCCGACGTCGAGGCGCAGCTATCGATGATCGACGCCGCCCGGCAGAAGGCACCTCAGCCCAAGGCGACGACCGCCACCGCCACGTCGTCGCGCTGATCTCGTATCCGCTGGGCGATCGCGCAGAGGGCCGTGTCGTCCTCGGTGTCGATCACGAAGAGGGTGCTGCCCGACCCGGTGACATGCACCGGCCGCTCTTCACCGGCGCAAGTGCGCACGAGTTCGATGATCTCGCGCAGCGCGGGCACCGCTTCTTGAGCGGCCCCCGCGAGGTCGTTGAAGAGTGAGGCCGAATCGATGGAGCCCGCACGCGCGAGCGCGTGCACCTCGCTCGCGCGCAGCTGTGCCGGGGCGGCGTCGAAGGCGTTGTAGACGGGCCCGGTAGCGCACCCGAAGGGCGGAGCGACGAGCAGGGCGTGGCCGCGGACCATCTCCGCGGGCGTGATCTGTTCGCCCACGCCCTCCACGACGGCGGGGGCTTCGTGCAGGCAGTAGGCCACGTCCGAACCGAGACGCATCGCCCACTCGATCAGGCGTTCGCGCTGGAGTTCGAGGCCGAAGAGATCGTCGAGCGCGAGGAGCATTGCTGCAGCGTCCGCCGAGCCTCCACCCAGGCCGCCCCCGACAGGGATCCGCTTCTCGAGCTTGAGTTGCACAGGCAGCTCGCGGCCGAGTTGCTCTTGCACGAGGAGGTGCGCACGGACGGCGAGATCCTTGGTGATCGACCAGTCGATGGGCGTGGGCCGGAGCGCCTCGTCGTGCCAGACGATGGCGTACCGCGAGAGGTCGCCCGCGTCGAGGCGTGTGAGGGTGAGGTCGTCGGCGAGATCCACGCGAGCCATCCAGGAGGCGATGGGGTGGTAGCCGTCGCTCTCGCGCGGGGGGCCGACGGAGAGGGCGAGGTTGAGCTTCGCCCGCGCGGCGCGGGTCACGGAGGGTCGGGGGCCGGCTTCGATCTGCATGGCCGATCCTAGGACGCCCGGGTTCAGAGTCCCCGCGAACCCGTCAGGCGGCGACGAAGGAGCGCACGACCGGGGCGATCCGGACGGGCGGCATGCCGGGGATCCAGGGAGCGATGATGCGCTTGGTCGGGTGCTGGGCCTTGGATCGCTCGAGCGCATCGAGCATGGGCCCGGGGCTCAATGTGCCGACCACGAGCGTTTCGGCGGCCGATGGGTCGGCGATCAATTCGCAACCGGCGCCCGTGAGCGCGAGCTCGGCGAGCGCCCGCTCGACCGCCCACGACTGCTTGCCCGCATGAACGAGCGCCACGCGTTTGCCGTCGATGAGCGTGCGCGCCGACGCGAGGGCCGATCGCGCGTGGGCCAGACCCATAAACCGGTCGTAGAGATCGAGACTGAGCGGTGCCCGCGCCTGGTCGAAGTCGGCGGCGAGCTCGGCCACGCCGCGATCGTACCCGCGCTCGGCGTTCTCCTTCTGCGCGATCCGGGCGTAGCGCTCGACCACGTGCTCGACCGCGGCATCTCGCAGCTCGTCGGGCGCGTAGCGGAGCTCGACCCAGGCGCTATTGCGGGTGATCCGCCGGAGGATCTCGTCCATGTCCCGGCCCGTCGTCACCTTGCGGTGCTGGACGGTGAAGCGTTTGTCGAAGGTGACGCGGTGGCCCGCGAGGAGGAGCCGGGCGCAGAGGTCGTACTCCTCTGCGTAGTAGCCGAAGGCCTCGTCGTAGCCACCCGATTCGAGAAAGCGATCGGTGCGCACGAGTGCGCCGCACCCGATGATGACCTCGGGCAGGCCGCCGCGCTCGCGCGAGCCGTCGGGCAGCCGGATCTCGGCGCCGATGGCGGCGACGTCGTCCGCTGCGCATGCTGCGGCCTGCACGAAGCCCGTCGAAGTCGGTGCGGAGTCGTCGTCGAGCATCAGCAGCCAGTTGCCGCGTGCGCGGGCGGCGGCGGCGTTGCGGATGGCGGTCCCGCGGTTCGTCTCTTCGCGCAGCGTATGGACCACGAGCCCGTTGGGCAGGCGTGTGGGGACGTCCGCGGGCGGATCGGACGCGTTGTCGGCGACGATCACCTCCGCGCCGCCGGCGTGGAAGATGGGTGCCGCGTCGAGCGCACCGATCGCCTCGAGTGTGCGGGCGAGCTCGTCGGGGCGGTTGCGCGTCGGGATAATTAGCGTGAACTCGGGCATGGCGAGGGCTCCGGGAGTCAGCGTGCGATGAGCGAGTGGAGCGGGCGCGTGGCGACGGTGAGGCGGGCCTCGGCGAGACGCTGGACGCCCGCGACGACCGCTTCGAGGCCCACGGCGTCGTTGCCGAGGCGCGACGCGCTGGCCGCTGCTGCGACCGAGCCGAGGAAGGCCGACTCCATGATGGGCGCACCCGCGATCCGCGCGAGGGTGGCGACCGAGAGCAGCGCGTCGCCGCAGCCCAGAGTGTCGATCGCGTGCTCCGCGAGGG
Source organism: uncultured Phycisphaeraceae bacterium (assembly GCA_964576725.1). GTDB lineage: Bacteria > Planctomycetota > Phycisphaerae > Phycisphaerales > UBA1924 > OFTM391. The sequence continues at coordinate 14,138 of CAZNUZ010000035.1, forward strand.
CGGGGACGTGCTCGCCGGCTACCTGTGTGCGTGAGCCGTCGGCGTTGTCGCTCGGCTCGGCGAGGCGGTCGAAGGCGATCAGCCCTTCGGCCCCGAGGGTGACGAGGCAGTGCCCGACATGCGTGCGTTCGGCAAACTCGGCGACGACGGCGTTGAGCGAGTTGTCGAAGTCGCCCATCGCGGCGCGGAGTTCTTGCTCGGTCGGGCAGAGCAGGTCCATGGACTCCATGCGGGTGAGGGCGGCGCGCCTGCCCGACACGTCGCCGCTGAGTGTCGGCACGAGCGGGCGCAGCGTGCCGATGAGGGACCCGAGCAAACGCTGGGTCAGCAGGCCGTTCCCGAAGTCCGCGAGAATGGCGGCCTGCGCCCCCTGCGCAGCGTTGCGCGCGAGTGCCCGCATCTCGCCCTGCACCGACGCGCCGAGCGTGACCGGGCGGACGAGATCGAGCTTCATGACCTTCTGCGTGCCGACCAGGAAGCGCTGCTTCTCGAGCAGCGGCGTCTCGCAGGGCACCGCTTCGACGCGCACGCCCTCCTGCTCGAGACGCTCGCGGAGTGCCTGCGCTTCTGTGGTGCGGGGCAACGCCGTGACCAGTGTTGGGGCTGCGCCGAGGGCGGCGAGGTGACGGGCGATGACCGCGGCGCCGCCGTCGGAGGTCATCCGGTCGAGCGGGCGCAGGGAGAGGACCGGGGATTCGCTGGCGACCTGAGGCTGATCGCAGTGGACGTAGGTATCGAGGATCACCTCGCCGACCACGACGACCTGTGCCCCGCGCGCGAGGGCCAGCGTTCGCCGGGCTCGTTCGGGGTCGATGTACCCGCTCGCGCGGAGTCGATCGAGCTTGCCGGCGCTCGGGTCGCGGTCGGCCTCCATCTGGCGGACGATGGCGGTCGAGCTGAAGACGATGTCACCCGAGCTGAAGACGACCGAGCCGCCGTGACGCTCGACCGCCTCGCGCTCGGCGGCGAAGCGGGGGTCGTTGTTGCTCTCGTACTCGCGGCCTTTGACGTACATATCCGGCCGGACTTCGTCGAGCAGCCCGACTGCGGTCGGCTCAGTATTCACGCAGACGAGGTCCACGCAGTCGAGTGCTGCCAGGTTCTCGGCGCGGAGCGACTCGTTGAAGAGCGGCCGCCCGTCGCCCTTGCCCACGTGCTCGTCGGCGGTGAGTGAGACGATGAGGGCGTCGCCCATGCTGCGGGCCTGCTGGAGGTGCCGCACGTGCCCGGGGTGCACGATGTCGAAGCAGCCGTGGCACTGCACGACCGCCTTACCCGCGGCGCGCAGGGCTTCCCGGCGTGAAGCGAGCTCGGTGCGCGTCACGATCTTGGGGTGCGAGCCAGAATGCGGGGGGAGGGTGTGCATAGCAGTGGAATATCGGTCTGATCGAGCAATGAGCCGCAGCACACAGCCTAGCTGACCCGGTTCTTCACCGAAGGCCCGCCCATTCGAGGGTGCAGCCCCCTGCCCGGACAACGCGCAGGCCGGGCAGGCTCTTCACATCAGCCGAGCTTGGCGGCCTCAAGCCCCTTTGCTGCGACGATGGCATCGGCCATCTCCCGGAAAGCGCCCTCACCGCCGGGCAGCGAGAGGACGTAATCGCAGGCGCTTCGGACCTCGGGCACCGCGTCCGAGGGGCAGAAGGCAAGGGCGGCGCGTTCCATCGCGGGCAGGTCGTTGATGTCATCGCCGATGTAGGCCGTGCGCTCGGGGGGGACCCCCATCGCCTCGCAGAGCGCTTCGAGGCGCGGGCCCTTGTCGCCCGAACCCGTGTCGACGTGCTGGACGCGGATCATCTTCGCGCGGGCGGCGACGGACTTGCCCTCGGAAGTGGCGCTGAGCCAGGCGATCTTGACGCCCGCAGCGTGGAGGATGTTGTGGCCCATCCCGTCGCGCGTGTGGAACCGCCGGGCGATGGTCCCGTCGCTGCCCGCGGTGAGGCAGCCGTCGGTCAGGGTTCCGTCGACGTCGCTCACGACTGCGTCGATGGTGTGCTCTTGGAGTAGCGCGATGAGGCGTGCGTCTGGTTGGGGGAGTGCGTGTCTTTGGTGCATGGATCTCTCGGGTGTGCGACTGGTCCGAAGGGTACGCCTGAAAAAAAGCACGGCCCCGTGCGAGACGGAGCCGTGCTCTTGCTGAAGTCTAGGTTCGCAGGGCGTAGCTCAGACGAGCTCTTTGAGTGCCTTGAGGGGGCGGACCTTCACGACGTTGCGTGCGGGCTTGGCCTTGAAGACGGTCTCTTCGCCGGTGAAGGGGTTGATGCCCTTGCGCGCCTTGGTGGCGGGCTTGCGCTGGACGGTGACCTTCATCATGCCGGGGACGTTGAAGACGCCGGCGTTGTTGCGCTTGAGGTCGAGGGCGATCATCTGGGCCATGGCGTCGAAGACGGCCTGGGCCTGCTTCTTGGAGATGTTGGCCTGGTCGGCGAGAACGGTGAGGACCTCGCTCTTGGTGCGAGCCTTCTCCTTGGCGGCGACGATCTTGGCCGGCTTGTGCTCGGCGGTGGCCGCGACGCGGGTGGTGCGCGCGGTGCGGGCGGTCGTCTTCTTGGCGGTCTTCTTCGCGGGCTTCCTGGTCGTGCGGGAGGCGGTCTTCTTGGTCGTCCGCGCCGCGGGCTTCTTCGTGACGCGCTTCTTGGTCACGCGCTTCTTCGAGACTCTCTTGGCCATGTCGGCATCTCCGAGATCGGTGGTTCTGCTGCACCAAACGGGCTGTCCCGGCCTCCGTGCCGGCCCGCGTGTGCGCGCTTTGTAGGGCGTTTTTTTCGGACGCACAAGGCGTCCAGGGCGTTCGATCGCCCAAAATACGCTGTTTTCTGCACTTTTTTGCCTTCGAGGCCCCTCCGACAACCCATTTCGAGCTGTTTGGGCCCGAAAAACAAGTGGTTTCACGCCCGCATGCCCCACTTCCCTTGAGCGGCGGGCTCACTCCTCCGATGGTGAAGAGACGAGATCCTTCGACCGATCCGCACACCCGAAGAGACGCACCATGCAACGCCCTCTGCCCTTCGAACAACGCAGGCACGAACGCACCCTGACGGTGCGCACCGCGAAGATCCGCCCCTCCGGAGCGCTGCGGTTCGAGCCCGCGACCACACGCGACGCCTCCGAGGGCGGCCTGCTCATCGACGTCGTCTCCCCCCGGACCTACGTCCCGGGTGACGAGGTCGAGATCGTCGTCGCCTGGTCCAACGAGGTCGTTGTCCGCACCCAGACGATCCTCGCCAAAGTCTCTCGCGTCGCCCAGCACCCCACCGGCACCGGCCAGAGCATCGGCCTCGCCTACGCCAGCGACACCTCGGCCAAGGACCTGAAGGCCGCGTAAGAGCGCGACCCCTACCCGCCCCGACTCGGTTCCCTGCTGCAGCTACGATTCCCCGACGGCGATCCGCGCGTCAGGAGACTCATCATGCAGCTTTGGCAACCCGCGCTCCCGAACCAGTACCACGCGATGTCGGACGCCGAGCGGGCCGAGCGCATCGACGCCCGCCGGTCCGAGCTCGGCGACCGCCTGCTGATCCTGGGCCACCATTACCAGGTCGACGAGGTCATCGCCCACGCCGACCTGACGGGCGACTCGCTCAAGCTCTCCCAGCTCGCCGCCCGCCGCGTCGCGGAGCAGGGCGCGGAGTTTGTCATCTTCTGCGGCGTGCACTTCATGGCGGAGTCCGCCGACCTGCTCGCCCCCGAAGGCACCTCCGTAATCCTGCCTGACCTGAGTGCCGGGTGCTCGATGGCGGACATGGCCGACTACGAGGACGCGCTCGACGCGTGGGAGACGATCCACGACCGCGTCGGCGAGAACGTCCGCGTGATCCCGATCACCTATGTCAACTCGACCGCAGCCATCAAGGCGTTTGTCGGGGCAAACGGCGGCGCCTGCTGCACGTCGTCCAACGCTATGCGCGTCTTCGAATGGGCGCTTGCTGGGGGAACCACTCCGGCGGCGCCGGGCGAGGAGATCAAGATCCTCTTCCTGCCCGATCAGCACCTGGGCCGGAACACCGCAGCGGCGCACCGGATCGATACCGATGCGCACACCGCCCTCTACGACCCGCGCGCGGCGCGCAAGGGCGACCCGCTCGGTGGCATGACCGAGGAGGGCCTTCGTGAGGCCAAGGTCGTGCTCTGGGCTGGGCACTGCTCGGTCCACAAGCTCTTCCGCCCCGAACACGTCGCGCAGATCCGCGAAGCGTCCCCCGAGACGACGATTATCGTGCACCCCGAGTGCGCGAAGGAGGTTGTCGATCTGGCGGACGAGTGGGGCTCGACGGAGAAGATCATCTCCGTGATCGAGGCCGCCGAGCCGGGGACAAAGTGGGCTGTGGGAACGGAGCACAACCTCGTGAACCGGTTGCGCCAGCGCGCAGCCGAGCGCGGCGTCGATGTCCGCATCCTCTCCGACTGCCAGTGCCTCTGCACCACGATGTACCGCATCGACACCCCCCACCTGCTTTGGGTTCTGGACAATCTCGCTGCGGGCAAGGTTGTGAACCGCGTCTCGGTGCACCCCGAGGCCAAAGCGCCGGCTGTGGATGCCCTCAACCGCATGCTCGAGCTCGCGGATGCACCGCAAGCAACTCTCGCGGATTAACACAGACCGAACCCGCGGCGCCCCGCTTCTGATCGAGCCGGCTGAGCCCGGCACCTATCCTCAAGCTCCCATGCACGCACCCGCACGCACGAGGCAGCGATGAGCGACCAGACGCCCCAGGATTCACACCCGCAAACGCCCCCGCCCCGCAAGGCCCCGAGCAAGCAGAAAGACGTCTCGGTATTCAAGTGGGTCCTCGGGATCGGCGGCGTGTTGATCGGCACGACCGTGATCGTGATCGCTCTGTTCGGGCCGGCGATCGCCTCGGTGTTTGTGCGAAGCATGATCGAAGAGCGGGCGAGCGCAGCGATCGCGGGCGAGGTGCGCGTCGGTGATGTGGGCCTCTCGTGGTCCGGGCCGCAGCGACTCGAAGAGATCGAGCTCATCCACCCCGACGGCGCGAGCATGGGCACCTTCCGCGCCATGACGGACGCCGGCCTGATCGACCTCGCCTCGGGCGGGCTCGATCTCGGCACGCTCACGATCGTCGGCGACGCGAGCCTGCGCCTGACAAGCGACGGCGCGAGCGACTGGCAGGCCGCCATCGCCGCCCCCGACGCGCCACCGCCGGCGCCCAAAGAGCCCGGCGAGCGCACGCCCGCAGCACCCCAAGCTGCGCCGCTCACCCTCCCCGCAGGACTCACGGGCACGGTCGACGCACGGCTCAACACACTCACGATCGTGGCCGAGGGCGGTGAGACGATCATCCTGCGCGACATCGACCTCGACGCGCGTCTCGACGCAGCGGGCGATGTCTCGCTCACGCTCGCCGCCAAGCACGGTGATGCATCGAGTGCGGCAGAGCTGGCGTTCCTCGGCCCCGGGCTGGTGCAGCAAGACGGGACGATCACGCTCGCCGGCACCGGGCTCTCACTCAGAGGCTCCGTCTCGCCCGAGCGCGAACTCGCGTCGCTGTTCACGGGTACGGATGCGCTCGCGGGAGCGTCGTTCGATCTGGTGGAGCGCGACGGGCGTCTCGTCCCGCGCGAGTCGGGGGATCCGATGACGGTCTGGGCCGAGTTGCCGCCGACGGTGGTGCGTGTGGATGGGCTGGAGTTGCAAACGCCGATCTCCGTGCGTGTTGCCCCGACGCGTTTCGCGCTGCCGCTGCCCGAGGCAGACAACCCGACCTCCATCGACTGGTCGGAGGCGCTCTTGGACTGGGTGATCGCCATCGAGCCCCTCACAGCGGAGTACACCGATGGCACCGCGACCCGTGTGATTACGACCGACACCCTGCGCTCGGGGCTGACGATCGACCCCATCGCCGGCACCGCGGCCCTCACCGGCGCAACTCAGCTGAAGCTCGACGGTGTCGAAGCGGGCACGCTCGGCGTCGGCGGCAACGCGAGCGGGATCATCGATCAGGGGGGCAGGCTCGCGCCGCTCTCCGCCTCGAGTTTCGTTGCACGCCTCGAGCTCACGGGGCTCGAACCCACGCTCATCGGTGCGCTTGTCCCACGCGTCGGCGATGCGGGCTCGCTCTTCGGCGGAGAGACGGCGCTCCGCGTAGAGGCTGCGGCCTCGGACACCGGCGCTTCGGGCGATCTCGTCGCGGGCACACCCACCATCCGAGTCGAACTCACGAGCCCCGCGACCGAAGCACGCGCGACCTTCGCGCTCTCCGCCGACGGCCTGCGCTCCGTGGGCACGAGGGGGATCGCGGTGCGCACCACCGCGGCGGGCCCCCTGCTCGCAGCAGCCCTCGGCCCCGAGGCGGCCAGCCGGATCGAGTTCCAGCGCGAGGGCCAGATCGAGACGTACGGCGTCGCGCAGATCCCCTTCGTGGACGGCGCGCCCGACCTCACTAGGCTCACCGCCCGGGCCACGCTCGGCGCAGCGGGTGTGACCATGACCCCCGAGGGCGGAACGGCAGCGACGATCGATTCACTCGAAGCCAGCGCGAGCATCGACGACGCGGGTAACGCCGCCTGGACGCTCTCGACCGACATCACAACGCTGGGCCAACGCGCCGCTGCGAGCGGCTCGGGGAACGCTGCCGATGCGCTCTCGGGAGCGCCGACGCTCAGCGGCACGCTCGACCTCGAGGGTCTGCCCGTCGGGCTGCTCGTGGCGATCTCACCCGAGATCACAGCGCTGGGCGTTGAGACGCTGGGCCCAGCGCTCTCGGGGCGCATCGAGACGACCCCGGCCGCGCCCGCGGGCACCTTCGATATCGATCTCGCAGGTGATCGCGGGTCACTCGCCACACGCGCAGCACTCGCGGAGGGCGTCCTCCGCGTCCTGCCCGAACGGGGGCTCACACTCAGCACGGAGCGCGGCGGCGCGGTGCTAAGCCGGGCACTGGCGCTCGCGGGCGTGCCCGACGCGGCCGACTTCGAACGATCGGGCGCCATCGAATTGCGGATCGACGAGGCGAGCGCACCGCTGGCGAGCCTCACGAGCGAGGCGGTGCTCCAGGGAGTTTCTGCCCGCGGGAACGTGCGCGTCGCGGGCGTGCGCGCCGATGCTCAGGAGGGCCCGATCGAGGCGCGAGAGCTCCGCATCGCGGCCGATCTCAGCGCGAGCGGCGATCTGGCTCTCGCCCTCTCTGCGCAGGCGCTGGTGCTCGGCGAGGCACTCTCTCTCGGCGGGACGATGGGGGCGAGCGGGCTGCACACGGGCGACGGCGTGCTCGACTTCAACGGCGCCCGATGGTCGGCGGACGTATCGGGTGCGCTCCCCGCGTCGGCTTCGCGGTTCATCCGCGATACGGGCCTCCGCCGGGCGGTCGACGACGCGACCGAAGGCCGGCCGCTCGACCTGCGCGTTGAAACGAACCCCAACGCGGCGCGCAACCTCGGCGGGCTGCGGGTGCGGCTTACCGGCGCGGACCCGGACCTGCTCGTGCAATCGCTCGTCGGCACGGGCGCGGGCGGGCTTTGGATCGGCGACTCGCTCTTCCACGCGACACTCTCGCCCGCGGTCTGGGAGGAACTGGTCGCGCCGATGCTCGCGGGCAGCGCGTACGAGCGGGTGCGGCTTGTCTCGCAGGCCCCGTGCCGGGTGCGTGTCCCGAGCTTTGTGATCCCGATGCCCGACGGCAGGACGCTCGATCTTGATGCGGTGCGTTCGATCACCGCGTCGGTGAGTGTCACCGACCCCGCGCGCTTCACGGGCCTCCCGAGCACGCTCGGCATCGCACGCGCGACCGACATCGAGCTCACCCAGTTGCGCACCACGCTCACACAGAGCCTCGGGCCGCGACGCGAGCGGCTGGTGCGGGGCAATCTGAGCCTGCGCGACCCGCTGATGCCCGATGCGATCGTCGGCATCGAGCTTGAGACGCCCCTGCCTCTCGACCTGTCGCGTGCCTCCGCGCTGTTGACGGGGCCGACGCGGGTCGTCGATGGTCTGCTCGGTGCGGGCGGCCGGCTGTCAGACGCCTTCGGCAGCTCGTTGGAAGTCGAGCTGACCACCATCGCCGAAGAGGAGGTCGAACGGGCCCAGCGGGCGCCGATCCTCGGGCTCGTCCGTTCGGAGCACGTCCGCGCGACGGTGCCGCTCCGCTCGGCGGGTGACGACCGCTACGAGCTCGCGGGCGCGCTGCGTGTGCAGGCCGATGTGCAACCCGCCTTCGCGCAGGCCATGCTCCTCAGCGAGCGAGCGCTTGCGTCGGGCGCGCGGGTGAGCGGCGAGACGCCCCTGAACCTCACGATCGATCGCGTCGATTTTGCTGATGGCATCGCACCGACCGAGCCCGGGGGTGTTTCTCTCGCGGGCACCATGACGCTGGGCACATTCGCGGTGCAAGACGGCGCGGGCCAGTCGCTCGCGACCCCGGCGCTCGCGGGCACCATCGAGTCCCGGCCGAGCGACGGCGCGATCCTCTTCACACTCGACGGCACCGAAGAGGCCGGCGGGCCCGCTGCTCCGGGGGAAGCGCCCCAGCGCGTGCAGACGCTCACCGCCCGAGGCGTGTTGGCAGGTGCGCTCAGTGGCACGCCGCTCGTGGAGTCTGTCGTGGTCGAGGGGGCGCTGCCCGCGCTCCTGATCGACGCCATCGCGGGGCTCGACGGGGCGCTCGTCGATCTCACCGGGCCACGCGTCGAAATGCAGGCCACCGCGACCGGGCTCGGCACCGCCACCGACGGCGGCGCGATCGACGTGCGCTTCGCCTCGCCCTCGGTCAGCGGCACGCTCACGGGCCCGATCGACGAGGGCGCCGTGCTCGCGCTCGATCCGGGCTCGGAGCTGCGCGTCACGACGATCACCCAGGGCTTGAGTGATCGCTACCTCAACACCGCGCTGCCGCTCTTCAGCAGCTTCGTGAAGACCCCCGAAGACCGCCCCGCGGTCTTGTCTACGCAGGGCCTGCGCGTGCCGCTCGATGGGAACGTGGCGGCCCTCGATGGGACCGTGCGCGTCGATATGGGCACGCTGCGCTTCCAGACCGAGGCCTTCTTCGGGAGGATCCTCGAGCTCACGAACAACAACGCCGCCGGCGGCATCGGCAAGCGCATGCAGCCCTTCGACCTGCGCATCGATGAGGGCGTCTTCCGGTACGACGGGGTCGTGATCCCGGTCGGCGAGTTCGACATCGTTGTGGATGGCAGGGTCAACCTGAAATCACAGCGGATCAACACCCTCGTCTTCATCCCCGCCTATGCACTGAGCAACGATCTGTCGGCGGTGGTCGACCGCGTGCCGGGCGTTTCGAGGCTGACGATGGTGCCCATCCGGGTCCGCGGGCCGATCGACAGCCCCGATTCTGAGGTGGACCTTGAGGCGCTCTTCGAGGGCATTCCGAACGCCATCGGGGGGACGGCGGAAGACCTGCTCAATGATCTCTTCAACGGGCTCGGCGGGGACAGGGACCGGGACAGGGACAGGGACCGTGAGTAAGCCTGCACGGGGGGCGGAGTGAGCGCAAGGCGTGACTCCGCTGCGGGGACTCGTGACAATTAAAAAACGCCGGCCTGATTGGGCCGGCGTTTTCATAATCGGAGACTCGATCCGCGATCAGTTCTCGTTGAAGTAGTCCATGTTGATCTGGACGTACTTCGACCATTCCTCGGGGAGATCCTCCTCGGGGTAGATCGCCTGCACGGGGCACTCGTCGACGCAGAGCCCGCAGTCGATGCAGGTGTCGGGGTCGATGTAGAGCTGGTCAGCGGGGTCGTACTTGCTCTGGTCGTCCTTGGTCGGGTGGATGCAATCCACCGGGCAGACCTCGACGCAGGCGGTGTCCTTGGTGCCGATGCAGGGCTCGGCGATGATGTGTGGCATCTGTGTGCTCGCTCACTCGTGGGGGCGCGGTGCGCCGGTTGCCTGGGTCGCACAGCCCGGGAACGACCCGGGCCGGGCAAGGGGAGCCATCATAGCTCGTTGGCAGGCGATCCGGAAGCGGCCTCGTGGTCCTGCCCGCTCCTCCCCATTCGACCACCGGACACGGCCCGCTGAAACAAAACGACACGAGGCGGCACAGGTGCCGCCTCGTGTAACGATCGTGGTGTCATCCCGCGACGAGCGGGGAGGGTGTCCGGGGGTGTCCCCCGACCCGACAAACGTACCGGGCGGGGAGGCGGTTGAGCGCGGGGGTGTGTCCCGGATCACCCGCCTCGCATCAGCGAGCAGCGGCGACCGGGGCAGCCCGAGCTTAACGCCGGGTAGTGCGCTTCTTAGTAGCGCGCTTCTTGGTCGCACGCTTCTTCGCGGTCTTCTTGGCCGGGCGCTTGGCGGCCTTCTTCTTGGTTGCGCGCTTCTTGGCGGTCTTCTTCTTGGCCTTCTTCTTGGTGGCCTTCTTCGCGGTGCGCTTCTTGGTCACACGCTTCTTGGCAGCCTTCTTCGCGGTGCGCTTCTTGGCGACCTTCTTCTTGGTCTTCTTCTTGGCGGCCTTCTTACGCGTCGCCTTCTTGGCGACCTTCTTGCGCGTCGCCTTCTTGGCGGTGCGCTTCTTGGCGACCTTCTTGCGGGTTGCCTTCTTCGCGGTGCGCTTCTTGGCGACCTTCTTCTTGGTCTTCTTCTTCGCGGTACGCTTGGCCATTGCTGACCTCCTCGTATTCGGTTTCGGAGCCTGAGGAATGTCCGGACGATCCGACACCTACGGATCGCGTATGCAAACACTAACGGTATCGGGGTGAATTAGCCAACATCTTGAAGTATGCGCGCGTACTTTTTTAAAGACTGCGCACAAAGCAGCGATGCGGCGCGTTCACTTGCTGGCGTCGAGAGCGCCGGCGAGCGCGCTGATGTTCGCGCCGTTGACACGGTTGTACGCCTCGATCGCAGCTCGATCGGACATGCGCACGCCGACGCGCGCACGCACAAAACCGTTGCCCGGGTTGTACCAAAACGCGGCGCACGTACCGTCGAGCGCTTGGCGCACAGGCGGGTGTGTCAGCGCGTGCTGGTCGGGCGATGCGACCTCAAGCCACGGCCTATCACCCCCTACAAGGGCGTTCTGAGGGGGTTTTCCACCAAACCAGGCGGGGTCGATCGTCGCGGGCCACCCTCTGCCATTGAGCGCAGCGCCGGCGGTGCCCGCGCGGATGCGGATCTCACGACCGATGCGCGAGAGCGCACCAGACGTGCGCGCCTCGGCCGATTCGACCGACGCGCGCTCGCGCTGAGCGTGATGCAACGCGAAGCCCGTGGCTCCGAGAAGCAGGGCGATCATGATGACCCATGCGTACCGCACGCGCGTGTCCTCCTCCGCGGATGCTGCGCCCGCTCGGGCGTGCATCCATGAGTAAAAAATGCAATGAGCGCGGCCGCGAGCGGGCAACTGCGCCCGATTAGTGCCGCCAGACCCCGGATCCACGGCGCGTCTGTGCGGGGTCTGAGGCCTGCGCCGGGTACAATTCGGACCTTGCGCCGCCATGCGCAGACGAGCATTCACCCGCGACGGAGCACGCCGCATGCCCGAGATCCGATCCACAACACTCCCCAACGGCCTCGTGATCCTCACCGAACGGCTCCCGGGCGTGCGCTCCGCGGGCCTGACGTGGATCCTGCCCTTCGGCACCGCGCGAGAGCCCGAAGACCGCCTCGGCCTCTGCTCGTTCACCGCCGACATGCTCCTTCGCGGCAGCACCACGCACACGAGCCGCCAGCAAGCAGACGCTTTCGATCGCCTGGGCGTCTCGCGCAACACCTCGCCCGAGACATTCACACTGAGTGTGAAGGGCACCATGCTCGGCGCACGCCTGCACGATGCCCTCCCACTCTTCGTCGACATGGTCTGCGCCCCCGCCTTCGCCGACGAGCACATCGAACCCGTCCGCGACCTGGCGTTGCAAGCGATCGCCTCGCTGCGCGACGACCCGCAGGAGCGCGTCATGCTCGCCCTGCGCAGGCATCACGCGGCGAGCCCCATCCACCGCGATACGTACGGCAACGCTCGGAGCGTGGCCGCCATCAGCAAGGTTGATCTCACGAACGCCTGGAGCTCGGCTGCCGTGCCCCAGGGGAGCGTCTTCGCAGCGGCGGGCGATGTCGATCACGATGCGCTCGTGGAGGATCTGACGAAGCGCCTCGATGGCTGGTCCGGATCGCCCGAGACGCCCCTTGTCGACCCTGTCGGTGATCGCGGCATGCACCACGAAGAGGCCGAGACCGACCAGACCCACATCGGCTTGTGCTACGACGCGCCCGCCGAGGGCACCGAAGAGTCGTGGCTCGAACGCTGCGCGACGGCGGTCCTCTCGGGCGGTATGTCCTCGCGCCTCTTCACCGAGGTGCGCGAGAAGCGCTCGCTCGTCTATTCGGTGTACGCCTCGTACGGCGCGGACGCGGAGTACGGCCGGACCGTCTGCTACGCGGGCACCACGCCCGAGCGTGCGCAGGAGACCGTGGACGTGCTCACGGGCGAGCTCGAACGCATCCGCACCGAGGTGGGCAAGGTCACGCAGGAAGAGTTCGACCGCGCGATGGTGGGCCTGAAAGCGCGCCTGGTCTTCGCGGGCGAGAGCTCGTCGGCCCGCGCATCTGCAATGGCCCACGACCAGCGCAAGCTCGGCCGGGCTCGCACGCTCGACGAGCTCGCCGGCTCGTTCGACGCCGTCACGCTCGATCGTCTCAACGCGTACCTCCTGGATCGCCCCCTCGGCGTGACCACTCTCGCCTCGGTGGGCCCCGTGCCCCTGACCGCGGCGGCCCACTCATGAGCACGAAACTCGAAGGGCGAGCACTCGTCACCGGCGCGTCGGGTTGGGTCGGGCGTGCGCTGATCGAGCACCTCAGCGCGCGGGGCGTCGACGCCCGGGCTTGGGACCGCACACAGTTCCCGCCTACAGACGAGGTGTCTATCTCCGCCTGCCTGCGCGAGCACGACCCGAGCGCGATCTTTCACCTGGCGATGTGTTCGGAGCCGACCGGAGTGGACGACGAGCACACCCTTGTCAACGAGCGGTGGCCCGTGCTGCTCGCGGAGTGGTGCGCAGCGAACGACCGCCGGCTCGTTGTGACCTCCAGCGTGATGGTGTACACCGATGACACACCCGGGCCCTACACCCCCGAGACCACTCCGGACGCGTCGGACGGGTACGGGGCGCTGAAGCTCGCCATCGAGCGCGCGGTGCGCACTGCGGCGCCCGACCACGCGAGCGTCTGCAGGCTCGGGTGGCAGCTCGGCGATGGGGCCACGGGCAACAACATGCTGCGCCACCTCACCGATCAGCACGCGAAGGAGGGCCGGGTAGCCGCGAGCGGTCTGTGGAAGCCGGCGACCTCGCACGTCTGCGAGTCGGCGGTCGCCCTCGCTGCCGCTGCGACCGCAGCCCCCGGGACCTACCTCGTGAGCACCAACCGCGACCGTTCGTTCTTCGACATCGTGACCCGCCTCAGCGCGGAGCGCGGCCTGGGCTGGTCGGTCGAGCGCGACGACTCCTACGCCCACGACCAGCGGATGATCGACGACCGGCTGTGGGTCCACGCCGGCCTCGGAGGCACGCCCGACGGGCCGGCCTGCGTGGGTACACTCCGCCCATGACCAGCGCCCCCTACTACATCACGACACCGATCTACTACGTCAACGACCGCCCGCACGTCGGCCACTGCTACACGACGCTCGTCGCCGACGCCGCCGCCCGCCTGATGCGCACGGCCGGGCG
>CAZNUZ010000036.1:0-25735 GCA_964576725.1 uncultured Phycisphaeraceae bacterium
TCGTCCTTGATGGGCTCGTAGGCGGTGATGTACCAGGCGTTGACGACGAAGGCCCGGCCGCGGAACGTCTCGCCGCTCAAGACGGTGGAGACGACGGCGTTGGGCGTGCCGTCGGGGTTCTTGGCGGGGATGTAGGTCCCGATCGCGCGGGTGCCGTCGAGCTTCTCGACGTTGGTCGTGACGCGGAGCATGTCGCCCTCGTCGTTCATGCGCTGGAAGACGGTGCAGGTGCCCCCGACCGTCTCTTGCACGCGATCAACGAAGCCGGCGTCTTCGTTCATCGCCGAGATCTGGGCGAGGGGCTGATCGCCGAACAGCATCGTGGGGAGCTCGTAGGTCGTCCGCTGTTTGGTGAACTGGTTCACAGCATCCCACTTGGTTGTCTCGTCCGAGAAGGAGACACCGCCGGTGGTCGCGAGGATCTTCCGAGCGGTGTTGAGGTCGCTGGAGACCTTCATCTGCACCTGCTCGTTCTGAGCGATGAGCATCGAGTGCAGGCCCTTGGCGATGACCGAGCACTCGCGCACAGCAGAGGTCTCCGCCAGCGAGTGGGCGTGCGCACCCAATTGGTGACGCTGATACGTGGTCGTACCCAGTACAACACCAAGCGTCAGCACGATACTGGCGACGCACAACAGGGAAATCTTGGTCCGAATACCCATGTTCGGATACCTCCTCTAACACTCTTTGATTCCCCAGCCGGTGGGGGAGACTGGGGGCTCATCGGCGTCGGATCGCTATTTCCCGCGTTCGAGTCAGAAATTCACCCCCCCTAATCCGTACCACCCCGTACGAGCATGTCCTCGGGATTCAAAATGCCACCATCCCTACCCCGGCACCGGGGAAGCTCCCGGCGGTACGATCCCGTGCGTGGCATCCTCAAGCACCCCCCAGCCCGACGCTTCGACCTACCTGCACCCGCAGACGCTCGCCCGATTGGGCAGCCTCGACCTGCGCGCCAAGATGATCATCGAGGGCGTCACCAGCGGCATGCACCGCTCGCCGTACCAGGGCTTCAGTGTCGAATTCGCCCAGCACCGCCCCTACGTCGCGGGGGATGACATTCGGCACCTCGATTGGAAGGTCTTCGGCCGGTCCGACAAGCTCTACCTCAAACAGTTCGAGCAGGAGACGAACCTCGACCTCGTCCTGCTCGTCGACTCCTCTGGTTCGATGAACTACGGGTCGCGCAGTTTCTCGGACGCATCGGGCGCGGGGCTCAAGGAGAGCCACGACGGTCGCAGCAACTGGTCGAAGTACGATCACGCGACCGCGACGGCGGCGGCCATGGCCTACGTCGCCCTCACGCAAGGCGACCGCGTGGGCCTGGGCGTCTTCGCCTCCGGGCTGCGCGATTTGGTGAACCGTGCCAGCGCTCAGGGGCAGTGGCGGCGCATCGTGAGCGCCCTCTCGGCGCAGCCCGTCGAAGAGACCGCCGACTGGGCACGCACGATCGATCAGACCCTCGCCAAGCTCAATAACCGCTGCCTTCTCTGCATCGTGACCGACTGCTTCGACGACCCGGAGACGATCCGGCAAGCCCTCGCACGCGTCCGGTACCGCCGGCACGACGCCATCCTGCTCCAGGTCCTCGACCGCCAAGAGATCCGCTTCGACCTCAATGAGACGGCCCCCTTCGAAGGTCTCGAGGGTGAAGGCCGCATCCGCCTCGATCCGCGCGCGATCCGGTCGGCCTACCGCGAGGCCTTTCAAGAGCATCAGAGCCAGATCCAGCACATCGTGAAGAGCTTCGGGTTCGACTACCAGCTCGTCGACACCCACGATTGGCTGGGCCCGCCGCTCGCGACCTTCATCGCCAAGCGCAACGCGCTCGTGAAGCGGAGGAGCCGCTAATGAGCCTGCTCAACCCCGGCCTCTTCCTCGCGGGCATCCTCGCGGTATCGATCCCGATCATCATCCACCTGCTCTTCCGCCAACGGCGCCGCCCGGTGCCGTGGGCCGCGATGCGGTTCCTGCTCGAGGCGTACCGCAAGCAGAAGCGTCGCCTGAAGCTCGAACACCTGATATTGCTCGTCGTGCGCTGCCTGATCCTGGCGTGCCTCGCGGGTGCTCTCGGCCGCCCCCTGCTCGACGCGCTGGGCGCACTGGGCCCGACGGGGCGCGACGTCTACCTGCTTATAGATAACGGTGCAGCAGCGGGGCTGCGTGACGCTGCGGGCGATACCGCTTTGGATGCGCACAAATCCGCCGCCCGCGCGATGCTCGAGGAGCTGGGCCCGGGCGATCGCGTGGGCCTCATCACGCTGGGCGGCCCCGCCGAGAGTGTGGTGCTCCCCGCGTCTTCCGACTTCGGTGCGGTGCGCAGGCTCATCGAGGATCTCGAGCTCACCGACGCACCGACCGATCTCGATGGCGCGTTCGCCGCCCTCGCCGCCCAGCTGGAAGCGGACACGTCCGACGACGCCGCACAACGGCCTGCGGTGGCTGCGGTCATCAGCGAGCTGCGTACCGGCAGCGGCGATCCGAACACGCCGCTCCCGCAGACGCTCGCGGGGATCGACCGCCTCAGCATCCTCGCCGAGGCGCCGACCGACCGCCTGGCGGGCAACGTGAAGGTAGTGGGCCTGGACCCGCTGCGCTCGGTGGTGCTGACGGGCGCCGGCCGGGCGACGGAAGACGTCTCGGTGCGCGTGCGCCTCGAGCGCTCGGGCACCTCGGTCTCCGAATCGGGCACGACGACCGTGCGCGTGCGCGCGACCAACGGCACAGCGGGCGGCGCGACCGATGGGGGCACCCGCGCCACCGTGCGCTGGTCGCCCGGCCAGTCGGAGGCGTCGATCACGCTCAGCGTGACACTCGACCGCGCCTCCGACTCGGGCAACGCCGCGAGCGTGCTCATCGCCGAGATCGACCGCGATCGACTGGAGAGCGACAACGCGTTCCGCAGGCTCGTGCGTGTGACCGACGCGTTGGAAGTCGGCGTCGCCGGCACGCGACGGTTCAGCGGGGGGGCGACGATCGACAAACTCGCAGCGGCCGACTGGCTCCGACTCGCGCTCACACCCACCGATACCACGCCCGTGCGCGTGACCGACCTCGAACCGGGCGGCCTCGACGCCGCGACGCTCGCCACTCTTGACGCGCTCGCGCTGCCCCAGCCCGACCTGGTCCCCGCCGAGAGCTGGCCCCTTGTCCGCGACTTTGTCGACGCGGGCGGCATGCTGCTCGTCACCCCCCCCGCAGAGACCGCGGTGCACCTCTGGACCGACGACTTCACGCAGGCGATGGGCCTGGGCTGGGACTTCGCGCGCGAAGCATCTGGAGACACGGATACGGTCGTCCGCAGCATCGAAGCCGGCCCTGGCGCGGGCGCACTCTCCGGCGGGGCGGGCGTCCTGGCCCTGCTCGCCGACGAGCTCGAGCAGCTGCTGCGCCCGGTGGGTGTCTTTCGGCACCTCCCGGTGACGGTGGGCGGCACCGCTGGTGGCACGACTATCCTCGCTCTCGATGACGGCTCCCCCTGGCTCGTGGCCGTCACACCGGGCGCTCGGGGTTCTACCCCAGCGACAGCCACCGACGAAACGCGTGCACAGGATGTGGATAACTCCGCTATGGGCGGCGGCCTTGTTCTTTACATAGCGAGTGCCCCGACGCTCTTCTGGACGGATCTCCCCGCCACTCCGCTGATGGTCCCACTCGTGCAAGAGCTTGTAAAACAAGGGGTTGGGACCACTTCAAGCCGTACTACGCGCGTCGCGGGCAACCGGGTGGCGCTGCCCCCCGGAGCGGATGGGCTCGCGCCTGCGGACCTCGCTGGACGCACCCTGCGGGCGGATGTGGATAGTCGTGGCAAACCAGGCGCTTTGGTTCGACTGGCGGGGATCTATCGCACACTCGATCAGGGTGGTTTGCAGGCGGAACTCGTGGCGGTTAACACGCCCTCCGAAGCGACGGACGTGGGCCTCAACGATCCCGAACGGGTGCTCGCGTGGCTGGGCGGTACGTTCGGACCGGCCGGCACGGTCGACTCCGAGCGGGTGTCGTTCTTCGATGCGGAGGCGCCCGGTGCGGGCCTCGCAGCAGGGCGGACGGGCTCGCCCTTTGCGCTCCCCCTGCTGATCGCAGCGCTGCTGCTCGCGCTGGTGGAGACGGGCCTCGCACGCTGGTTCGCCCACGCCTGGCGTGAGGAAGGGCCGGCAGGCAAGGGGGCGCTGGCATGATCGAGTGGTTGCTGGGCCTGGAATCGCTCTCCCTCGACGAGGCGGGCGTCAAGCTCGCCTTCGAGCGCCCGCTGCCCGGGTGGGGCTGGCTGATCGTCATCGCGCTGTGCGTGGGATTGGCGGTGTGGAGTTACAGCAAGATGACCGGGGCGCGTCGATCGCGCGGCCCGCTCGCGTGCCTGCGTGCGCTCCTGCTCCTTCTTCTGGTTGTGCTCGTCACGGGCCCGCAGCTCTCGCGTTCGGATGAGAGCGTCGAGCGTGACTGGGTGTTGGTGCTAGTCGATCGCTCGGCCTCGCTGAGCATCCCCGATGCCCCGACGGAGACGGGCGGGCGCATCACGCGCGACGCCCAGCTGCGCTCGGCGGTCCGGTCGGCGTGGCCCGCGTTCACGGAGGTCGCGCGCGAGCGCGAAGTCGTTTGGCTGGGCTTCGACGCGGGGGCGTTCGACATCGGGGGCGAGGGCGATGCCTCGCTCACGCTCACCGAGCCCACGGGCCAGACGACGGCGATCGGTGCGGCACTCGACCAGGCGCTCGCCCGCGCCTCGGCCCGCCCGCTCTCGTCTGTGGTGCTCATCACCGACGGGCGGAGCGTCGATGCGCCGACGCGCGAAGCGATGCGACGGCTGCGCGCCGAGCGCGTGCCCGTGCACGCGGTCGCGCTCGGGTCGCCCGACCCGGTGGGTGATATCGGCGTGCGTTCGGTGGACGCTCCGCGTGCTGCGTTTGCGGGGGATGTCACGCCGGTGCGCGTGCGCCTCGAGGAGCTGGGCCCGGAGCGCAGCGAGCCCGTGACCGTCCGCCTGATCGACACGCGCACGAGCGAGGTCTTAGACGAGCGCGAAGTGCTGCCGAGCGAAGCAGGCGAAGAGATCACCCTCACGCACAAGGCGGAGGAGGCGAGCGACGCCGAGTGGGCCGTCGAGGTCCTGCCGGGCGGCGTGGATCTGGTGGCCGACAACAACGCGGTGGGCTTCGACCTCGAGATCGTCGACCGCCCGCTCCGGGTGCTGTACATCGACGGCTACCCCCGCTGGGAGCAGCGTTACCTGCGGAACCTGTTGCTGCGCGAGTCTTCGATCGTCTCATCTGCGCTGATGCTCGCCTCGGACCGGCGGTACTTGCAGGAGGGCAACATCGAGCTCGACACGCTGCCCAGCTCGCCCGAAGAGTGGGCGGAGTACGACGTGATCGTGCTGGGCGACGTGCGGCCTGATGTCTTCCGCGTCGAGCAGCTCGAGCAGCTCCGCGACCACATCGCAACACGCGGGGCGGGCCTGCTCTGGATCGGCGGAGAAGCGCACACGCCCGGACGCTGGTGGGAGACCGAGCTCGGCGACCTGATCCCCTTTACCTCCAGCGCGGGCGACGGCACACGCCTGCTCGACCCCTTTGTTGTGGAGCCCACGCCCGCGGCCGATCTCCAGGGCGTGCTCGCACTGACCGAAGACCCCGCTGAGCCCTGGCCCGCCCTGCTCGCCGACCCGGAAACCGGATGGTCGACGTTCTACTACGGGCAAGCGATCGACGGGGCTTCGATCAAACCAACAGCGCAGCCGCTGGCTGAGGCGGTTTCGATCGAGACTGGCGAGCGAACCCCCCTGCTGCTGTCGATGCGGTTTGGCGCGGGGCGGAGTGTGTACGCCGCGAGCGATGAGTTCTGGCGCTACCGCTACGGGCGTGGAGAGATTCTTTACGAGCGCTTCTGGGTGCCATTGATCCGCTCGCTCGGGCGAGAGTCGCTCACGCGATCGGGGCGT
The DNA here is from genome assembly GCA_964576725.1 of uncultured Phycisphaeraceae bacterium. Lineage (GTDB taxonomy): Bacteria > Planctomycetota > Phycisphaerae > Phycisphaerales > UBA1924 > OFTM391. Next base: position 5,942 of record CAZNUZ010000036.1, read on the forward strand.
TCGCTCGTCTTCGAAGCGACGCCTCAGCGTGCGATCGTGGAGCGGCCGGTGCGCCTGCGACTTGAGCTGCTCGACCAGGCGCTTGTTGATGCGGCCCCGCGGTCGATCGAGGTCGAACTGGTGCGCGAGGAGGCTGCGGGAGATCGCCCGGGCTCGGCGGAGACGGTGCGGGTGACGCTGCGCCAGGACGCCGACGACCCACGGGTGTACCTGGCCTCGTGGCAGCCCCCGACGGCGGGCTCGTGGACCGCTTCGCCCGATGACGCGCTGCTCGCTGCTGCGGGCGCGCAGGTCGCCCGCACGATCGAGGTGGGCTTGCCGCGAGACGAACTCCGCGAGCCGGAGACGGATCACGCTTCGCTGCGTGCGCTGGCGGAGACGACGGGCGGCCGTGTGGTGCTGCCGGCGGACGCGGGCTCGCTTGTGGATGCATTCCCGAACCGCCAGCTTCGCATCGTGACCGAGCGGAGCGAGGCCCTCTGGGACACGCCGCTCGCGTTGATCCTGGTGCTGGTGCTGATCACCGCGGAGTGGGTCGGGCGCCGTCTGATCCGCCTGGTGTGACCGTGGAGTGACCGATAGAGAAGATGGGGCCGCCTGAGACCGGGGCCCCCGCCGTCGGTAGTACGAGAGCCCTCAGGGGCGCAACGGATTCGAGGCAGTGATATGGAGAGACAGCAGCAACCCGCACCGCCCGCTCGCGCCGACGGCTTCGCTCGGTCGCTCGCGTCGCTGCGGTCCCGTGCGCGTGTGGTGCTGGTGGCCAAGCCAGTCGGCCTGCTGCTCGCGGCGCTCTTCGGCGCGGCGCTGGTTGCTGGGCTACTCGACATGTGGCTGCGGTTCCCCGCCCCGCTGCGCGTGGGAGCGTGGTTGGCAGCGGGCGTGTGCGCGGCCTTGCTGATCGTTCGCGCGGTGCTGCCGGCGCTCCGCTTCTGCCCGAACCTGACGGACGTCGCGCTGCGGGTGGAGGAGCTCCACCCGGAGTGGAAGGGCACCCTTGCTTCGGCGGTGGATTTCGATGGCGCATCGGGGCGGGCCTACGACTCGGCTACGACGCGCGCGCTCGAAGAGGCGAGCGTGCGGGCGGCCGCCGAGCGCTTCGATCCGGCGCGGGTCGAGTCTCTTGTTGACAGAGAACCGGCGGTGCGCGGCGTGGGGCTCGCATTGGTGGCGCTCGTGCTCGCGCTCGCCCCCGCGCTCTTCTCGGGCGGTATGTGGGCGATCGGTGCGCAGCGCGTGCTGCTGCCCTGGACCGACGCCGCCTGGCCCAAGCGGACAGGCGTCGTCGACGCGACCGCGCTGCGCTCAGAACGCGTGCACCCATCGACCGAGGCGCTGCCGCTGCGGGCGCTCTTGACCAAATGGCGCACCAACCCCGACAGCACAGATGTCACGGTGCGGTACCGCTCGTTCAACGAGGCGGGTGACGCGGGCCGAACGATGACCGCCCTGCTCACCCTGCAAGGGCGCACCGAGAGCGAAGACTCGGGCGAGGCCTACCTCTTCGAGCGCCTGCTCGATGTTGCTGGCAGCGCAGTGGAGTACCAGATCTCCACGGAGGACGACGCGACGGAGTGGACGCGGGTGCGTCTGATCGACCCCCCGGCGATAACAAGCGCGAGCGCGGTTATCACGCCGCCCGAGTACGCGCGCCTCAGCACGGACGCTCCTCCCTCGATCGACCTCGGCGCAGGCTTCGACGAGCGCGCCGCGGCGCCCCCCGCCCTGCAGGGCTCGCGCGTGGACTTCGAGCTGACCCTCAACCGCGCGGGTGCGCGGCCGGAAGGCGCAACGAGCGCCGCCGAGTCGCTCGCTGCGATCATCGGCGACGCGGGCGATGTGCTGGACATAGAGGCCGAGGGGACGTCGTTGCGGGCGTCGTTCCTGCTGCGCGAAACGGTCCGGCTTGCGCTCCCGCTCGTCGACGAGTTCGGCATCCCGTCCGAGGAAGCGAGCGTCTATCGGTTCGAGTCGGTCGCGGACCGGCCCGCTGCGGTGACGATCACCGAGCCCGAGCGCGATCGCACGGTATTGCCCACCGCGGTGGTGGAGATCGTTGCCGAGGGGCGCGACGACGTTGGCCTCGAGCGTGTGAGCATCGAGCGAACCGTTTGGCGCCCTGCCGGCGGGGCGGCGGGCGGTGTGCCGAGCGGGCCCGGCGGCGCCCTCGAGCCCGAGGCGCCGGCTGTGGAGATCGCGCGTGTCGATCGCGCGGGCGGGGCTCTTGAGCCGACCGCGACGGCGCGGGTGGTGAGCGCGCCCGTCGATCTCGGTGAGCTCGGGCTCAACCCGGGGGACGAGGTCAGCATCGTTGCGCTCGCAGCCGATGCGTTCCGATCGCCTGCGGGCGAAGGGCGCGGGGCGACGCGTTCCACGCCGCGCGTGCTCAGGATTATCGACGAGGAGACCTTCGTCGATGAGGTGCGCGACGCCCTGGCGGGCGTGCGCGAATCGGCCATCCGACTCGAACAACAGCAGGGCGAGCTGCGGGACTCGACCGCGCAGCGGGGCGCAGAACGCACCACCGAACGCGCCCAAGCGCAGGTCGCCCAGCGGCTGGACCAGCAGCTCGAGGAGCTCGGAGACATCGCACAACGCGTCGGTGAAAACAATCTCGATAACCAGGCGCTCAGCGAGCTGCTCGAAGAGGCGATGCTCTCGACGGAGCGAGCGGCCGAAGCCGCGTCCGAGGCGGCGCAGTCGCTCGCAGAAGCGCGCGCACAAAGCAACGCTGCCGAGGCGGACGACGAGTCCGCACTCTCCGAGGAGCAGCAGGAAACCATCGGCGACGCGCAGGACGAGGCGCAGACCGAGCTCGCCTCGCTTATCGAGATGCTCGACCGAGGCGAGGACAACTGGGTGCTGCGCAACGAGATCAACCGCCTCGCAGAGCAGCAGCGCGCGCTGCAAGAAGAGACGGCGCGCCTCGGCCGGGAGACCGCGGGCCTCTCGCCCGAGCAGCTCTCCGAAGCGCAGCAACGCGCCCTCGAAGAGATCGCCCAGGAGCAAGAAGAGCTCGCGCAGGAGACAGACGAACTGCTCGACGATCTCCGCGAGCGCGAGCAGATGCTCCGCGACGAGGACCCCGCAGCGGCCGAGGGCCTGCGCCAAGCGGCGCAGCGTGCGCAGCAGGAGCAGACCGTTCAGCGGCAGCAAGAGGCCGCCGAGCAGGCCCAGCAGAACCAGACCTCCGAAGCGCAGCAGAACCAGGAAGAGGCCGCCGAATCGTTGGAGGAGATGCTCGAAGATCTCGAGAACAACGAGCGCAATCGCCGCGAGGCACTGCGCCGGAACCTGCTGTCGCTCATCGACTCGATCAAGGGTCTGATCACCGAACAGGAGACCGCGATCGGCCTGCTGCGCGCCGGCGAGACGCTCCCCGCCGGCCTCGCGCAGGGCATGATCGCACTGGCCCAGAACACCCTGGCCGTTTCGGCTCTTGCAACGCAGTCCGGGCCGGAGACGGCGTCGATCGCGGGCGTGCTCGACCGCGCGGAGGGGGCGCAGTCCCGCGCGATCGTCCACCTTCGGAGCGAGCCCGCCGAGCTCGACGACGCCCGCGCCGACGAAGAGCGCAGCCTCGAGCTGCTCGAGGAAGCGCTGGGCCGGGCCGAGGAGCTCGACGAACAGCTCGAGCAAGAAGAGAACGAGCGCAAGAAGCGCGAGCTCGAGCGCGCGTACCGCGACGCTCTGGAGATGCAGATCGGCCTGCGCGACCGGACGGCCCCGTTCGGCGAGCTCGAGGAACTCTCCCGGCGTGACCGCGTGCGCCTCCGCCAGCTGGGGCCGAGCCAGGAAGACATCCGCCGCCAGCTCGAGACGCTCGTCCAGCAGACCGAGGAGATGGAAGAGGCACGCGTCTACCGCTACGCGCACACGCGCATGGACCGGATGTCACAGCAGGCCGAGGACGCCATCCGCGAGGCGGAGCCGGCGCTCGCGCTCAACAGGCAAGAGGCGATCATCGCGGCGCTCCTCGATCTCATCGACTCGCTCAACGACCCCGAGCCCGACGAGAACCCATTCGATCAGGAACAGCAGGCCGGCCAAGGCGGGCAAGGCGGCGGGCAAGGCGGGCAGCAGGAGCAGCTCTTTAGTGATCTCGGCCAGCTCCGCCTGCTGCGCGAGCTCCAGATCGCCCTCGCCGAAGAGACCGCGTTCCTCGACGCCCTCGAAGCCACGAGCCCGGAGGATCTGGGCTTCCTCGCGGGCCAGCAGGAAGAGCTCGCCGAGATCGCCGTGGAGATCATCGAGCGGATGACGCGCAGCCCCGTCCCGCTCGAATTCCTGCCCGAGAACGGCGGCAGAGCCCCGAGCGACCCGCCCCGCGGGGGTGAACCCGCTGCAGAGGGCGGGAACCCGCTGGACGACGCCCCCGAAGCGAACGATGCTGGTACTGAGGCCGAAGGAGGCTCGCCGTGAATCTCACCACCCTGACCGCCCTCGGGCTCCTCGCACTCGCGGGGACCGCCCTCCAAGAAGAAACCCCGACTGAGACGCCGCCCGCGCAGGCCGGCGCGACCGAGAGCGCCCCCGCCTCGGACACACCTGAGACCACCGAAGAGGGCAGCGAAGAGGGCAGCGAAGAGGGGAGCGAAGAGGGGAGCGAACTGGGCAGCCTCGATGACCTGCTCGGCATCGATAGCGGCACCGACGCCGACACCGAAGCGGGCGCAGACGAAGACCTCGCCGCCGACCTCCCCACCGGCGTGACCGACACCGAGATCGAGCGTGCGCTCACGCAGCAAGAGGCTCGGGACGCGCTCGTGTCCGCGGCCCAGCAGATGACCGAGGCCGGCTTCCGCATCGGCGAAGTCCGCGATACCGGCGTGGTGACCCAACGGCTCCAGCAGGAGATCATCACCAAGCTCGATGTGCTCATCGAGTTCGCCGAACAGCAGCAGTCGCAGAGCTCGAGCAGTTCCTCGAGCAGCCAACAACAGCAACAGCAGCAGTCGCAGCAGAACCAACAGCAGCAGGGCCAACGCCAGGGCCAGCAGGCGCCCCAGGCCGAGGCCTCTTCGGGAGAGCGCGACGACGGCATCGCCGACATCGACTACGCCGAAGGGCAGCGCGACGGGATCGATGCGACAACCGCCGGCTGGGGTGCGCTGCCCGAGCGCGTGCGCGAGCGGCTCGTCGATGGCTCGAGCGATTACTTCTCGACGCTCTACGAGGCACTCACCGAGGCCTACTACCGCAGGCTCGCAGAGGAGGCCTCGAAGTGAACCCGCGCCGGCTGAGAGATCGCCCTGTCATCCGCCCGCTGGTGACTTCAGCATCGGCGCTCCTGCTCTGCGCAGCGGGAGCAGTGCACGCACAAGAAGCCGCCGAGCAGCCCGCCGCTGCGCAGACGCCGCAGGTCGAGATCACCGAGGAGCTGACCGAGGCGATTTCCAAAGGCCTCCAGCATCTCGCGGACCTTCAGGCCGAAGACGGCTCGTTCCCCGTCGGTCGCTTCCCCAAGCACGTGGGCATCACCGCAATCGCGTGCCTCGCCTTCATGGCCGACGGCAACGCGCCGGGACGCGGGCGCTACGGCGACGAGGTCGAGCGCGGCCTTGAGTTCATCCTCGACAACGCTCAGGAGACCGGCCTCCTCGCCGGCGAGAGCGTCTCGCACGGACCCATGTACGGGCACGGCTTCGCCACGCTCTTCCTCGGCGAGGTGTACGGCATGACCGCGGGCGGGGGCGACACCGAGCGGTCGCGCCGCTTGCACGATGCGCTCGTGCGCGCGTGCCGCATCATCGTCGAGTCGCAGAACGACGAGGGCGGGTGGCGCTACAACCCCACCCCCGAAGACGCCGACATCTCCGTGACGATCTGCCAGATCATGGCCCTGCGTTCGGCCCGCAACGCCGGCATCGAGATCCCCATCGAGACGATCGATCGCGCGGTGCAGTACGTGCGCGACTGCCAGCTCGACGACGGGGGCTTCAGCTACCAGCTGCGTCGCGGCGGCAGCGCGTGGCCGCGGTCGGCGGCGGGTGTTGCGAGCCTCTTCTACGCGGGCATCTACGAGGGCGACGAGATCGACCGCGCGATCATGTACCTCCGCCGGACCGCGATGCCCGGGACCCAGGCGAGCAACGCACGCGGCGCCGGAGCTCACTTCTATTACGGGCACTATTACGCGGCGCAGGCGATGTTCCTCAAGGGCGGCGAGGACTGGGCGGGGTGGTGGCCCGCCATCCGCGACGAGTTGCTCTCACGCCAGGACCAGTCCGGCGCGTGGACCGATTCTTCCTACGGCGAGGCGTACGCGTCCGCGATGGCGCTCATCATCCTTCAAATGCCAGGCCGCTACTTGCCGATCTTCCAGAAGTGACCCGATCACGAACCATCCTGGCCGCTGCGCTGCTCGCAGCTATGAGTGCCCACACCGGCGTGCACGCCCAATCGACGGCGGGGGCGAACGGCGAGGGCGACAGCACCGCACTGGTCATCGACCGCGAGCTCCGCGTGCGTGTGATCCGCCTGCTGGACATCACCTCGCAAGAAATCCTCGCACAGGACGAGCGCGGCCAGCGTCTGGACCTGCCCATCGACTCCGTCCTCGCAATCGTGCGCACCGGGCCGCTCGCTCAGGCGAGGCTCGGCGTCGGCGCGCCGATGATGCCACTCGGCGAGGCGCTCCCCACCGCCGTCATCCTCCAGCGGACGCAGGCGATGAGCGCCGGCGTGCTTGAGACGATCGATGGCGGCCGCTACCCGGGCACGCTCGCGCTCTTCGACGACAGATTGCGCCGGGCGGACGCCGGGCTGATCGATGACGCCTCCGCCGAGGTGCTCGAACTCATGGGCAGCGATCAGGTGCCCGACGAGCGCGCCGCTGCGGAGCCCGTCGTGGACGCGGTCGTGTGGAGAGACGGGCTCTCCGACCGCGTCTACCCGCTTGAACGCGTTGCCCGGATCGTCCTCCCCGATGCGCCCGTCTCCGCGCGTGTGACCCTCCCCGATGCGGGCGACGAAGACCTGCTGCTCCTCGCAAACGGCGACACGCTGCGCGGCTTCCTCGCCGAACTCGGTGACGGGGCGCTCCTCGAACTCGAGGACGGATCGATGCTCGACCTCCCTGCGGATCGCGTGTCGGCGGCGGTACTCGCCAACGACCCCGAAGCCCACGAGGGGAGCACCGTCTGGTTCTCAAGCGGGCTCGTTGCGGTCGGTGAGACGATCTCCACCGCGGAGGGCGGGTGGCTGGGCATCTCCAACGCGGAGGGTGAAACCTGGTGGGACGAGATCGCCGGCGTACGAGCGATCCTCTTCGATTCCACGGCCCTGGTCCCGCTCGCCGACCTGACACCCACCACAGGCAGGCCGACGATCGGTTACCACCCCGACGATCGCCTGCTCGAAGAGGCCGCCGCCCTCAACATGCGTGACCTCGAGCTCAGTGAACCCACCACCGTTGCGTACGACTTGCCCGAGGGAGCGACGCGCTTCGCTGCGACCATCGCCCTCGAGCGCTCTTCGAGCCCGTGGGCCGACTGCGCGATCGTTGTTTATGCCGACGGCACGGAATTGAAGCGCATCGCGCTCAGCGCCCAGCAGCCGGCTTCGGCGCTCAACGTGAGACTGCCCGATAGCGCAAAGGTACTCACCATCGTCCTCGACGAAGGCGACTTCGGCCCGATCCACGACGCGGTCCGCCTCATGCGGCCGATGATCGCCGTCGATGCGCAGCGTTCATCCCAGCGCACACCCTGAGCCGTGCGCCGTCAGGTCGCGGGCGCTTCGGCGGCGGCGATGAGTGTTTCAAGGTCCTTCGTGCAGTGCTTGATCATCACGCCGCGCATCGGGAAAAAGACGAGCGACATGACCTTGGCCCCGAGCGTGAGCGCTTCACCGTCACCCCGCATCTCGATGGACGTGCCGCCGTCGGCGGTGGGCGTGAAGGTGTAGCTGAAGCGGTAATGGGTGTTGCAAGACTCGCACGTGAGGGCGTAGCCGTCCTCGCGCACGTCGCAGGCGGTCAGGACCTCTGTTGCTTCCTTGCCGAACATGAGGCGCGTCTCGCGGAATGCGCGGCCCTCTGCGATCTCCAGCGGCTCACCCTCGTTGACCGGCTCCAGACGCTGGATCGCCTCGATGTGCTGGGGCAACTGCTCGAGATCCGTAAAGACGTCGTAGACCCGCTGCGGGTCGGCGGTCGTGATGCGCGTGACGGAGAAGTGCATGGCGGGCTCTCGCAAGGGTTCGGTTCGAGTCCAGCCTAACGCAGCGGCGACACAACCCAAAGGCTCGAAACGAAAAACGCCCCCGCGGTTGGGCGGGGGCGCTCCTGGACAGTGCTGTTCATGCGCGAAGTCGCAGCGTGAATCAGCGGATCATCTGGGGGTAGATGATGTAGCGGTCGTGCACCTCGAGGATGAGGTCGGTCGCCCCGTCGCCCGTGACATCGCTGAGGATGGCGGCGGAGGGCTCGAAGGTGCGCGAATCGCCGCGGCCGAAGAGACGCGTCTCGAAGACGCGGTACTCGAGGGCGAAGAAGAGCTTGCGCGAGGCGCTGAGCGTGAAGATCTGGCACATCTGCTCGCGGGCGTCGAGCACGATCATGTCGGTGTACCCGTCGCCGTTGATGTCGCCGAACTCGATCTCGTGCTCGAGGCGGTCGTCCTTGTCGGAGCGGAAGGCTGCGAACTCCTCGAGCGCCACGCGCTCGCCGCCGAGACGGACCACGCCGAAGCTGTCGGCCGAGAAGCCCAGGACACCCGGGGTGTTGTCGCCGGTGAACTTGCCCGCGGTGATGGCGTCTGGTGCGAGGCCCGTGACGCGGAGGGTTTCAACGACGTCCCAGCCGTCGCCGGTGGGCGCCATCATGACGAGGCGCTGGTTCGCGCGGTCGGAGGCGGCGATGACGGGCGTGCCCCGCTCGGTGAAGGTCGCGATGCTCGTGAGCGAGGTGCGCGCATCGGGCAGGGTGATCTGATCGACGACGCGCCAGCCGGTGGTGTCGTCGAAGGCGCAGGCGCGGACGAAGTTCTCGTCGGCGATCAGAAGCTCGGCGGTCCCGTCGCCGTCGACATCGAGCGAGGCGGTGTTGTCGGGGCCCGCGGCCTGCACGAGGCCGAACTGGGGCATGGCGTCGCTCGTCCGGACCTCGGGGGTCGAACCGCCCGTGACCATCACGAGGGGCTCGTTGGGAGTGAAGAGGAGGATGTCGCCGATGCCGTCGGCGTTGAAGTCGCCCGCCAGCATGCTCTGGGGTGGGCGGTTCACGTCCTCGAGTTCGACCGCGACGGGCTCCTGGCCCATCCCGTGGAACTCGAGGGTGTGGTCGCGGCGGTCACGCACGATCACTACCACGCCGTCACGATCACCGCCCCAAGGCAGCGCACGCGTCGAAGCCGGCACGTGAGCCATCGCGACAGGGGTGGCGCCCGCGGTGGCGAGGGCGAGCGGCTGGGGGAAACCGAGGCGGCCTGTGTCCTCGTTCATCTTGCTGACGCCGATGGTCTTCTCTTCCTCCGAGAGCACGAAGACCTCGAGGGGGCCCGAACCGTCCCACTGCCCCGCGGCGACTGCCTTGGGCTTCTTGAACGCGCTGAAGCTGCTGCCGGCATCGAAACCGGTCCCGCGCTTCTGCTTGTAGAGCACGACCGAGTTCGCGCCCGAGTCGGTCACGAGCAGGTCGACGAGGCCATCCTGGTTGATGTCGGCGGTGGTGGTCGAGCGATCGCCGTCGGAGTTGCGGAAGGCGTAGACCTCAGCCGTCGCTTCGGACTCGGCCTGCTCGCCCTTGGCACTGAGGTTCAGAGGCTCGACGGGCTCGGTCACCAGGTCGTAGAGCACCATGCGGCGGCTCGCACGCTCGATGACCGAGAGCGAGGCGGCCTTCTGACCCTCGAGGCGCAGAGGCTCGACCTCGATCACGCCGGGCATGTCGAAGCGGAGCTCGGGGCCGAGGATGCCCTGGCCCGAGCGATCTTCGACCTGCGCCCACAGCCGCACGGGAGCGTCGTCGTCGGGTGAGACGCCGCAGATATCCATACGGCCGTCTCCGTTGAAGTCTTCGACGAAGAAGGCGAAGAGCTGGCCGGAGGAGCCGAGTCGGAGGGGTTCGCCCGTGACGCCGGAGGAGGTGAGGTCGTAGACGTTGATCTTGCCGTCGACGACCGCGAGGAGCTCCATGCCCTCATCACCGGTGACGTTGGCGACCTCGAAGCCGTCTTGGCCCGCAGCGAGGCCGCGGATGCGGCGTTTGGCCTCGACCTCGAAGTTCATGGGCGAGGTCTGCCGCATGTAGACGACTTCGGAGGGGATGCCCGCGTAGAGGATGTCGAGCAGACCATCGCCGTCGATGTCGACGACGCGGAAACCCGAGATCGCGTGGCCGACCGAGACATCGACGCGGTCGTAGTAGGGCGACTTGGGGAGCTCGTTCGCGTCGCCGGTGGGACGCTCCATATCGGACTCGGAGCGGGGCACCTGCCGCTGGCGGTAGACCTCGATGCGAGACTTGCGGTCGTTGACGACCAGGAGATCGGTCAGCCCGTCTTGATCGAGATCGGCAGCGAGCGCGGGGCCCATGCCATCATCGACAACGATGATTCTGGGGTCATCGAAGCCGAAGTACTCAGCGAGCTCGGCGGACTGGGCCGAAGCGGTGCCGGCGATGAGAGCGAGCGCTGCAGCGGCGCAGACGCGGGCGGTACGGGTCATATGTCGGTTCCTTAGCGGAGAGAGACTTGTCGCAGCGACGTTGAGGCCGGACGGTATCATTCTGGTGCTGAGCCCGGTCTGAGGATCGAGCTCCGAGAGCTTGAGTTTACCGGGCCCGCCCGCTGCCGTGGCGTGCCCTTTCCTAGTTACCGAAGGACCTCGCATGCGTCGCTCCTCCCTGACGATCGCCCTGGCCGCGGTTGTCTGCGCCTCGGCCGTTCACGCCGCCACGACCGTTGACACCATCACCTTCAAGGACGGGCGCTCGATCGCGGCCCCGATCCTGAAGGAGACGAGCGAGACGATCTGGCTCGATCTGGGCTTCGACGTCCTCGCGGTGCCCCGCGCCGATGTCGCCTCCGTCCTCCGCGGGGAGGCGGGCACCGCTGCCGAGACCGTCACCGATGACCTCTTCACCACCGCGGAGAACCTCCCCGAGAGCAGCCCGCGCGAGCTGGCCAACACCATCGGCGAGTCGGTCATCAAGGTCTCCACACCCGGGGGCCTCGGCTCGGGCTTCATCATCCACCCCGACGGCTACGCCATCACCAACGCCCACGTCATCCAGGGCGAGACCGACCTCAAGGGCACCGTCTTCCTGAAGGTCGATAACAGCGACCAGTTCAACCGGATGACCATCGACGACGTCGAGATCATCGCCGTCAATGATCACCTCGACCTCGCGCTCATCAAGCTCACGCACCCGGACGGCGACGCCTTCCCCGTCGCCCCCATGCAGGGCGAAGAGTCGCTCGAGGCCGGCGAAGAGGTCTTCGCCATCGGCAACCCGTTGGGCCTCGAGCGCTCGCTCTCCACGGGCGTTATCGCCACGACCCAGCGCAACTTCGAGGGCCTCACCTTCGTCCAGACGACCGCCGAGATCAACCCCGGCAACTCGGGCGGGCCGCTCTTCAACTCGCGCGGCGAGGTCATCGGCGTGACGAATATGGGCTACGTCCAGTCCGACGGCCTGGGCTTCGCCATCCCCGCCCGCTACGTCCGCGACTTCGTGCGCAACCGCTCGGCCTTCGCCTACGACAAGGACAACCCGAACTCGGGCCACAACTACCACGAGGCCCCCGCGCGGCGCGACTTCGACGCCCCCCCCATGCTCGACGACGACTCGTCCAACGGCTGACCCAAGCCGCGGGCACGACCAGAAATCCCCACCCCGCGCCCCGCTCGCAAGGGCCGGCCGCGGTTTGCCAATAAGAGGGTGAGACACGCCCGCCTCAAGAGGGGCGCGTGCATCGCCCGCAGGGCTCTCATCACACACACCACCCGCGGGCGACCGATGCCCGCACCAATCACCCGAGGAAACTGATGCTGAACAAGACGCTGACCAACCGCGCCCTGATCTGTAGTGCGGGCCTGGCGCTGCTCGCCGGCCCCGCTCTCGCCGAGGAGGGCCTGTCGATCGCCGACCTCGCCCCGCAGAACGCGTTCATCGTTGTGGGCACCGACGACGCCAGCGCCGGACTCGACGCGTTCAAAGAGACGACCTACTTCGAGATCTGGAACGCCCCCGAGACGCGCGAGTGGCTCGACAGCATCATGGCAGAGCCCATGGCCGAGTTCGAAGAGGCGATGGCGAGCCTGGACATCGAGCTCGACGATCTCTCCGAGCCGCAGGGCATGGCCGGCCTCTCGGCCTGGCTCGTCCAGCCTGCGCCCGAGGCCGAGGGCAACGACGCGCTGCCCATGCACTTCCTCGCCGCCGCCGACTTCGGCGACGGGATCGATGACATGCAAGACGCCTTCGAGAAGCTCCTCGAGGATGCCGAGGAAGAGGGCGATCTCACCTACACCTCCGAAGAGCTCGGCGAGGCGACGATCTTCACGATCGTCCCCACCGAGGCCGCGATGGACGACATGGACGACGCCGACGACTGGGGTGACGGCGGCGACGACTGGGGCGAGTGGGACGAGTTCGATGCGGGCCCCTCGATGCCCGAGATCGAAGAGATCTTCGTCGCGCGCACCGGCTCGCACATGCTCATCGGCTCCAGCCTGACCGATCTGGAGAACGCGCTCTCGCGCATCGAGGGCGTCGCGTTCGACGCGCTCTCGGAGACCTCCTCCTACGCCAGGCTCAAGCCCTACGCCGACAACCACCACGGCTACGCCATCATCGTCAACGACCCGCTCTACACGCTCACCGACGAGATCGACGCCTTCAACACGGAACAGCAGACGGGCATGCCCGCCATCATGGGTATCCTCGATGCGGCCGGCCTCGCCGAAGTGCGCGGCATCGCGGCGGGCATCTCCCTCAACGAAGAGACGGGCGAATCCGTCACCGAGCTCTTCGTCTCCGCCCCCCGCCTCCGCGGGCTCATGGGCCTCTTCAACGTCCCCGAGCGCGACTTCAACGTGCCCTCTTTCGTCAGCGCCGACGTCGCCAGCTTCAACATGCTGCAGGTCGACCTCGCCAACCTCTTCCCCACGCTGCAGCAGATCGTCAACGGACTCCCCGCCGAGCTCGCTCAGCAGGCCCAGTTCATGCTCCCCATGGCGCAGCAGCAGCTCGGCCCCATCCTGTCGAACCTCGGCCCCGAGATCTACATCACCCAGGAGTACATGCGGCCCTACTCGGTTGACTCCCAGCAGCAGCTCGTCGCGATTGCGGCCAAGGACACCGAGGCGCTCACTAACGCCCTGACCGGCCTCGCCCCCATGCTCGGCCTCGAAGGCCGGGACTTCCAGGGCAACCAGATCTGGTCGATGGGTGACATGGGCGGCGGGATGATGGGTGTGCCCGCCGTCGCCCTCGGTGTGGGCTTCGGCCACTTCTTCGTCGGCCCCGAGGCGAGCGTCGAGACGGCGATGCGTCAGGGCGCCGCCGGCCCCTCCGAGCTCGCGGCGAACGACCGCTTCGAAGAGGCCATGAGCACCGTCGCGGGCAACGGCCTCGCCTTCGGCTACACCAACATCCAGGAGACCGCTGCCTACATGTCCTGGACTCGCAACAACATGGATCAGATCGTCGACGCCCAGATCGAGCAGATGTTCGGCGAGATCGACGACGAGGCCTTCAAGGCCGAGATGCGCGAGAGCATGATGGAGCAGATGGCCGTCATGGAGAACATCCCCGACTTCGGCAAGTGGGCCGACGAACTGGGCGACACCGCCATGATCTACGAGCTCGTCGACGGCGGCATCAAGGCGACCATCGTCAACACCCGCGCGGACTGATCTCGCGCGGACCGACCCGGCTCGAAACACAACCGCGCGCGCAATCGCGTGCGCACCGCACTCTCTCTCCGAGCGGGCGGCCCTTGCGGGTCGCCCGCGGTTGTTTTTGGATCAGTCCGCGTGCGCCTCATCCAAGCCCGCACCCGCGTCGCCCGCGGGGTACGACTCAACCAAGCGCTCCAGGAGCGCAGCCGCTAGGCCGTCGGCGTCATCGCAGGTCAACCACAAGTCGCGCTTGCCCGTGCGCACGATCCGGACCGCTGGGCCCGATCGGGCGATCACGCCCAGCCCCTTCTTGCCGATCTTCACGCCCCAGCCCATGAAGTCGTTCATCGCATCGACACGCTCGACGGGTTCGACGGATTCGATGTCGGCGTAGCGCACCTTGCCGCCCCAGAAGGGCACGAAGCGCCAGCGCAGCCGATCATCCTCGAGCCAGATCCGCAGATTGCTGAGCGAAAGCACCCACGGGCCGAGCAGGATCAAGGCCAGAGTGAGCACAATCGCCCACCACTGCGCTTTGTAAACAAGCAGCAGCGAGAGCACCATGATCGAGCTGCCGATCTCGAGGGCGATCACGATCAGCACGAGTTTGCGCTCGATGCGCTGGCGCCACTCCGCCGCGTCGCGGGGTTCGGCTCCGAGAGCGTCCGGGGTTTGATCTGCGGTCATACGGGCTTATTCGAGACCGAGCTTTGCGCGTTTCGCAGCCCACTCGGACTGCTCGCGCTTGTTCTCGGTATCGAGCTCGGCCTTGCCCGCCTTGAGCGCCTCGACCTCGAGGCGCGTGAGGTGCACCGAACCGATCCGGTAGTCGCGGAAGGCCTCGACTGTCACCGGGACGATGGGCTCGATGAGATCGAGCATCGCCTGCGCGTAGACACGGATCTCCTTCTGCGCGTGCGGGTCGATCCGCAGCGAGAGGAAGTGCAGCAGGTTGTGCAGGTCGATCTTCCAGTACCACTCGGTGTAGAGCGATTGCGGCAGGGCGATGCGGGCCAGCTCGCGCGCGAGCCCCTGCTCCGTCAGCTCGAGGTAGTCGGTGTAGAGCTGCTCGGTGCGCTCGAGGAGCGAGAGGAACTGCTCGGCCGTCGCGTCTTCGGTCGTGCCCTCGCCGCCCTGTCGGTTGGTCGTGGACTGCTTGCGGATCTCCTCGGCCTCGGGGCGGTAGAAGCGGTCGGGCATGATGGAGTAGCGGCCCGAGTACTCGTTCACGTTGGCGGTGCGGTGACGGATCCATTGCCGCGCGACGAATATGGGCATCGCGCAGTGGAACTTGAACTCGACCATCTCGAAGGGGGTCGTGTGCCGATGCCGCAGCAGGTAGCGGATGAGCCCGCGGTCTTCGTTCACGCGCTTGGTGCCCGCGCCGTAAGAGACGCGCGCAGCCTGCACGATCGCCTGGTCCGCGGTCTGGCCCTCGGGCACGAGCCTGGGCATGGCATCGACGAGCGCGACAAGGCCGTGATCGAGCACGCGGATCTCACGCCGGAGGTCGCCGTCCATGACATCGACGAGCGGGCCCTCCGGGCGGACGGCGGTGTAACCGGACTCCGAAGCGGTGGGCTTGGGCTCGGCGATGGATGAGGGGTCGGTGGTCATGGCGTGCTCCGGGTGGCTATCCGCGTCGCGGGGGATGTCTGGCAGGGCATCGTACCGCGCACGTGTTGCGCCCAAGGAGCGGAATACCCCGCGCCCCCCGGCAAAACACGATTAGTGGTGCTCGGCGGCCCGGGCGACGAGGTCACGCGGGATAAAGACCGTCAGGCACCCCGCGACGACCAGCAGGCCCGCGAAGCAGGCGAAACCGAGGCTGATCCGCCAGGCGTCGAGCGTGTGCGCCTGATCCGTCGGGACCCCGCCGAAGAAGAGCGGAGCGAGGAGGGTGCACGTCGCCGAGACCCCCCACCCCACGCCCATCATGAGGCTCGTGACGAGGGAGGTGTGTCCCGGCTGGAGCCGCTGAGCCAGAGACGTGGCGATCGGGAAGGTCGCAAAGAACCCGATCGCTGAGAGCGCCGCGGCGACGAGCATCGGGAGCATCGTCAGGAAGGCGAGTTGCTCGCCCTCGAGCAGCGCGTCGCCCAGGAAGCCGACCGAGGCCATCGCACCGGCCCCGATGAAAGAGAGGAAGGCCAGCGGGCCGCGCTCGTGGCCCCGCTTCACCAGACGCCCGATGACGATGACCGAAAGACCCATGCCCACGGTCATCGAGCCCGCGAGGTACCCCGAGTAGATGGCGGCCGAGTCCTTCAAGCCCGGGGTCTCTTCGCCGAGGAGCCGCGTGAGATGGCCGAGGCACCACGTGTTGAACATGATGAACATGCCCACGTTCGCGGTGAAGCGCAGGCAGTTCTGCGCTGTGATTACGCCGATCGTCCGCCAGCGCCTGCGGCTCTCTTGGCGCGTGAACGACTGGGTCAGCTCGGCGTGGTTGCTGTGGCGGTGGCTGACGCGGCCTGTGATGCGGCGCATCAAGAGCGCGAGCACGACCGAAGGAGGGATGAGCCACGCGAGCGGCTCGATGCCGAAGTGCTTGTTGATTACGGGCGCCCCGTACAGGCCGAGCGTCTGCCCCGCCATGCCGCAGGCGATGAAGATGCCGATCGCCTGCGTGCGGCCGTTTCGGAAGAGGACCGAGCCGATCTGCCCCGCCGCCGCAGTCGCTACGGGGTGGTACATACCGGTGCAGATCACCCCGATTACTTGCAACACGATGAGCTGCCAAAAGCTCTCTGCGAAGCCGATCGAACCGATGCACGCCGCTCCGACCAAGAGGCCCAGCGGGCCAAGGATGCGCGAGTCGTGCTTGTCGCTGAGCCACGCCAGCACGGGCTGGCAAAGCCCGCTGAAGATGGGAGTGGCCGCGTAGATAAACGCCTCTTGCTTCGACGAGAGGTCAAGATCCTCGCGCAGCGGGAGAACCAGCACCACGAAGAAGGTCGGGAAGATGTCGATGACCGCGTGGGTGAGGTTGAGCAGCCAGTAGTGCAGCCTCGCACCGGAGGGAGCACAGTTGCTGGGCAGAGATCCGGATTGGAGAGCAGTCTTGGTCACGCGCGTCCTCTGGGCACAAGCGGCAACAGTAGGCGCACGCGAGGGGGCCGAGCGGTCACATCAAAGGGGCGAGGGACACCGAGCGGGGGCGATCCTCAGGCAGGGGTGCGGCCGCGAACGGACATGCCGATCATGAGCACCCCCACCACCATCGCCAGGACGCTCGTGCCCGCAGCGGGCCAGGCGAGCCCCATCTCGCGGATGACGGGCTCGATGGTCTTATTCCGCCCGCGGTACTGGGCGGTGGGCGTGACCTCGATCATGGCGAAGTACTGCCAGAGGTCGCGCTCGCGCTCCTCGGGCGTGGGGATCATCTCTTCGGGGGTGTAGATGCTGGGGAGATAGATCGCATCGAGCTCGCGGTACGACTTGGCGTGCCAGTCGATCGCCTCCTCGTCGGGGCCGTCGAACTTGAGCTCGGCGACGATGTACTCCCACTCGGTCCGGCGGACCATCTGCCACGCCCCCTCGACGCCCGGCGCGAAGTACCGCGCGGCCGCGACGAGCCGGGGCTCGATGTCGCCCGACCGCCACCGCTCCTCGAAGTCCTCCCGCGATTCCGCGCCGTCGATGAGGATCATCACAGCGAACCACTGTCGGTACTGCTCGAGCCCGAGGCCGATCTCGTCGCGCAGGGCGCTGTCGGTCTCGCCCATGGGGAAGTCGAGCGTCTGGCCGCGCCAGGTGAGGCGGAGGACGGGGTTGGCAGCGAGCTCGGGATCGGGGTCCGGGTCGTCCCACGCGGGGACGCGGTAGACGGAGCCCTCGTGACCGAGGTACGAGAACTCGTGCGCGTCGATGTCGCCGAAGAGGCGCATGGTTGTCACGTTGCGGTTGCGGAGGTTCTCGGTGAGCTGCACGAGCGAGACAGCCAGCGCGACCGCGCCGACGAGGAGGAGCGTGACACCGACTTTGCCCGTGGTGAACATGTATACGCTTTCGGCTCCGCCGCGACGCGGGATGCGGTTAGACGCCGGCGGCGTTCGCAGCGTCGCCCTCGTTGCCGCCGTCTTCGGAAGTGTTCTCACCAGTGTCTGCGGCGTTCTCGCCGGCAGCGTCCGCGGCGCCTTCGCCTTGATCTTCCGCGTGGTCGTGGTCTTCGCCGTGCTCGCCCTCGTGCGCCTCTCCGGCGTTGCTGGCCTTGCCGGCCTTCTTGCGGTCGATCGCCTGCTCGACGACCTGGAACGAGCCGCCATCGACGACCTCGCCCTGCTCGCCGTCGATGACCATCCCGCGGGTGGAGAGGTCCATCATCGTGAGCCCGATGAAGAGGGCGACGGCAAAGACACTCGCCGCAGCGACGAGGCCGTTCACAGCCTTGTCGTAGAAGAGGTGCATAAAGAACCCGGCGACGAGGATGCCCTTCACCGAGGCGATGGCCATGGCGAGGACCATGTGCGCCGTCGCGCCGATCTTGACGGTGGTGTTGCCGATCTGGACGTAGTGGATGTTGGCCGTCCAGACCGTCGCGAAGGTAAGGAAAATGAGCAGGACGAAGACGATGACCATCGGCACGAGGGGCGTGACGTGGACGTGGTGCTCGTCGTGAGCGTGATCGTCGTGGTGAGCGCTGGCCATGTGTGGCTCCGGGTGTGACGCCGCGGCGTGATCAGACGAGGTAGAGAAGCGGGAAGAGGAAGATCCAGATGAGGTCGACGATGTGCCAGTAGAGGCCCACGTTCTCGAGCGCCGTGAAGTGGCGGGGCCCGAAGTGGTTCTTGAGCGTGCGGATCATCAGCCAACCGATGAGGAAGACGCCGATGAGCACGTGCAGGCCGTGGGTCGAGGTCGAGATCCAGTAGACCGAAAGGAAGATGTGGTCGTGCGGCATGGGCGTGTGGGCCGCGCCCTCGGCGCCCTTCGCCGCTGCGGGGAGGATGTCGGCGGCCATCGAACTCACCGAAGCGCCCGCAGAGGCGATCAGGTCGCCCCCGTGCGTCACCGCCTGCGCGATGGGCTCGTCGGCCTGCTGCAACGTCTCTTGGAACGAGTCACCCGCGGAGCCTTCATTGGGGTAGTTGAAGTGCTTGCCGGGGAGCTTGCCCTTCTGCCACTTGGGGAGGTACTCCCAGCCGAGCTTCACCACCAGGAAGAAGAGCGCGCACGCGTTGGTGATCGCCAGGTTCCAGAAGCACGTCCACTTCTTGTCCATCTGAGCGGCACGGATCGCGAGCACGATGGTCAGCGACGAGAGCAGCAGCACGCAGGTGTTGGCGAAGCCGATCTGCCAGTCGAGGTAGTAGCGCGAGGCGCTGTGCCAGTTGTCGGGGTAGAAGAGGCGGAAGGCGGCGTAGGCGCAGAAGAACCCCGCGAAGAGCAGGAGCTCCGTCGAGAGGAAGAGCCACATGCCGAGCTTGGCGCCGTCGGCCTCGTCGTGGCGGTTGCGCCAGTGGTGGCCTTGGACGTACGCCTCGTGGTAGCGTCGGTCGCCTGGGTTCTGAGCGGGAGGGGTGCTCATTGTGCGCTCCGGAGCGGAGGGTGGATCGGGACAGAAAGAGCGCGCACGCGGTTCATCGCGTGCGGGCGGGATAGGTCAACGGATCAGTGATGGTTCCGGATGGTGCTGGGGTCGGGCATCGGGAACTTCTCGGGGTCGGTGTAGGGCGGCGAGGCCGTCTCGTAGTCGTAGGGGCCGTGGGTCATCACAGGCTCCTTGGCGAAGTTGTGCTCGAGCGGCGGCGTCTCGGTCTCCCACTCGAGGGTCAGGCCGCCCCACGGGTTGCGCGAGGCCTTCTTGCCCGCGAAGAGCGAGTGCAGGAAGACGAGCAGGTGGATCACGAAGCCGAGCAGCAGCATCCACGAGCCGACCGTCGAGATGAGGTGCATGATCTCGAAGGCGGGGATGTCGGTGGGGTAGGTGGCGTAGCGGCGGGG
>CAZNUZ010000037.1:0-24869 GCA_964576725.1 uncultured Phycisphaeraceae bacterium
CGTCACGCCCCGCATCATCGAGACGCTCGGCGACAGCATCGACGTCTCCTTCGATTGCGGCAGCGCGACGGGGCTCATCGCCCGACTCGCAGCCCGACCCGATTTCCCCGTTGATGAAGAAATCGCCCTCTCGGTCGATATGGCGCACGTGCACCTCTTCGAGCCCGGCGAGTTCGGCGAGAACCTGCTCCACAACTAAACGTCATCAGCCTATAGAAGCGTCATCGAGGCGTGCACTGCCCAAGCGGGCGGCGTCGTAGGTTGTGCTCGATCTGCTCAGCGCGCATCCGGTGACCATTCAAAGATTGGTCGAAACGGACTTAGCCCGCGTTCGACCGGTGAGCGCTGTCCGCTGCGCCGTCTTTGACTTCGTAGGTGCGCACCACTTCTTCGGTGTACCCGGCGTGCTGGGTCGCGGGCTCGCGCAGGTGTAGCAGCCGCGGGGCGTCATCGGAGCGCGCGTGCTCTTCGCCGTACAACTCGGCGATGCGCGACTCCACACGCGCCACGGTCTCCTCGCGTTCGCCGCTTGGCACCATGAGAAGTGCTGCGAGCCACCTACGAGCAAGGTCCGGCGTCGCGGGGTTAAGAAGCTCGATCAGCATCCGGAGATGGTCGTTGGGCAAGAGCGTCGGCGACGCTCCCGGAGCGCGGCCTGGCGGGACGAGCGGTGGCCTTGAGGCGGGTGTGTTCTTGGCCATGGTGGGCGTCTCTCCCGGTGCGGGCTGCGGCGGCTTTGAGCCGCGCTTCCTGGGTCTGAACGAAGGCCTCTAACCGATCCAACCGCTCCGTCATCGATTCGAGCGCGCGGGCGATCGCACCCATCAGCTCCGTCGGGTTCGCGTGCGTAAGCGCGTGCGCCCTGGCGTCGCGGGCGTACATCGGCCCGTGACCCGTGAGGAGCCAGTGCGCGTTCACGCGGTAGTGGTCGCACAACGACTGCAGGAAGTCGACGCTCGGAGCGTGACCCGTGAGGTATCGGCGTGCGGTGGCTGGGCTCGTCCGCGTTGTCTTTGCAACGGCCTCGAAGGTCGTATCGCCGACAACGCTCACAATCCTGCGGTGGAGGCCGGAAGGGTCCATGTTCGTACTTTGGTTCAGTTGGGCCCGAAATGCAAGGGGGGTGTTCGGGTTTTGGCGAACAATCCCCCAACTTCGGTAGCGAGGGGTGTCAGGCGACGTCGGAGAGCCCGAGCGACTCGCCGTGGGCCTTGATAACGCGCCTGCGGAGGAGCGCCTCGCCCGCTGACGAGAGCCTGGGCGATCGTGCGACCCACGCCTTGGCGTCCCGCCGGGCGAGGAGCAGGAGCTCGGTGTGCTTCGGGAACTCTGCGAGCCGGAAGGGGGCGGCCCCCGACTGGCGTGACCCGATGAGCTCGCCGGGCCCGCGCAGTTCGAGGTCCTTCTCCGCGAGCTCGAAGCCGTCGCGCGTCGCGCAGAGGGCACGGAGCCGTTCGAGGCCGTCCGGCGTGGGGTCGTCGGCGATCAGCGCACAGATCGAGGCCTTCTCGCCTCGACCGACACGCCCGCGGAGCTGGTGCAACTGGGCGAGGCCGAAGCGGTCGGCGTGCTCGACGATCATGACCGTTGCGTTGGGCACATCGACGCCGACCTCGATCACGGTCGTCGCCACGAGCGCATCGATGGTGCCCGCGCGGAAGCGCTCCATGACGCGTTCGCGCGCCGGTCGCGGCCGCCGGCCGTGCACGCCCGCGACGCGGAACCCCGCCAGCTCGTGTTCGGCGAGTCGTTTGACCATCGTCTCTACGTCCCGCAGTTCGGGGCCGTCGGTCGCTGCCGAATCGATCGCGGGCACGACGATGTAGGCCTGCTCGCCGCGCTCGAGGCGTTCGCGGCACTGGGCGTAGGCCTCCTCGGCGCGCGTCACGGGGTACCAGCTCGTCTCGATCGGCTGGCGGCCCGGCGGGAGGCCCTTCAGGATCGAGACATCGAGATCGCCGAAGACGGTAATGCTCAGCGTCCGCGGTATGGGCGTCGCGGTCATGACGATCGTGTGGGGTGAGAGCGTGCGCTCATCGAAGGGGTGGTCGCCCTCGGCGGTTTTGCTGCGCAGCGCCGCGCGCTGGTGCACACCGAAGCGGTGCTGCTCGTCGATGATGGCAACCGCGAGCGCGTCGAATGTGGTTGATTCCGAGAGCAGCGCGTGCGTGCCGACGACGATGCTGGCTTCGCCCGAAGCGATCCGCGCCCGCGCCGACTGGGCTTCGGCGGCGGTCAGGGAGCCCGTGAGCAGTTCCACCCTCGTACGCGCGCCTTCGAGCATCGAGGCGATCGAGCTCGCGTGCTGTTCCGCGAGCAGCTCCGTCGGCGCGAGGAGCGCCGCCTGCTTGCCGTCGGCGACCGCCATGAGCATCGCGTAGAGGGCCACGACGGTCTTACCCGCGCCGACGTCGCCCTGGATGAGCCGGTTCGCCGGTGCGTCTCGTTGCAGATCCTCGGCGATCTCGCGCACGGCGCCGTCTTGCCCGGGCGTCAGCGCGAAGGGGAAGCGCGAGCGGATGCGCTCGTCGATCTCATCACTCCAGGGCAGCGCGTGGGCCCGCGTGGTGCGCTCCTGGTGCGCACGCTTGAGCTGAACGCCCAGCTGGAGCAGCAGCAGCTCGTCGTACACGAGCCGCCTCCTGGCTTGCAGCACTTCTTCTTCATCCTCGGGCGCGTGCAGCATTCGGTACGCCTCGGCGAGCGCGGGCAGCGCCCGCTCGCTGCGGTACGCATCGGGGAGGTGGTCCTGGATCAACGGCAGCGCGCTCTCGAGGTTGGCAGCGACGGTGCGCGCGATCGTATCGCTCGGCAGGCCTTCGGTCGCGGGGTAGACCGGGCGCAGGCGCACGCCCTCGCCGGCGTTGCCGGGCCGCGCGCGCTCGGACTCGTCGGCCGACGACCACCGCGGGTTGGTGATCTGCAGGAGCCCGTCTTTACCGCGCTTGGTGGCGCCCTCGATGCGCACGGTCATGCCCGCGCTGATCTTGTGCCGCATGAAGGGCATGTTGAACCACACGGCGCGGAGGCGGCCTGTGTCGTCATCGAGGACGGCCTCGAAGCGTGTGCGCTTGCCGTAGAGGATCGGGTGCGTCTCGACGACGGTGCCGACAACGCTCACGAGGTGGTCGGCGGGGAGTTCGCCGATCGAGCTCGCAGGGTGCTCTCTCTCGTACCGGTGGGGCAGGTGGTGGACGAGGTGCGCGAGCGACGGCAGGCCCAGGCGCACGTACGCCTCGATCTGAGGCCTGCGGACACCTTTGAGCTCGGCGATCGAGGTTGTGAGCGTGGGGGGAGAGGCGGGCACAGCGCTTGGAGCGCCCCGGTCGGCTTAGCGATCGAGGACGATGATCTCCACGCGGCGGGACTGGGCCTTGGTGCCGCGGGGCACGTCGGGGCCGTAGCCAGCGATGTACATGCGGCCCTTATCGACACCCTTGGAGGCGAGGTACTGCTCGACGGCGTGGGCGCGCTCGGCGCTCAGTCGCTCGTTGGTGCCCCACTTGCTCTTGCGGATCGGGTCCGAGTCGGTGTGGCCGGCGATGCGGATCGTCTGCCCCGCGTAGGTGTTGTTGATCACGCGTGCGATGCTGTCGAGCGTCTGCTTCGCGCTGTCCTTGAGCGTGACCGACCCGGAGGCGAAGAGCACGTCGCCCGCGACGTCCACCACGATGTCCGAGCCCCGGCGCGAGGTGGTCGCGCCCGAGATGCCCTCGAAGCCCGTGTCGTTCGAGCGCGCGGCCGGCTGGGCGGCGGCCGCAGCGAGTTGGCTGCGCAGGTCGGCGTTCTCCGACATCAGGCGCTCGCGTTCGGACTCGACGGAGTTGGATCGGCCCTCGGCGTCGCGCAGCGCGTCTTGCAACTGCGTCTCGCGGGCACGCAGCTCTTCGTTCTCGTTCTGCAACGCGATCAGGTCTTCCTCCATGATCGCGTTGTTGTTGGCGCAGCCCGTCGAAAGGGCGGCGGTGCAGGCGAGGAGCGTCAGGGCGGCGGTGCGGGCAAAGCGGGGCATCGTCGGCGTCTCCGGCTCGAATGAGCTTCGTTCGGCGTGAAGAACCGCCCCGTTATCCGTCGGGGCGTAGGGGCACAACAACCCGAGTGTACCACCCGCCCCGCGCTTGCGCACCGGCTCCGCGGGGCGGGCGCTGGTTCTGGCATTGACATAGGTGTTGGAAATAGTGCCGGGGCGGCGCGGGTGTTTGCCAGCCCGTGGAATCAAGGCAGATCGATGCCCCGGCCCATGAGCCGGCTCAGGCCGTCTTCCGCGAGCGGCTTCGCCAGCACCACCGCGACGGTCATCAGCGCGAGTTGTGGGCCGTAGGGGAGGTGCATGCCCGTCCGGTTGAAGAGGGCCTTCGAGATGCCCGAGAGCAGGAACCAGAGGATCCCCGTAAACGGGGCGAGGAAGAACGCGAGGGTCGGATCGATCCACCCGAGCGTCGCGCCGACGGCGGCCATCAGGTGCACGTCGCCGATGCCCATCGCCTCTTTATTGAACGCGAACGTGCCAAGTATCCGCACGCCCCACACCACACCCCCGCCGACAAGCAGGCCCAGCACCGACCCGCCCAGCGCGTCGAGCCAGAGCGGGGGGGCTGCTGCGAAGTCGCCCAAGGGCCCCATGCTCGAGCACAGGAAGAGCCCGAGGCCCGCGAGCAGGGCCGCCGGGAGGAGGAAGAGGATCTCCCACACCATTTCCCTGCGGGCGTGGGGGTAGAGCATCCAGAGGTGATCGTCGTCGGTCTGAGCGAGGAACTCCTCGTCGGACACGCTGTCGTCTTGCGCGACGGACCGCCGGAGGAGCAGGCCCACCGCGAGGCCGAGGAGCAGGCCGAGCGCACCGAACTGTGCGCCGGCGGTGGTGCCATCGGGCAGGCCGTAGGTGAGGCCGAAGAGCATCCCCGCGAGGCCTGGACCCGCGAGGAAGAGTGCGCGGATCACAGCGGGCGTGCCCGAGCCTTGCGGCGCCGCTGTCGCCTCTTCTTTCTGTTCTCCGCCCGGGGCTCTTCGTTGCGCCTCGAGTTCCGCGCGGGCGGCTTCGGCGTCCTTGCGGATGCCCGATTCCCACTCCTCGAAGTCGCTAAAGCTCCGGCGGATCACGCCCTTGTGCAAGAGCAGGGCCGCGATCGCCACACCGATCCCGCCGCCCAGCGCAAGGCCGAGCATGGGCCCGCTCGCTGTAGGGATGACCCAGGCGTGCGGCTCTTCGATCACGCGGTGCGTCGTCTCCGTGAGCGTGAGCCACAAGGCGTACGCCGGGTGCACCACCAGCGCGACACCGCCCAGCAGGACCGGCAACTCGATGGGAATGATGAAGGTCTTGGCGTCGATGAGCGTCACCGCGACGAGCACCGAGATCATCGTCAGGATCAGCAGGTAATACGGGAACGTGCGCAGCACGCCGGCGTTTGCCCACTCGGGAACCCAGTGCCAACGCGAAACGCCGATCAACGGCAGCGGGCTCGGGTCCATGAACCACAGCACGAACGTCGAAGCGAAGAGCAGCGCGACGACGAGTTCCACGATGGGGTACTCGGGCGAGACTCTGGACTTGCAGAACCGGCACCGCCCGCGCAGGAGCAGCCAGCCGAAGATGGGGAAGTTCTCGCGCCAGGTCAGGCGCGTCCCGCACGAGGGGCAGGCCGACGGCGGCCGGACAAGGCTCTTGCCGAGGGGCATGCGGTAGGCGACGACATTCAGGAAGCTGCCGACGATCGCGCCGAGTGCGAATATGAAGGCGAGGCCCGTGCAGGCCGCCATCCACTGGATGAGCTCGAGGCGGTCCACGCGGGCTCAGCCCTCTTGCTCGTCGTCGGCCTGGTCGTCGGCTTCGTCCTCGGCTTCGCTGAGCTCGCGGACGCGCTGCTCGGCGCTGTCGATGAGCGATCTGCACCGCGCGACGAGCGACTTGCCGCGGGCGTAGGCCTCGACCGAATCCGCGAGGCCGATCGCGCCGTTCTCGAGGCGGTCGGTGATGCTCTCGATCTCCGCCATCGCCTCTTCGTAGGTGAGGGAATCGACGGGGGGCGCATCGGGCTCTTTGGCGTTCTTCTTGCTCACGCGGAGACGGTACCCGCAGGCGGTGGGTGCGTCGAGGCGGCCGGCCGACCGAGGTGCGAAGTCGGACCCGGATGACGCCCGCGATATAGAGTGCACCGATGAGCGTGGATCGCCCGAGCGTGCCCCCGGGGCTTTGTGTACTGAAGAAGAGCGCGGGGTACGCGGTGGTGGTCAAACCCCCGCACCTGCCCTCGGTCCCCGCGCGCGGGGCGGATGTGGATCCGAAGAAGGCTGACTCCATCCAGCTGCGCACCAAGCTCGCCTTCCCCGAGGCCGACGGGCCCATCACGGTGCACCGACTGGATATGGATACATCCGGGGTGATCGTCGTCGCACTCAACCGCGAGGTGCACCGGGCGCTCTCGAAGCAGTTCATGGATCGAAAAGTGGGCAAGACCTACATCGCGCTGCTCGATGGGGTCGCGGACCCGGGCCTGCCGCGAGAGGCAGCGATCGATCTCCCGCTCATCGTCGATTGGCCCAACCGGCCGCGGCACCACGTCAACTTCGAAGACGGCAAGCCCGCCCGGACGCTCTATCGCATACTGGGCACCGAGGAGTGGGGCGGTCGGCCCGTGACGCGTGTGAGCTTCCGCCCGCTCACCGGGCGCACGCACCAGCTCCGCCTGCACGCCGCCGCTCCGGTGGACCTCGTTCGGCCCGGGCCCATCGAGCCGACCGTGGTGCATCAGACGCGTTCGCGAGGCGATCGCAGGCCGCTGAGCGAGACCATCCCGGGCGGCCTGGGCCTGCCCATCCTCGGCGACACGCTCTACAGCGAGCCCGCCCCCGGTGTCTGGCGGCTCATGCTGCACGCGCAGGAACTCGCCTTCTGGGATCCCGACGCCGGCAGCACCTGGTCGCGATTCCATAGTGAAGAGGACTTCTCCAGTTAGTGGTAGCACTACCCTGAATGCGGTGGAATGTGGGGCGGGTGCCCTGCCGGATATGGTGGACAACCCCCTCGTAGAGAGTAGTTCTATTTATCGAAATCTCGGCGTAAATACACCTTCCAACACATGAACGCTGCTGATGCACCGATCTCTGCGCGGGCCGTGTGTGCCCAAAGTGTGGAACGACTCGGAGGTCAGACTCATGCTCAGCAAGTGGAATTCGATGCCCATCGGCATCAGGCTCATCGCTCTCATCGTTGTGGGGCTGGCCGCGATCGTCTCTGTGAATTACGGCGTCTTCGTCAAGGGCTTCCAGGCCCGTGCGGTGGAGGACCTCGGCAAGCAGGCCAGTGTCTTTACCGCGGTCGCCGACGAGGCCAAGGAGCACGTGACCGCGCTGCACACCAGCGGCGCGTTCAACATGCAAGACATGGTCGCGGAGATCGAGGCCGAGCGCGCTTCGAACCCGAACTTCGATTACCGCCAGACGCGGATCTTCGACGCGCTGCCCATCGTCGCGGGCTGGAAGGCCGCCGCCGCCGCCGCCGAGCGCGAGGGCATGACCTTCAACATCCAGGCCCACGACGCGCGGAACAAGGACAACGAGCCCGAGGTCGGTAGCTTCAGCGATCAGATGCTCAACGATCTCAAGAAGCAGGTGCTCGCCAACGGGCCCAGCAATATGCAGCGGATCAACGAGCAGGACAACACACTCCACTACATGCGCGCGGTGCGGCTCTCCGCCGACTGCCTGGCCTGCCACGGCAAGCCCGGCAATAAGTTCGACACCGACGGCGACGGCATCGACATGCTCGGCTTCCCCATGGAGGGCTGGGCCGAGGGCGACATGCACGGCGCCTTCGAGGTGGTGATGCCGCTCGATGATGTCCAGGCGAGTGTGGCGAGCTTTATCGCCACGGGCCTCGCCTACACCCTGCCGGTCGCGGTGCTCGGCCTCGGTTTCTTCTACTTCGTCATGCGTCGCTGGCTCATGAAGCCCATGGCGGCGGTCGTCGAGCGTATCCGCGACATCGCCGAGGGTGAGGGCGACCTGACCAAGCGTGTGCCCGTGAACAGCGGCGACGAGATCGGCCAGCTCAGCAAGTGGTTCAACGCCTTCGTCGACAAGGTGCACGATGTGATCGTCTCCGTCGCGGGTGCGTCGAGCGAGGTCGCCGCCGCCGCCACCGAGCTTGCTGCCACCAGCGAGCAGAACGCTCGTTCGATGGACAACCAGCGCGCCCAAGTGGGCCAGATCGCAGCGGCGGTCGAGGAGATGTCGTCGAGCGTCGTCGAAGTCTCCGAGCGTTCGCGTGACGCCCGCGAGCGGTCGATGGGCGCGAGCGAGACCGCCCGCGAAGGCGGTTCGGTCGTCGGCTCGACCATCGAGGACATGCAGCTCATCGCCGACGCGGTCGATCAGACGGCCGCCAGCGTCGAGAGCCTCGGCAGCAAGAGCGACGAGATCGGCGCGATCATCGAGGTCATCAACGACATCGCCGAGCAGACCAACCTGCTCGCCTTGAACGCCGCGATCGAGGCGGCGCGTGCGGGCGAGCACGGGCGCGGCTTCGCGGTCGTCGCCGACGAGGTCCGCAAGCTCGCCGATCGCACGACCTCGGCGACCGAGGAGATCGGTTCGTCGATCCGCGAGATCCAGAGCGAGACGGTCAAGGCCGTCGAGCGCATGGGCAACGGGCGCGAGCGTGTCGCCGGCGGCCTCGAGCAAGCGCGCCAGGCGGGCGCGAGCCTAGACGCGATCGTGGAGGGCACTTCGGGCGTGACCGAGCTCATCGGCGCCGTCACCGTCGCGTGCGAGCAGCAATCGGCCGCGGGCGAGGAGATCTCGCGCAGCACGAGTGAGATCAACATCGCGGTCTCCGAGGCCGCCGAGGCCTCTCAGCAGGCAGCCCAAGTGACGCAGGCCCTCTCCGAGAAGTCCGAGCAGCTCCGGCGGCTCATCGAGAAGTTCAAGCTGCGTGCCCCCGACCGCCGGTCCGGAAACGGGCGACTTCCCGAGGGCGAGTCCGAGCGTCGCGTCGACCCTTCGAGCCTGTACAAGTAAATCAATGCCCCGCTTGGGGCGGTGAGAGAACACAATCAACACGCGGGCGGGCGATGGTGCCAGCCCGCGTGTTGTTTTTGATGGCGGCAGAAGTCGCGTATCGTGCGGGCACGCCACCGACCGGAGCCTTTTCATGCCGCGATTGCTCGCAGTTGTTCTTCTCGCCTTCTCGACTGCTGCCTTCGCACTGGTGCGCGCGCCCGTTGCCGACGAGTTCGAGGGCGTGACCGCGCCGGTGCGCACGGTCGAGCTCGCGGTCGCAGTTGCCGAGCCCGTGGCTGAGGTTCTGGTGCGTCCGGGCGATCGCGTCGAAGCGGGTCAGGTGCTGCTTCGATTGCGGTCCGAGGGGGCACAGTTGCGTCTTGAGCGGTTGAGGCTCCGCGCATCGAGCACGCTCCAGGCGGACGCGGCCCGAGCGGAGTGGGAGCTCAGCAAGCTGGAACTCGATGACGCGCGCGAGGCCGCGGAGCAGGGCGCGATGACGCCTCGGGAGCTCCGCCGCGTCGAGCTCGATGTGGACCGAGATCGCCTCGCGTACGAGCTCTTGCTCGAACAGCGCGCAGAACTCGCGGTGCAGGTGCGCGAGGCCGAGGAGGCGATGCGCGCCTTCGAGCTCGTCGCGCCCAGCGCGGGGACGGTCCGGCGTGTGGAAGCCGAGGTGGGCGAGCGGCTCAGGCCGGCCGAGCCCGCGATCGAGATCGTCGAGACGACGAGACTCGTGGTCGGTGTTGCCGTGCCCACCGGGCGGAGTTTGAGCCTGAAAGTCGGTGACGGGGTGCGCGTCTCGCTGAGCCCGGGCTCGGGTGCGCCCGTCGAGGTGCGCGGGCGGGTGGTCTTTATCGAGCCCGTCGCGGACTTCGCCTCTCTCCGCAGGCGCGTGCGTGTGGAAGTCCCCAACGAGCTCGAATTGCCCGCGGGCATCGGCGCGTTGGTCGCCTTTGATGGGGGCCATGCTCCGCGCCGAGTGCTGCCGGAACCAGCCCCCGAGCGCTCGCCCGAGTAACCGCCAGCGGACCATCACTGCGGGGAATCCAGCCAGCGATCCGGGCGAATACAGGCCGAAGGGAGACCCCATGCACGGTCACGTCGAAGGACAATCGGGCCCAAGCGGATCGCCGGGATGGGCGCGGAAGTGGCTCATCGCGGCGGGTATTTACAACCTCGTCTGGGGCGCGGCCGTCGTGCTCTTCCCCAACCTGCTCTTCGACGCGACGGGCATCGAGCGGCCCGCCTACCCGCAGATCTGGCAGTGCGTGGGGATGATCGTCGGCGTGTACGGGATCGGGTACCTCGCCGCGGCGCGCGACTCGCGCAGGCACTGGCCGATCGTCTTGGTCGGTCTCCTGGGCAAAATCTTCGGCCCCATCGGGTTTGCGCAGGGCGTTGCAACGGGAGCGCTCCCGTGGCAGTTCGGCCTGACGATCCCCACCAACGATCTCATCTGGTGGATCCCCTTCGGCATGATGCTGTGGGACGCGGCGAAGCACAGCGGCGGGTACGCGGTGCCGCGCGATGTTCCCAGTCTTGCCGACGCGCTGCGCTCCTCGGCCACCGTCGCGGGTACGCCGCTCATCGAGATCACTTCGGCGGCTCCGACTCTCGTTGTGCTCGTGCGCCACGCGGGCTGCACCTTCTGCAAAGAAGCACTCGCAGACCTTGCGCAGCAGTCGGACCGTTTGCGCGATGCGGGCGTGCAGGTCGCCATTGTCACCATGTCCGACGAGCGGGCCGCCGCGTCTCTCGCTTCTCGATCGAACATCCCAGGTGCGCACTGGGTGAGTGATCCCGAGCGCCGTCTCTACGGCGCGCTCGAGCTGGGGCGCGGCAGCTTTGCGCAGCTCTTCGGCCTTCGTGTATGGGTGCGCGGCTTCCTCGCCACACTCAAGGGACACGGCGTCGGCAAGCTCGACGGAGACGGTTTCCAGATGCCCGGGGCCTTCGTCATCGAGGGTGAGCGGGTCCTGAAGTCGTACCGCCATGCGCACGCGGCCGACAGGCTGGACCACGCTGCGTTCGCGTGCGAGCTGCCCGGGGCCTCTGCGTGACTGAGGTGTGGGTGCAACTCGCTCACGCCGGCGCGACACTCTTTATGGTCGGCCTCATCTGGTTCGTGCAGGTGGTGCACTACCCGCTCTTCGGCTCGGTGGGCAGTGACGCGTTCCGGGCCTACGCCGACCGGCACCGTGCGCTCACGACACTCGTCGTCGGCCCGGTGATGCTTGCGGAGGCGGTCTTTGCGCTGCTGATTGTTGCGGGGAATCCGGGTTCGGTTGTTGCGTGGGTCGGCGCTGCGTTGCTCGGCGTCTGCTGGGCATCGACGTTCTTCGTGCAGGTGCCTTTGCACATGAAGCTGGGCGAGGGCTTCGATGCGCCTGCGCACCGTGCGCTGGTGCGCACGAACTGGGTGCGCACCGCTGCTTGGTCGGCCCGGGGCGTCCTCGCGCTGGTGCTGATCGCGGAATCGGCGTCGGCGGTGACGTAGGATCGTGCCAGCGAAAGGCGGCATGATGCACCGATGGAAATGGGCGTTTGCGATTGCTCTGTGTTTGTTTGCCCTCCCGGCCTTGGCGGGCGACCAGCTCGACACGCGCGAGGTGATGACCGCCGAGCGACTCGGCGCGCTCTGGTCCGAGGCCCGCGCGGGCGACACCGCGTCGATGCGCATGCTCGGCGAGGTCTATCTCTTCGGGGTGGGTGTGGAGATCGATCCGGGTGTGGCGCTGGGCTGGCTGCGTTCGGCGGCGGCGGGGGGCGATGCGCGAGCGCAGCTCATCCGTGCTCGCGCGCTGCGTGACGGGATCGTGGAGGCGCAGGACGTCCAGGCCGCCCTGCGCCTGCTCGAGCGCGGAGCGCTCTCTGCGACGGATAAGGCGATCCGCGGGGAGATGCACTTCGATCGTGCGTTGATCCTGCACGAGCTGGGGCAAGCCGAAAAAGCGCAGAGGGCGCTCGACGCTGCGGCCCGAGACGGGCACATCGTCGCGCAGGTGCTCAAGCAGCCGGGCCTCGATCACGGCCGAATCACACTCGCACGCGACGCGATCGACTTGCATCGGGCGCACCGGGCGGGCGCTTTCGGAGCGGCGTCGGTCCCGGGGGCAGCGGATTCCATCGAGACGGTGCTCGCGGGCGTGTACGAAGAGCACGCGGCCCGTATCGCAGCGGCGGCGTACACGGGGCTCGGCATCGAACTGGACCGCGACATCGCGTTCCGGGGCTTCGACCGCGCAGCGGGTTTAGGGAGCGCGAACGCACGCACGATGGCGGGTGTTGTGCGCTGGCTGGGCGTGGGGACCGAGCGCGATCGTGACGCTGCGGCACGCGAGTGGGCTGCGGGTCTGCGTGAAGGCGTCGTGGGCTCGCGCACGTTCTACGCCGAGGCGATGATCCGAGGCGAGGGCGTGGAGCGTGAGCCACTCGACGGCGTTGCGGAGCTCGAACGCATCGCGGGTACAGGTGTGCCGACGGCGTGGTACACCCTCGGCTGGTTGTACGCCGACGGTTCGAGCGTCGTCGCTCACCCGGGAAAGGCGATCGACGCGTACACGCGATCGGCCGACATGGGCTACGCGCCGGCGATGTACGACCTCGGGCAGAGCTACTACGTGGGCATGGGCGTCGAGATGGATGTCCCGCGCGGCGTTGCGTACCTCAGGGGCGCGTTCGACGCGGGGTACGCGCTCGCGTCGTACGACCTCGCGCTCCTGCACCGCAGCGGCGAGATCCCCGGAGTGAGCGCGCGCGAGGCGGCGCCTTGGTACGAGGAGAACTACCGCCGGGTCCCGGGCGACGGC
The DNA here is from genome assembly GCA_964576725.1 of uncultured Phycisphaeraceae bacterium. Taxonomy (GTDB): domain Bacteria; phylum Planctomycetota; class Phycisphaerae; order Phycisphaerales; family UBA1924; genus OFTM391. Next base: position 12,813 of record CAZNUZ010000037.1, read on the forward strand.
ACGCGGTACGAGCTTGCGGAGCTCTGGCTCAATTCGACTGAGCTCGCCGATCGCGCGCGGGCGCTCCCGTATCTGCGCGAAGGGGTGGATGCGGGGCACGTGCCCGCGGGGCGCCTGTTGGCGAAGGCGCTGAGCGGTGAGGTGCAGGGCGTGCCCGCGGATACGCCCGCGGCGCTCGATGTGCACCGCTGGCTCGCCGATCAGGGCGAGGGCGCGTCGATGTACGTCCTCGGGAACTACGCGTTTGTGAACGCGGGCGATGACGCCGCTCGCCGCGAGGCGATCGGTTGGTACGAGCGCGGCGGCGCGGTCGGTCATGTCGAGTGCATGTACTCGGCCGCGATGGTGTTGCAGATGGTGGCGTCAACGGACGACGAGCGCCTGCGCTGCGCGGGTTGGATGCGCCGCGCCGCGGGGGGCGGGCACGCGACGGCTATGGGGAAGTACGGGTCGATGCTGCTCGAGGGCACGTTCGTCCCGAAAGACGCGAAGATGGGCATCGTTTGGCTGGAAGAGGGCGCGAAGAAGGAAGACGCCTTCAGCCTCTTCACGCTCGCCACGGAACTGCTGACGGGTGAGAACGTGCAGGGCGATTGGAACCGGGCCGCGGAGCTGTACTACCGGGCCAAGGCCGCGGGCAGCCCGGCTGCAGCGATGGCGGTGCGCGAGTTGGAGTCGAGCCTGCCCGACACCGCGCGGGCGGCGCGGGAGCGCCTCGGACTTGAGTAATGGTGACAGGGGACTGTCACGCGCAGGCCGCGCCTGTGCTGGTTTGAGTGCGCTGTTTTGCTTGCGTTGATTCCGGGGCTGGTTCTTAGCGGCATTTAGCGGCGCTGGGCGGGGCCCGCGTTGGTGACTTTGAGGATGCGGTCGGGGTCGTTGGTGACGATGTACATCGCGCCCGCGGGGTCGAAGCCGACGTCGCGCACGCGTCCCATGTCGTCGATGATGAGCTCGTCGTGCATGACGCGGTCGCCGTCGATCACGAGTCGGCGGACGTCTTCGGTGACGAGCCCGGTCACGATCAGATCGTTGGCCCACTTTGCGAAGCCGGTGCCGTCGCAGAACTCGATGCCGCAGACCGCGATGGAGGGCTCCCAGTAGTAGTTAGGTTGTTCCATTCCATCGGCGCGCATCTGGTGTGTGATGATGGAGCCGTTGTAGTTGATGCCGTAGGTGATAACGGGCCAGCCGTAGTTTTTCCCGAGTTGGATGCGGTTGACCTCGTCGCCGCCCCGGGGCCCGTGCTCGGTGGTCCAGACGTCTCCGGTCTCGGGGTGGATGCTCATGCCCTGGATGTTGCGGTGCCCGTAGCTGAAGATGGCGTCGTAGGCACCAGGCTGATCGACGAAGGGGTTGTCCTCAGGAACGGAGCCGTCGGTGCGCAGGCGGAAGACCTTGCCGTTGGGTTTGGTGAGGTCTTGTGCTTTGCTTTGTTGGCCCCGATCGCCGATGGTGAAGTAGAGGTAGCCCTCGTCGTCGAAGACGATGCGCGTGCCGTAGTGGAAGCCGGTGCGCACGTAGTCGTCGGCGCGGGCTTCCCAGAGCACTTCTTCGTCGGTCCAGGTGTGATCGACGATCTTGCCGCGGACGAGGCGGGTCATCGAGGCGCCCCGTGCGCCGGCGTCGGAGTAGGTGAGGTAGATCCAGCCGTTGTTCTCGAAATCGGGGTCGGCGGCGACGTCCATCATCCCGCCCTGCCCGCGTGCGAGGACATCGGGTGTGCCAGCGATGGGGTCGGGGTGCAGCCAGCCGTCGACGATGAGCCGCAGCGCCCCCGGGCGTTCGGTGACGAGTGCCCGGCGTTCGTCGAGGAAGTGGATCGCCCACGGGATGCTGTAGTACCCGCGGGCGAACTCTTCGATGTTCAAGAAGTAGTGGCGCGTGGTGCGGCGGCCCGAGCGGGGCTCGGAGTCATCGGTTTCGCCCGCAGCAGCGAGTAGCTCGGGGCGGTCCATGAGCGCGACGAGGTCGCGCACTTCGGTGTCGGAGAGGACGCTCCCGAACTCGGGCATGCCGTGCTCGGGGAGCCCGTCTGCGATGGCGCGTATCTTCGCTTGGACAGAATCGCCGTGGTTCCAGACGCCGTCGACGAGGCTGCCGCCGTTGGGTTTTCCGGTGCCGTTGCCGTGGCACGACAGGCAATAGCGGGCGTAGTTGGAGAGTGCTTTGTCCTCATCGAAGGAGGAGAATTCCAGATGCCGCACGGGGGTGAGCTTGGGCGCAGCGTCGCGGTGGGCGTTGCCCGTGAAGAACGCAGCGGCGAGCCCGGCCGCTGCCACGGCGCCGATGGCGATCGGGAGGAGCAGGGTGGTGTGTCGGGGCATGGTGGTCTCCGTGCCGGCGTTGGTGCGGTCAGGGGGTGATGGAAGTCGCGGCCTCGAGCGCCTCGATCTCGTCCATGGTAAAGCCGAAGGGGATCAGGTTGGACATGCGATCGCGCGCGATGGCGAGCCAGACCGCGCGCTGGTCGGCGTTGAACTCGGGGCCGATGCCCGTGCAGCGGGCGAGGGGCTCGTCGAACGTCTCGCGGTCGACGAACCGCACGCCTCCGTCGGCGTCGAGGCAGTGGACCCCGTCTCGGTGGCGTGAATCGACGCGCTCGGGCAGCCCGACGCCGTCGGCGACGAGCGGCTGGGCGGGCGCAAGGGTGGCGAGACTCGGACGGAGGTGCTGGTCGAGCGTGCCGAATCCCCAGTCGGCGAAGGGGAATGAGGCGAAGCCGCCTTGCACGTTGGTGCCGGGGGTTCCCGGGGGCCAGGGGTTCTGGAGCGTATTAAAGGACTGCTCGGGTGCGGTCTCGGCGGGGCTGTAGAGCACCTGGGCGTCGCTGTCTTCGACGTAGCCGCTGGTGTAGAGCTCGCCGAAGAGGACAAATCGCCCGCTGCCGAAGCCGCTGTAGACCATGGTGTTCCACTGGACGCGTCCGCCGCGGTTACCGAGCAGGAGCCGTTGGTCGCGGTCGCCGGCGTGCATTGTGATGAGCTGGTGGGTCGAGCGGAGGTTGGCTTTGCAGGTCGACCGGATGGCTGCGTCGCGGGCCCGGCCCAGTGCGGGCAAGAGGACGCCGATGAGCAGCGCGATGACCGCGATGACGACGAGGAGCTCTACGAGCGTGAAGCCTGCGCGGAGTCGGGGGGGTGTATTCACGTCTGAACCCTACCGCCGAGAAGCCTGCTCGAGGCGATGGGCCGGGTTGGGGTGGGGTGCACCCGTGGTTCTGCGGCTCTGCGGGGCATTGGTGGGGGGGTGAAGGTGCGGAGCTTGAGTCGCCAGCGGGCTCGATGGTCAGTTTGGCGGAGTCGGAGCGCGAGCTGTGCGCTTTCTGAACAATGTAAAGACACACTCCCCTCGCCGGTTCGGGAGTGTCCCATGCCCGGCACGAGCTGTCAGTCCCATTTCACCACGAGGACGCCCCCCATGCTGAAGAACCGCTCCTGGACCAAGGTCGCCGCGATCGGCGCGATCGCCTCTGTTGCCACTGTTGCCGCCTTCTCGTCGGCTTCGGCCATCGCCCAGAACCTCCGTGGCACCGTCCGCATCGACGGTTCCTCCACGGTCTACCCCATCACCGCTGCGATCGCTGAAGAGTTCGCTTCCGCGGCTCCCCGCGTCCGCGTGACCGTCGGCGTCTCGGGCACCGGCGGCGGCATGAAGCGCTTCACCATCGGTGAGACCGACATCTCCAACGCCTCCCGCCCCATCAAGGCCAAGGAGTACAAGGTCGCGATGGAGAACAACGTCGAGTTCATCGAGGTCCCCGTCGCGTACGACGGCCTCACCATCGTTGTGAATAAGTCGAACACCTGGGTCGACCACATGACCGTCGACGAGCTCAAGTCCATCTTCCTCGAAGACCGCGCCGCCAAGACCTGGGCCGACGTGCGCGAGGGCTGGCCCAACACCCCCATCACGATGTACGCCCCCGGCACCGACTCGGGCACCTTCGACTACTTCAAGGAAGTCGTCGCGGGCAAGACCGGCTCCATCCGCTCGGATATGTCCGTCTCCGAGGACGACAACGTGCTCATCACCGGCGTGACCGGTGACGTTAACGGCATCGGCTTCTTCGGCTGCGCGTACTACTTCGAGAACGCCGACAAGCTGAAGGTTGTCCCCATCGACGGCGGTAACGGCCCCGTCGAGCCCACCGCGACCACCATCGAGGACGGCACCTACGCCCCCTTCTCCCGCCCCCTCTTCATCTACGTCAACAAGAAGTCCCTCGATAAGCCCGAGGTCGCTGCCTTCGTTGAGTACTACATGGAGAACGCCGCCAAGTACGCCGCCGAAGTCGGCTACGTCGGCCTCCCCACCGAGATCTACGACCGCGCGAACGCCCGCATCAACTACGGCCTCACCGGCTCGCAGTTCCTGACCTCCACCATGGAGAAGGTCAGCGGCCCGCTCTCCGAGGTCTACCGCTAAACCGCGCGGATCCGTCCACGCACCCAAGCTCGCGCTGCCCCGGATCGCTTCGGGGCAGCGTCTTTCCCTCACTCCTCGGGGCTGTGCGCCCCGACCCTCTGCGAGGTTTAGATGGACAGCCCGTCTTCCACCACCGGCTCGTCGAGTGCGGGCCTTCCCGCCGGCAGGCAGCGCTCGCGCGCAGGCCGTAACGCGGTCGGCCGGGTCATGGTCGCCTCGCTCGTGATGGCCGCGGCCTTCTCGGTGCTGACCACGGGCACCATCTTGTACGTGCTCTTCTCGGAGGCCTTCCACTTCTTCAAGATGGAAGAGGTCTCGGTCATCGAGTACTTCTTCGGCTTCGAGTGGAACCCGCTCCTGGGCAGCGAGAAGCACTTCGGCGTCTGGCCGCTCGTGACGGGCACGCTGCTCGTGGCGGTCGTGTCGGCGTGCATCGCGTTGCCCCTGGGCCTGATCACCGCGGTCTACCTGAGCGAGTACGCCCACCCCCGCGTCCGCGCGGTGCTCAAGCCGGTGCTCGAGGTGCTCGCGGGCATCCCGACGGTTGTCTACGGCTTCCTCGCGCTGACGGTCATCACCCCCGCGATGAGGCCGATCGTCAACCCCATCCTCAGCGGGGTCAACGACGTCTTCGACACCGACTACACCTTCGGGGCCTACAGCGCTCTCTCGGGCGGTATCGCGGTGGGCATCATGTGCCTGCCGATCGTGACCTCGCTCACCGAAGACGCGCTCCGCGCGGTGCCCCGCTCCCTGCGCGAGGGTGCCTACGCCCAGGGCGCTACGAAGTTCGAAGTCTCTATGAAGGTCGTCGTCCCCGCGGCGCTCTCCGGCATCGTGGCGGCGTACCTGCTTGCCATCGCCCGCGCGGTCGGTGAGACGATGATCGTGGCGCTCGCAGCGGGCGGCCTCGCGCAGTTCACGCTGATGCCCACCGATCAGATCCAGACGATGACCGCCTACATGGTCCAGATCTTCAAGGGCGACGCCGGCTTCGCGACCGTCGAGTACTACTCGGCCTACGCGGTCGGCGCGACGCTCTTCTGCATGACACTCATCATCACGCTCATCGGCGGCCGGGTGCTCAAGCGCTACCGCGAGGTGTACGAATGAAGCCCACAGACACCGCGGTTCTGGCGCGCACGAAGAAGCGCCAGCGGACCGACAAACTCTTCCGCGCCTTCTGCGTGGCGTGCGCCTCCAGCGCTGTGCTCATCCTGGGTGTGCTGCTGACGGCCATCCTGATCCAGGGCAGCGAGTACATGTCGGCGGGGGTCTTCACGAACTTCGTGTCGCGCATCCCCGAGAACGCCGGCTTCCGCGCCGCCATCTACGGCTCGATCATGGTGCTCATCGTGACGGCCCTCAGCGCTTTGCCTCTGGGCGTGGCGACGGCCATCTTCCTCGAGGAGTACCGGCCCAAGGGCCCCTTCAGCCGCCGGGCGCACTCCTTCATCGAGCTCAACATCCGCAACCTCGCGGGCGTCCCTTCGATCGTCTACGGCATCATCGGCCTCACGATGTTCGCCCGCATGTTCAACGACCAGGCGAACGCGAACGATCCCTTCTTCTCCGTCGGCGTGAGCTACGTCTTCCAGTACCAGGACGCTGCGGGGGACTACGTCGATGTCCCCGGCAAGAAAGACGCGCCGCCCGTCTTCACCGCGGGCGAAGAGTTCGTTGATTTCAACGGCACGTTCGTGCGTGTGCTCGACAGCGCGGCCTACGAGGAACTCGAACTCGGCATCCGCCGGGCCAAGAGCGACATCACCTGGGCGGAGACGGACGAAGAGACCGCAGCGGCCGAAGCCGCCTACGCCGAGAAGCTGGCGGAGGGCCGCGGCGTGATCCCCGCGTACACCGCCGACGACGCGGGCTTCCCCCAGCCGATCAAGAAGCCGTGGTACCTGCAGGCCCCGTTCGGCCGTTCGGTTCTCGCGGGCGGGCTCACGCTGATGCTCGTGATCCTTCCGATCGTGATCATCGCCTCGCAGGAGGCGCTCCGCGCGATCCCCGGCACGCTGCGCGAGGGCGTGCTCGCTCAGGGCGCGACGCGCTGGCAGATGGTCTGGAAGATGACGCTCCCCAACGCGATCCCCGGCATCATGACCGGTTCGATCCTCGCGCTCTCGCGCGCGGTGGGCGAGGCGGCGCCGGTGCTCGTGGTGTGCGGTGTGGTGTTCATCATGTTCACGCCGCAGAACCTCATGGACGACTTCACCGTTCTCCCGCTCATGATCTTCGAGTTTGCCAGCCGCCCGCAGGAGGAATTCCACAAGGTGGCGGCCTCGGGCATCATCGTCCTCTTGTCGGTCCTGCTCCTCTTTAACGCGACCGCTGTACTCATCCGTCAGAAATTCCAGAAGCCCTTGCAGTAAGCCAAGCTGCGCCGGCAGCAGTGCAACGTTCTTTCTACGAAAGGCGATCCGCCGAAATGAGCCAGATCATGACCGAGGCCAAGACGACCGCGGCTCCCGAAGTGCTGCACCAGAGCGAGCTCGACGCGCTGCCCGTGGCGCTGAAGGTCCGCGACTGCAACGCGTGGTACGGCGACTTCCAGGCGCTGCACAACATCGCCTTCGACATGCCCGCCAACCGGGTGACGGCGCTGATCGGTCCTTCGGGCTGCGGCAAGTCGACGTTCCTCCGGTGGATCAACCGGATGAACGACCTCGTCGACGGCGCACGGTGCACCGGCACGATCGAGATGGAGGGGCAGAACCTCCTCGACCCGCGGCTCGACGTCGTCGATCTCCGCAGGCGTGTGGGCATGGTCTTCCAGAAGCCCAACCCCTTCCCTAAGTCGATCTACGACAACATCGCCTTCGGCCCGCGGCTGCACATGAAGATGAGCAAGTCCGACCTCGACGATCTCGTTGAGAAGTCCCTCCGCGGCGCCGCCCTCTGGGACGAAGTGAAGGACCGCCTCAAGAACTCGGCCCTGGGCCTCTCGGGCGGCCAGCAGCAGCGCCTCTGCATCGCGCGGGCGATCGCCCTCGAGCCCGAGGTTCTACTGATGGACGAGCCCTGCTCGGCCCTCGACCCGCGTGCAACGCTGCGCATCGAGGAACTGGTCAACGAGCTGCGTGAGCGGTTCACCATCGTCATGGTGACGCACAACATGCACCAGGCCGTCCGCGTCTCGGACAAGACCGCCTTCTTCTACGAGGGCAAGCTCATCGAGCACGGGCCGACCGATCGCATCTTCAACAGCCCCGCCAACGAGATGACCTCGAACTACGTCGCGGGCCGTTTCGGCTAATGAACAGATGCACAGAATTGATGGTGGCAGGCTTCTGCTCACTCAATTGCAGGCAGAAGTTTGCGCAGGTTGCTGGCTCAGTGTGGCGGAAGCCGCCTGATTCTCAGACTACTCCCCTCTTGACGAGCCCCTGTATGGGGGCATTTTTTATGCGTGTCGGGTCGCACAGGGCCCGCATCGCACCACGAGAGGAGAGTCTCAGCTATGTCGATTGGATTGCGCTCGTGCGCGGCTGCTGCCGTTGCGCTCACGGCCGTCGGTCTCACCGCCCCGGCAGCGGTGGCCTCGTACACCCCGCTCATCTTCGCGCCCCTCACCGACCCGGGCGACGGTTCGTACTACAGCTCTGTGGCCGACATCTCGGCCGACGGGCGGTCGTACATCGGCTCGACGACCAACCCGATGCTCGGCAATCAGGTCCTCGCGCGGTACGTCGCCGACGGTGTGACGTACAACCAGGCCGGCTTCGGCGCCGCCTTTGCCCTCTCCGCCAACGGGCAGGTCGCGGGCGGGGGCGTTGCTGTAAGCGGTCTCTTCGGGAACACGCCGCAGCAGTGGCGTGCCCAGGACGCCGGGGCGGGTCAGATCGTCAGCACCGACTTTGCGGTGCCCGGGTCCCCGACCCTGCCGGACGGGCGCAGCTTCCCGGGCGGCGTGGTGCGCGGGCTGAGCTCCGACGGCACCATCGCGAGCGTCATCGGACCGACTTCCGGCACGTGGGTCATCACGCCCGACACCGTCTATGACATACGCAACGCCTTCGCGGACATCGAACTCGGCGCGAGCTTCGGCGCGAATCGCGGCATGGCCGCCGACGCGCCCATCGTCGTCGGGCTCGTGCAGATCCCGAGTCAGGGCTTCGGCCCGGGCCGGTACAACTACGAGACGGGCGAGGCGGAACTGCTCGCGCTACCGGCGGGCGGAACGAGCGCGGGCACCGACACGCAGGGCAACCAGATCTCGGCCGACGGCACGATCATCGGCGGCTCGTTCAGGATCCCCTCCGAGACGCCCCTCGATCAGCCTGGGTACTGGGACGGCGACGGCGTGGCGCACCGCGTCCCGGGTGTGGGCGATCGCATCTGGGGCGACGTCATCGCGGTCGATCCCACGGGCTTCTTCATGGGCGGATCGCTCTTCGGCGCCGGGCTTCAGCGCGAGGCGTTCCTCTTCAACCGGTACACGGGCGAGTCGGTGAACCTCAACGAGGTCTTCGCGGACATCCTCCCCGAGGGCTGGGTGCTCCAGCAGACCCAGCACATCTCCGCCGACGGTGAGCGACTCTTCGTGCGCGCGCTCGCGCCCGACGGTACCCAGCGGATCGTGACACTCGAGGGCAACCCGGTCATCCCTGCGCCGGGCGCAGTCGCGCTCTTTGGGCTCGCGGGTGTCTCTATGCGACGCCGGAAGCGCGACTGAATTCGTCGCAGGCATCGTGTATCCCGGAACTTGCTTCGGGGAACCAGTAGCTTCCAGAACCAAAAGCGCGCAACGCCGCAGTGCTCTCCTCCGTGCACCGCGGCGTTGTTGCGCATGCTGAAGTCTGATTCGCCGGTACTGGCTTAGCGGGTGAGCGATGCGGCCTCGCGGCTCGCGCGGTAGGCGGCGATGTAGGCCTTGCGGTCGGCGCTGTTGGTCACGCCGTCACCGTTGAAGTCGGCGTCGGCGGAACGCTCGCGGTACGCGGCGATGAAGGCACGGCGGTCGTCGCGGTCTACTGCTCCGTCGGTGTTGAAGTCGGCCTTGTCGTAGACGCGAAACGAGAGGGAGAACTCGCCCGCTGCGTCGAACGGGACCGATCCGGTGCTCACGTCGATGTCTGCGCTAAGGGTGTACGTGCCGGCGTAGAGCCAGCCGACGAAGCGCGTTTCGTCGTCACCGAGGCCTTGTACGCCGAAGCTCGCGATGCCAGGCCCGCCCTCCTCGCGCAGGCCGGCGCCAGCGACGAAGTAGCCCGGCTCGTAGCCCTCCGCGTAGCCCTCGAAGACCACTCGTACATCATCGAGTACCTCGAACGTGACGCTTGTCTGGCCCTGCACGCCCGCGTCGGCTGCGAAGAAGCCAGCGTCCTGCACCGCGCAGTCTGCGAAGTACTCGAGCTCGATACGGTTGCTTGTGATGTTGGAGAAGATGGAGCCGTCGGCTCTTGAGATGTCGCTCCCGTACCAGTCGTCGAGGTCGGCGACGATCTGCTGATCGAAGGCGCCCGCGGTGTCGGAGGTGAGGCGATCGCCCGCGCAGTCGTCGAACTCGTAGTCGAAGCCGCAGGCGATGACGAGGAGTTCGCGATCAGCGGAGAGGATCTCCATGGTGCTCGCGGTGGCGGAGGTGACGGATGTGCCCGCGATGGCGAGGGCAATGAGTGTGGTTTTCATGGGTTCGCTCCAGATAGCGGTGTAGCCGTTCGCACGCGCTGCGGCCGACGGAGAGATCCTGAACCGCCAATGCCAACCGCCGGTGTGCGCACGGTTGCGATCGCGCGAAGGGACACGCGCCGTGTCATCGGCTGGGGTGAAATCGACGCGGAACCGATGAGCACGACCGACATGGCGCCTGCGGGTGAAGCGGGTTGGCGCACAAACTCGGCGCAGCAAAAAACCCCGCGTGAGGCGGGGCTTGATGATCCGGTGCATCGAGTTGCAGAAGTGGAGCCGATCGGGATCGAACCGACGACCTCTTGCATGCCATGCAAGCGCTCTCCCAGCTGAGCTACGGCCCCAATGTCGCGCAGGTGCGCTTCCCGCGGGCATCGCCGCGGGACGGATAGGGTAGCCCAGCGACCCGGGCGGTCAAGCCAAAGGCAGGCCATCCGAAGCTCTTGGCGGCGGAGCAGGCCCTCCAGTGTGTATGATTGGCCCTTATGACCGAGGCCGCAGTCCACTACTCCAACCTGCATGTCATCGACCATCCGCTGATGCAGCACAAGCTCACCCAGCTCCGTGACAAGGAGACTGGTTTTCGGGCCTTCCGCTCGCTCATGGGCCAGATCGCGGGGCTGATGGTCTACGAGGTCACGCGCTCGTTCCCGCTGGAAGAGCGGAGCATCCAGACGCCCCTCGAGCCGATGGTGGGGGGCTCGATCGAGGGGCGGATCACCGTTGTGCCCATCCTCCGCGCGGGCCTGGGCATGGCGGAGGGCGTCCTCGAGATCATGCCCGAGGCGCGGGTGGGCCACCTGGGCCTGATCCGCGATGAGACGACGCTGCTGCCCGCACGCTATCTCTCCAAGCTGCCCTCTGACCTCGCTGCCGGCCCGGTGGTGCTCATCGACCCGATGCTCGCCACGGGCGGCTCGGCGGTGGCGGCTGTGGGCATGCTGCGTGCTGCGGGCGCTCGGGATATTCGGATGATCTGCCTCGTCGCGTCTCCCGACGGGGTCCAGAAAATGGAAGACGAGCACCCCGACGTCACGATCTACACCGCGGCCCTCGACCGCGAGCTCGACGAGCGCGGGTACATCCGCCCGGGGCTCGGCGACGCGGGCGACCGTCTATACGGCACCTTCTGAATCGAGAGCCAGCGCCCGTGCCGAAGAAGACGCCGACCAAAAAGAAGACCATCGCGAAGAAGTCCCCCTCCAAGAAGAAGACTTCAAAGAAAGCGCCCGCGGTGCGCGGGTCCGGCGTGCTCACGCCGGACTACGAGCGCAAGGACCCTTCGCTGGAGGTGTACGTTGGCGACTGCCGGGAGCTGTTGCCGAACATCGCCTCGGTGCGCGCGCAGGAGGTCGATCTTGTCTTCGCGGACCCGCCCTTCAACTGGGACCGCGCGTACGACCGCTGGGACGACAAGATGCCCGAGCGCGAGTACCTGGACTTCACGTACACGTGGCTCGATATGTGCATCGGAGCGCTCAAGCCGCACGGCGCGATCTGGGTGAACATCCCCGATGACTGGGCCGCCGAGATCGTGATGCACCTCAAAGATCGCGGCCTCGAGATGGTGAACTGGTGCATCTGGCACTACCGCTTCGGGCAGAACAACCGCACGCGGTTCATCAACTCCAAGGTCCACGCGCTCTACTTCATGAAAGACCGCCGGCACCCCGATCGGCGTTGGAACGAGTCGGAGATCCTAGAGGCCTCCGACCGCGCGACGACCTACTTCGACCCGCGGACACAGACGAAGTCATCGGGCACCGCGGGCAAGCGCATCCCCATGGACGTGTGGTACGGTAAGCACTGGGGGCGCATCCAGGGCAACAACAAAGAGCGTCGCGCGTACCACGACAACCAGCTGCCCGAGGTGTACTTGGAGCGCGTCATCCGCGCTTGCTCGCACGCGGGCGATCTGGTGATGGACCCGTTCCTGGGTTCGGGCACCACGCCGCTCATCGCGCGCGAGCTCGGCAGGCGTTCGATCGCGAC